>LCOA01000001.1 GCA_001002405.1 Candidatus Amesbacteria bacterium GW2011_GWA1_47_20
CCTACTCATAGGAGAATTGCTTTCCCGCTCTCCTCTGGCCCGTAAAATCGTCCTGGGCACTTTCGCTCTGGCCTTCATTATTTTTCTCTCCCTCTTCGCCCGGGGATATTGGGTAGGTTGAACTGAAAACAAATCGTTAATTGTTTTCATTGACAGTGAAAACTATTTATAGTATAGTTACATTATTATGACGAAAGACCTTTTATCTTCAGTATTAAAAGAGCAGTTTGAAGCTTTTCAATCCCGGGACTTAGGCATTGAAAGGGAAGTTTTGGATCAACTCGGTGATATTGTCGCAACGCCTCAAATTACGGTTATCACTGGTTTACGGAGAGTAGGAAAGTCCACATTGCTCGCACAACTAGCCAGTAAATATCTCGACGGTGAGTATTATTTTGTCAACTTTGAAGACGAGCGGCTTTTGCATTTTCAAGTCCAGGATTTTGATCTAATGTATGAAACATTGATTAGTCTATATGGAGAAAAAAAGACGTTTCTGTTTGATGAAATCCAGAATGTGCCGGAATGGGAACGGTTTGTCCGCCGTCTTCATGACCAAGGGTATAAATTTGTTGTTACCGGTTCGAATGCTTCATTGTTAAGTCAAGAACTGGGTACCCGGTTGACAGGCCGTTCTGTCAGAGTAGAGCTTTTCCCTTTCTCATTCCGGGAGTTTTTACAGTTCCACAAAGTAAAGATCCCCAGCTTAAAGGTTCTAACTACAAAAGAAAGAGGCCGACTTCTTAAACTTTCAGGTGAGTATTTAGCTTCCGGCGGAATTCCGGATGCATTAAAGTATCCCGAGCTCGCAATCCACAAGACGCTTTATGATGACGTGCTATATCGTGACATCGCGGCCCGTTACAAGCTCGATAACGTCAAAAGTTTAAAAGAGTTGACCTTTTATTTGGTAAGCAATATTTCTACCCTGGTTTCGTTTAATAAACTCAAAGAGCTTCTTAAGTTAGGAAGCGTCAATACTGTCAAAAGTTATATTGACCACCTAGAAAACAGTTGGTTGTTTTTTGTGGTTAATAAATATGCGTATTCCGTTAAAGAACAACAGATCGCGGCCAAGAAGATTTACAGCATTGATACGGGATTATCCCAGTCAGTAGGATTCAGTTTTTCTGAAAATAAGGGGAAACTTATGGAAAACATAGTGTTCTTACAGCTAAAAAGAAAGAATCAAGACATTTATTATTACAAAACGACTCAAGATTTTGAAGTAGATTTCTTTTTACCCAGGGAAAGTACGTTAATCCAAGTATCACAGTATTTTAATGCAAAAGATTCAAAAGAACGGGAATTAAGAGCCCTAGCCGCCGCTTCCGTCGAACAGAAAAAACCCACCAAATTAATCCTTGTGACCGAGGGAGAAAAACAAAATATTGAGCGGGAGGGCTTTCATATTGAAGTCGTTCCACTCTACGAGTGGTTATTAAAAGTTTAGAATGTGATGAAACACAAAGAAAATATTAATTTATCCCCCTTCGCAGAAAACCGCGGGCGTAAGCCCGAGGATGAATGCGAAGAAATTTCTGCTTCGGAGGGATTTCGCTCCCGACGAAGCAGCAGGGAGAAGATACCCCGGGCGTCAGCCCGGGGAGCTTCATCCCTCTTCGCCCGAGGATATTGGGTAAGTTAAAATGAAGCCCAAATTATCAATCATAGTTCCAATTTATAAACAAGGGAAAACTATCGAGAAAGACTTACGCCGTATCAAACAAGTGCTAAACAAACTTCGATATTCCTCCGAGTTAATAGCGGTAGTCGATGGATATGTAGACGACTCATTCAAGAACGCCTCCAGAGTACCCGGGGTCAAAGTGGTGGGATACCCAACCAATAAAGGCAAAGGCCACGCCGTACGGTTTGGCATGGCCAAAAGCAGGGGAAACATAATCGCCTTTATCGATTCGGGAATGGATATTAATCCCAATGGACTCTCCATGATTTTGGAACATTTTGAGTGGTATAACGCAGACATCATCGTCGGTTCAAAACGTCACCCGGTCTCTAAAGTTAATTACCCCTGGCAGCGCCGGATCTTGTCCTGGGGATATCAAATGGGCGTTAGAACTTTGTTTGGCTTAAACGTTAGAGACACCCAAGTTGGTCTAAAGTGCTATCGTCGTGAAGTTCTAGAAAAAGTAATGCCCAGGCTTATAGTCAAAAACTTCGCATTTGACATTGAAATATTAGCAGTGGCTTACCACTTGGGATTCAAAAGGATTTTTGAAGCTCCTGTTGAGATAGAATTAGATTTTGGCAAGAACTCGATTGTTACCAGCTCAAAACTTTTTATTTTTGCGTATAACATGGCCGTTGATACCCTAGCCATTTTTTATCGTCTACACATCTTGAGATATTATGACGACGACAGCAAACGTAAATGGAGATTTGACCCAGAGCTTAATTTCCGGGTCAACACCACCTAATAGCTCTCGACATATTAAAGTTTCTCCTTCAAAGTGATCACCTCCGTCCTTGTAACTGTGGGCCAAAATTTCCCATGCCAAGCCTTTCCGTTCCGACCAGTTTTTCCTCAAAAACTCTCTACAGTGATATTACTGGCAAAATACTTCACAGAGATACCAAATACTTATCCAGCTCCGGTAGCGCGCGTGTCGCCACATATATGCCCCTAAACTTTTATACATTGCCTTTTTAAACTATAATTACAATCATAAATCTAAACAAAAACTTACTAGTTATAATATTAACTGTGGGGAGTGTGTTATGGAACGGGAGCGTTTTTTTACCTTACGCCAAAAGCATAAATCAAGACATCAGACTTTTTGGAGCTCACCACAACGATGGAGTTAACAATATTGCTCTCATAAAAAGCCTGCAATATTCTCTCCCTCCCATGGATCCAAATTACTCTGGCAGGGTCATTAAGAATTATCACTATTTTATTAATCTGATCTTAGCCGCAATACAAAAGGTTACTCAAATAGATCCCTTTATCTTGTATTTTGGTATTGCCCCGACAGTCATGATTATTATTCTGTCAATTCTTGTCTACTTTTTCGTTCTGACCCAAGCCGGAAAATTGCCCGCGGTTTTAGCCATCCTATTTGTTAATTTTTTAGGAAATTACTATTATCTGGGCCCACTTTTAGGATCGGTTAATCTCCATCCTTCCATCGCTTGGATGGATGAATACTCTACTCGCCTGGTAAATTACCAGCTCCTCTCTTCTTACATTCTGCTCATGGTTTTACTCCTGTTTTTAATCCGTCGTCGGCCGGCTGTTTTAGTCGGACTAATATCCGGACTGCTCATGGGATTCAAAGTTTACGCCTGGATTCTCTGGGAACTGGGGCTCTTAGCCTTTTCTTGGCGGAACAAATATTTTTTTCGCGCGTTTCTTTGGTCAGTGCTTTTTTCTCTTCCTGTCGGTTGGCTTTTATATCAACCTGGCGGGCAGGCCACCTTTATTTTTAAGCCGTTATGGATAATCAAATCTATGTATGAAAGCCCGGATAGATTTAATCTTGTCGCTTGGGAGCTAGCTCGGCAAACATATTTATCCATTCGTAATTATTTGGGCATTTTTAAGCTCTACTTTCAGGGAGTGGTGGCCTTTTTAATTATTAACTTCGGCCCCCGGCTCCTGGGGTTTTTTGCTCCCAAAAATTACCTTCTTAAAATCTTGACTTTTTTGGGAATTATTTTGCCTCTACTTCTAGCCCAAAGCGGTAGCAGCTGGAACGTCATCCAATTTAGCTATTATTCCGTTTTTTTCCTAAGTCTGCTTTTAGCCATCTCTCTCTCACGCTTTCCCCGACTCGTAGTTGTCCTATTTATTTTAATTTCCCTCCCCTCGGCGCTTTATATCAACTCCCAATATCTCAACCCACCTTACACAGTAAGTTATTCCCGTGGTTTCGTTCAAGCTCTCGATACTCTAGCCCGATTGCCTCAGGGAACAGTCTTGTCCCACCCATCATATTCCACCAATGCTGTTGTTTCGGCCTTGTCTAGCAAGCCGGTGTTCATTGCAGAAAGCATGATTTTAACATCATCCAGTATTGATACTAGACCCCGCCAACAATTCCGGGACAAATTTTTCTCAGGAATGACTTTACAACCAAAAGATTTCTTGTCTGAAAATAATATTAGCTATATTATTTCTCCACAATATATTGACATCTCTAAATATATGCTTTTACCAATCTTCCAAAATTCCGAAGTTATAATATACTCAACACAATGAATATTTTAATCCTTGATTGGCGCGACCCGAAAAATCCTCGCTCCGGGGGAGCAGAGGTCATAACATTCAAATACGCAAAACATTGGGCTAGAACTGGTCATTCAGTATGTTGGATATGCAATACTTTTCCAGGATGCTCTCGCAACGAAATGTTATCTGGAGTTAAATTTATTAGGGTGAGTCCAAACTTAGGATTCACTGTGTTTGAACTAATATTTACGTACCCGCTATTTCTATCCGCAGCGATTCTCAAAGCGTTTCGTCTAATCCATACACAGAAGATAGATATGGTTATTGATGAAATTCACGGCCTGCCCTTTTTTACCCCATTTTATTCCAGAGCTAGAAATGTGCTTTTGGTTTGTGAAGTGGCGGGACCCATTTGGGACAAAATGTTTCCATTCCCAATTAGTTTAATTGGTAAATTCCTAGAAAAAGTTATTTATTACGTTTACCACAATACCGAAACTTGGGCCATATCACAAAATACCAAGAAAGATATATTTGATTTAAATAAAAACTCCAATATTAAAATTCTCCCCTTAGGAATTGATTTTAAAAAACGACCAAATGTTAAGAAATTTTCATTTCCCTCAGCTGTTTTCTTGGGTAGATTGGTAAAAATGAAAGGGGTTGAATCGGCGATTGCTGCTGCTGCTGATATAGCGAAGAAATTACCTAAATTTCATCTGTATATTATTGGCTTGGCAGGAAATGAATATTTAGATTTTTTAAAAAATCTGGCATTTGACTTAAAAATAAGCAAAAATGTCACCTTTTGCGGAAGACTGACCGAAGAGGCCAAATATAAACTGTTAGCCCAGTGCCATTTTTTACTGCACCCATCTTACAAAGAAGGCTTTGGGCTGACAGTCTTGGAAGCGGGCCTTATGGGGACGCCAACAATAGCGCGTACTGGTAGTAGTTTGGACAATTTGATTACCCACGCTCATAACGGATTAATATTTACAAATAATCAAAATATAAGTAATCTTTTTATAAATTATTATTCTCGTCAACAGTATCAAAAACTTCAAAAAGGTGCCACGAAACTTGCAACTAGATATTTATGGAACAAAATTTTAACAAAATTATGACTAAACCAATATATATTTTAGGAATCCATGACGGCCATTGTGCCACTGCATCTCTTTTAAAAAATGGCGAGATAATAAGTTCTGTTAGTGAGGAAAGATTTCTAGCGATCAAAAATTATATAGGTTTTCCCTATAAAGCAATTGACTATTTACTTAAATCCGAGGGTATAACAGGAAAAGATTTGGCCATGGTGGTACTTCCCTTGCGATGGGGGCTGCCGGTATTTAGTGAGAATGTGGTTTTAAACAACGACCCAATATTAAAATTAGCCAACGCTCTTTATATCCCCCTTGGATCCGTTCGCAGTCTGTGGGGCAGCTTAGAATATCAGTTTCCAATTTTAAACAATCTAGCAAGACCTTTGTACCGGATAGCATTTAGATTAATATGCGGAAAGACAATTTCTGAAAAAAAGAAATTCATAGCTAAATATTTAAAAATTGATGTATCCAAAATTAATAATTACGAACATCATGCGTCGCATGCAGCAGCTGCTTATTACGCTAGTTCATTTAATCATGAGGACGCATTGGTCCTATCTATAGACGGCGAAGGAGATTTACTTTGTGCATCGGTTAGTACGGTGCGTAATGGAGAATGGGAAAGATTAGCAGAAACTACAGCGAATGCCTCGTTAGGTCTAGTATATCAAGAAGTTACGGGGTATTTGGGGATGAAGCGAGGAGAGCATGAATATAAAGTAATGGGTTTGGCTCCATATGCAAAAGACTATGGTGTAAGCCCGGTGTTTCGAAAAATAAAAGATTTAATTATTTTGGATCCCTACAATCCTCTGCGTTTCAAATCCAAGTTTGACGTTCATTATATTTCGAAGTTTTTGCATACCAAAATGAAAGAACAACGTTTTGATTATATTGCTGGGGCATTTCAAAAATTGACCGAAGACCGGATTTGCGAATGGGTGAAAGCGGCTATTAAACAGACAGGACTGACAACTGTTTGTATCGGAGGCGGAGTAGCGATGAATGTTAAAGCCAATTTGAAGATTAGTGAGATATCAGAACTTAGGAAATTTTTTCCTTGTCCAAGTGCAGGCGACGAATCGACTCAAATAGGGGCTTGTTATCTAGGCTATATGGATTATTGTCGCCAAAATAAAATTGTCCCAAATATCAAATCCCTGGGTTCACTCTATTTAGGTCCATCTTTCACTAATACTCAAATAAAAGAGTTTTTAATGAAGAACCATTATTTTTCCAAATACAAAATAAAATATGTTGGCGAAATAGAAAAAGAAATCGCACAACTTCTGGCTAGCAATAAAATAGTGGCAAATTTAGCAGGAAGAATGGAGTGGGGCGCCCGGGCTTTGGGTAACCGTAGTATATTAGCCAATCCATCCAACATAGATACAGTGAGAATAATAAATGATCAGATGAAAATGCGGGATTTCTGGATGCCATTTACTCCATCAATTCTCAAAGAACGTGGTAAGAAATATGTTATTAATTTTAAAAATATTCTTGCACCTTATATGATTATGACCTTTAATTCGACAATAACAGCTCAAAAACAAATCAATGCTGCGATACATCCTTCCGATTTTACTGTGCGGCCACAATTGGTAGATAAGGACTGGAATCCACGATATCATAAAATTATTTCTGAATTTGAAAAACTTTCGGGTATTGGAGCAGTTTTAAATACGTCGTTTAACCTCCATGGTTTACCGATAGTCCTGGGTCCCCAAGAAGCAATACATGCTTTTGAGAATTCTGGACTTGAATATTTAGTGTTAGAAAACTATTTAATTTGCAAAAACTCTAGTCAATAATTTTCGGCCGTTTTTTGCTGACACAAAACCCCATATTAGAAGATTGGTTGTAATTAGGGTAAAGGGTAATTCATACATTGCAACCCAAGTTTTATGTTTAATCGATTTAAAAATTCCCATTAAAAATGGCAATATAATAGAATTTGCGTAAATTACCCAAATAAATATTTTTAAAAGATCAGCTGGTTTACTCCAGTCTATCCAAGTCCACTGCCTAGCATCCTTCTGATCAAAATACATATTTGATAAATTTCTCACTCTCTTAAATACCAATCTTCGGAGAGTGTCAATAAACGGATGGTGCATCCCCGCATTGGGTACATAGGCAAACCGGTCGTGCCCGTTTTTGACATAAATTGCTACAGTGTCAAGTTCCATAAATTTTTGTTTATCTTTTACGTATTTATCCAAAAGAGATTTGCGGTGGACACACATTCCCGATGTTAGCATTTTAGTAAGTGTGTATTTACATACCCACCATTGTTGTTTCTTTTCAATGACTACTTCGTTAAGGGAAGGGGTTAACCAAATAAACAATGGGTCTCTTTGAAGAAAATCCAAAGTAATATATTTGTTGAGAGGTTTATCATCTGGATAGGCATAATAACCAGTAAAAGAGCTACAAAGAGTTGAATCGGCCTCAAGGGGGTTAATAAGTTTGGTAAACCAGTTCGTTCCACATAGATCAATGTCTGCATCCATAAATAAAAAGTATTTTCCCGTTGCTTGGTCAAATCCGATTTTTTTACCTATTCCCAAATCGTGGGTCCCATTTTTCAGAATGACAACGGGGTACTTTTTAGCAATTGCGACTGTATTGTCAATAGAATTATCGTCTATTACAAAAACCTCAAGCTTACCTGGATATTTCTGCCTAAATATTGAATCCAAGCAGCGTTTAATATTGGGCCCCTCATTAAAGGTGGGAATGGCTATAGAAATTGTTGGACAGCTTTTGGTCATAGTTTAGTTAAACATTTTAATGTATAATTTTTTATAGTAAAAACATTTGCTCAAGCTTATTACGCACTCAATATATTTTTTATAGTTATCTGTAATTTCTCCAATAGCTTTTATTAAGCTTTGGGGATTGCTATAGCCAATTATTATGCCGGCTCCACTTGTTTCTAATTCTTTTGAAAAATCAAAAACATTGGTTGTAACAACAGGTAAACAAACACTTAAATAGTTTTTTATTTTCCCGGGGTCTCCATAATATGCAACACTTCTTTCTTCTGGTAAATATGGGGCTATCCCAATTGTACATTTGGATAAAATCTTATTGGCCCGATCCTCAGGTAACCATCCATGAAAATGGCAAGGAATTGGAGATATTTTAGCGCGGGCGCGAAAATATTGTTCATCTGGACCTGAGCCCACAATCTCGATTTTGATACTAGGAAACTTACTGATTATATCCAAAGCGTTATCAAATAATAAATCAAGTCCCTGACTCTTCTTAAGAACTCCTAAAAATCCTAATCTAATAGGAAGGGGTTTTCTCTCAGATCTGCGACACAAGTTTGTAGCAATGGGGACCACAAGCGGTTTTTTGTCAGGAAGAATCATCCCAGCGTCTTGACGGACTTTTACTAAACGATTATTGAGATAGACGACACAGTCCGAAAATGTCGCAGTTTTGTCTAATTGCCAATAAAGCCATCGCATTAGAACAACTATCGGGTCGGGATATTTTAAGGGGTAATAATCCCAGATCCAAAAAACAGTAGTACTCACCAATTTAAGCTTTTTTAATATCAAACCAATCCAGGCTGTAAACGCATTTACCGAAAGGAAATAATCAATTTTTATATATTTTTTTGTAGAATAAGAAATGGCTGAGAATATTTGGAATAAGTTGAGGACAGATCTTAGAGGAAGAAGCAAGAAAACTAAACTTCTGGGCACTGGCATATGGTAAAAAGGCTTTTCTTCTACAATTTTTCCTCTGATGTATATTAACAATTTGTTTTTTGGGTTATTTACTCCCAAATCATGAAAGCCGATAGAGAACATAAAAACATACTTAAAGTTTTCTAGGAGGAAATCCAACATTTTCCCGGAGTTTTCGTAGGGGGAGTAATTCACATATACAATCGATTTATTTTTCATTTTACTCCTTTAGCTACCATTAATACTCCTCGAGATATAGGAAAAAATCTTCCAAAGTGGCTAGTTTGCAAGACCTTAAAACCATGCTTTGCTAGAGTAGTTTTAAGAGACTGGTCTGTAAAAAAACGAATGTGAGGACCAGTGGGGTCGAATACCTTTTCAAAGCCAATCATATCTACAATTATATTTTTTATAAATCCAAAATAAGGGGTGCTAATTATAATTTTTCCATCTGGCTTTAATATCCTATGCCATTCAGACAATAGGGTTGAAACGTCATAAACATGTTCAATAACATCTGTAGCTAAAATTGTGTCAAACTCGCTCGTTAAAAAGGGTAATCTCTTTCCACCCTCCGTCTTTACAAACTTGATATTGGGAAGATTGGTTTTTGCTCTTTTTAACCCTTCTTGTGATAGGTCGGTCCCCACATATTGATTGTTAGGAAAAGATTTAACAATTTCCTGTAGTAGCCGGCCTGCTCCGCAACCAAAATCCAAAATCTTTCCGTTTACTAGTTTTGGGAAAACCTCTTTTATCTTTGGCCACTTGTACTTAAAGTCATTTAGCTCATCTTTTTCCTTTTCTTGCCAATATTTTTCATAATAAATACTCATAAAGTAGATGTATAATAGTTTAAATATCTATCCATTTCAACTGCATTTATGTCAAAAAACGCACCCAAAAATATTTACTGGTTCATAATCAACCTTTCGAGAAGCAATCCCATTTTTCGAAGTATTGTGGATTTTTTTGCATTAATATATTACAAAATATTTCGGGCAAACAGGTGTTTTGAGTTTCAAGGAACAACTTATAAATATTTTTATCACTCCTACAATAGAACTGTAGCGGGCGAAAGAATTGTGGAAATTCCAATAGCCAAAGAACTAGTAGACAAGTACCAAGGCAAGAGCATTTTGGAAGTTGGGAATGTTTTATCACACTATTTCAATGTTGATCACGACATTGTGGACAAATACGAAATCGTACCTCGAGTGATAAATGAAGATATAGTGAGTTTTAACCCGCAAAAAAGGTATGACATAATTATTAGTATTTCGACGTTCGAACATATAGGGCACGATTATGGAGAAGAACAATCTCCGAAAAAGTTTATTGCAGCAGTTAAAAACTTGAAAAAACTATTGGCTCCTGGTGGGCAGCTTTTTATTACGGTGCCAACCTCATTTAACGAATTTCTCCATAAACTAATAATGACTCACAAAATGCCTTTCACGAACGAATACTATCTGCAGCGTATCTCATATTTGAATGATTGGAAACAAGTTCAATTTACCGAGATTCAGTTATGCGATGGTTACGACAGCCATTACGCAAATGCAAACTGCCTCTATATAGGACAATTTTTCAAAAAATGAGAGTCACCATTAGTAAGACGACGGCCTTTTGTATTGCGGTCATTTTGACCATATCAGTTGTTTCCCACTGGCAGTGGTTTTTTAAAAACTCATATTTCGGTTGGGGTGACGCCAGGTTACTCACCAGATTTAAAGAGTCATGGATAAGTTATGCTAACTTTCCGAATATTTGGTCAATGTATGGAACGGGTCTGGGTGAAATCGACCTTATTTTCTCTCAATACCCGATTTACATGGTTTTTGGAGCGCTTACCCAATTGGGTTTTGACGCACGCCTAGTATCAAAATTAATCTTCTTGGTTCCTGTCGCTCTCATTCCTGCATTAGGTAGTTATTTACTTATTAGAGATATAACAAGATCACACCTATCGAGCATAATTGGGTCAATTATTTACTCGTTTAATGTTAATGCACTACTTACTCAGACCGGGAGCCTCTCAATTAGCGCTGCATACGCCCTGGCTCCCGTTTGCTTTTTAATGTTTATCAAGGCATTAGAGAAAAAAAGTATTAGACTAGGATTAGTAACTGGGTTAATTTTTTTTCTTCAATCAATTTATGAATTTAGAATTTTTTATGTTACCGCCTTTGTTCTATTTTTCTATCTAATATTCTACTTTGTTGTCAAAAAGGAGAACTATTCAAAAAATCTGATACGCACTCTCTATCATACTGCCTTGCCATTCATATTTCTAGCGTTCGCCACTTCGTATTGGCTCTTTCCCTATTTAATGACTGGATCAATTCAGACCAACCCTGCTTTCTCCAGACCTTTATTTGGAGACAAGTACGCATCTTTTAAACAATCGATAGCGTTTTTTTCACCTTGGTGGACTGCTGGCCATGGATACGCAAATGGAGTCGTGCAACCAATTCCTGTTTATTTTTGGACTATTCCCACATTGGCCCTTCTGGGCTTTATATTGAATACCAAGAGCCAAGAGGCGTATTTTTTCCTATTTATTAGTGTTCTGGGGATATTGCTTACTAAACAATCAGACAGCCCATTCCCAAATTTATATCTCTGGCTGTTTCAACATTTCCCAGGTTTCAACGCTTTTAGAGAATCCAGTAAGTTTTTTTTAATTCTTTCGATCGGATATTCAGCATTAATAGCTTTTCTAGTTTCTTTTTTCAGATCGTATAAGATTATATCCTTGTTAATTGCAGCGGGGATTGGCGCGTTATTTTTATGGAACATTAAACCTCTAATCACAGGTCAAATAGGCGGTTTATTTATCCCGAAAACTAGACCTCAAGACTTTATCGTTCTTAAGGACTTTCTTCATGGTCAAAAGGATTTTTTCCGCACTGCTTGGATTCCAGCAGCAGGTATGTGGGGATATTATAGTGACATCCATCCTAAGATTGATCTTCACACGGTTTACTTTGACATCCTAGGTCCAATGATGGCATCCTCACAAGGCCATGTGAGAGCTCCAAACAAAAGCTCGTTAATAGGAGATGTTAATCATCAATTTTTTGACCTTTTTGTTCAATCTAACTCCAATGAACTACTTGACTCTCTTAATATTAAATACGTTATTGTTCCCCTAGAGGACAAAGCCAATGACGACGATGTCTTTGTCAACTATGGCCTTCCAGATAGGGAGTATCTTCTTAACTTTTTGGATGGGGTCCCATATCTCTCACGCGTTAGTGCGGGAACCTCGGAAATTGTGGTCTACGAAAATTCAAATTTTAAACCCCTGATTTTAATCGGGCCCTCCCCAGTACATTATCAGCGTTTATCGTCGTCAGAATACGTGATCCAGCTTCCCCCCACGGATGAGGCTTCTCAATTAGTTTTCACAGACGCTTACCATCCAGCCTGGACGCTCACTGTAAATGACCAAAGCTACGTTTCAGAAAAATTCCAGCAACTATTTAATAGCTTTTCTCTTCCACCCCATGCTCAACCTGTCACTGCTCGCCTATTTTTCACTCCCCAAAAATACGTTGTCTATGGTTCTACAATTTCTCTTGCTAGCTTGTTAACTACTCTCTTAGTTCTCCTAATATTGTCAATTAGAGCCAGAGAGAGTAAAATTTAATCCAATGACGGCTAATCAATTTGTGAAACCTACGTCTCTCCCCGGACTTTTTGTTCTCGAGCGGCCTACATTTACCGACAACCGAGGTTTTTTTCGTGAGGTTTTCCATCTTAATGAACTGGAGGACGTTCTCGGATATTCCTTCCATCCTGTCCAATGGAATCATTCTCGCTCACTTCCTAATGTCATCCGGGCCTTACATGCCGAGAACTGGAATAAATTGGTCTACCCAGTATCTGGTGAAATTTTCATTGCCATTGTCGACATTCGTCCTGATTCTTCTACATTTAAAAAAAGCGAGACTTTTATAATTAACGATACCAATCGTAATGCTCTATTTATTTCCAAAGGACTTGCGAACTCGATTTGTGTCATCGGTAATACACCGGTTGATTACATTTATCTAGTCGACGCTTATTACGATGGAAAAGATACTCGGGCTGTAGCTTGGAATGACCCAGACCTAGCTATCCCTTGGCCTATCAAGAACCCCACTATCTCCGATCGTGATCGCACCAATCCCCGTCTCCGAGATCTTTCAACTGCGTCAAAAGAGGTATAATTCACGATTATGGCGATTGAAAAAAGAATTCTTATTACAGGAAGCACAGGTTTGCTAGGAAAAGGGTTATTAGCAACTGCTCCCAGAAGTTTTAAAATTTTCCCCTCATATTCCAAGGATCTTCCTTTAGACAAAGAACGTCGTTATCACCGGATAGATATCACCAATATCCAGCAAGTTGCTGATAATTTTGCCAAAATCAAACCCGAGATAGTTATCCATGCCGCCTCAATTGGTAATGTTGATTACTGCGAAAAAAATCCCAAAGAGGCTGAAAAAGTAAACGTATTCGGTACCCAAAACGTCATTAGGGCATGTACAAAGCATAACTGCCAACTTATCTTTACCTCTTCTAATGCAGTTTTTAACGGTCTCAACGCCCCTTATTCCGAGACTGATCCTCCCAACCCTGTAAACTATTACGGACGAACCAAAGTAATCGGTGAGAGATCGGTCTTAAAGGCTAATCCCAAAAATGTTGTAGTGCGCATGACTTTAATGTATGGTTGGAATAACTCCAACCAACGCTCTAATGCCGTTACTTGGCTTCTAGATAGGCTTCGCCGGGCAGAGCCTACAAAGCTAGTTAACGATACTTACGTTAATCCCATCTACAATCTCCAGGCGGCGGAAAACATATGGAAAATAATTAAGCTCGGAAAAAGCGGAATTTTTCACCTAGCAGGTAGAGATCGAGTTAATCGCTATGAATTCGGTCTAATAACTGCCCGAATTTTCGGCTTTGACGACAGGCTATTAGAGCCCGTTTCAAGTGATTATTTTCCTGGTATAGCCCTTCGAATGCCAGATACAACCTTTGCTACTACAAAAATGATTGAGGGGTTGAGCAGTCGCCCCCTCTCCCTTCAAGCTGGTTTAGAGTTTATGCAACTGCAATCTCCGTGAAAGTCCTTTTTGCTCCCATACACTATTTCTACGGTAAAAATTACGGCAGCGAGATGATTTGTGCAGCAGACATCTTCACTCGCATCTCAAAATTTTTGCCAGGTACACAAGCTGTAGCTCTCACCAAGCTAGATGAACAACCAGACCTGCCCAGTTTGCACTATCGGTATTCTATCTCCAAGCCGTTCTTTCCCTCCATTTGGGACAATTTTAAACTCATATCCTTTTACACATTGGTTTCTCTCAGACTCATTACTCAACAGCATTACACTATTGTCCATCACCTTTTTCCTTTTCGTATCGGTCGCACCTTCAACCCCTTATTTCTCATCCCGGGTCTGAAAATTAAGAAGATAATCGGGCCGGTTATGGTCTCCGTCGACTACGATAACAAAGATTTAAAAAAAAATTCCTTTTTTGCTACTAATGAAAATCCTGTATTTAATCTCCTGATTAATTTTTTTGATCCTTTGTTTGCCCTTTTATCCAAAGCTACTCTATTGCGAGGGGATCATGTTATAGCTCTTAATGAAGTAGCCAAACAAGAACTTATTAAATTTGGAGTTCCATCCCCCAGAATCACCGTGATTCCCATCGGCATAGATACCCAAAAATTCAGTTTTACTCCATATAACAAGAAAAATAACCACATTTTCCACTTGTTAACTCTAGGTTATCTTACTAAACGTAAGGGAACAGAACTATTGCTTAAGTCTCTGGTTAGAATCATTGAGAAATATCCCAAAGTTCACTTGACAATTATTGGCGATGGACCTCAAAAATCGGAGCTTGAAGACCTAGCCTGTCAATTAGATATTGACTCCCATGTTACCTTTGCCGGTTTTGTGAAATACGCTGATCTGGAAAAGTATTATCAAAGGTCACACGTTTTAGTAAGCATGAGTCGGGCAGAAAGTTGGGGTCAGGTTTATCTTGACGCAATGGCTTGTGGTTTAGCAATTATTACCAGTAAAAACGATGGCTCAAATGAGATTATCAAAGATGGCCAGTTTGGCTACCTAGTTGAACAAGAAGATGTGGCTGGTCTAACAGGCAAGGTAAACTATCTCATTTCACATCCCAAACTTGTCGACAGGTTTGGAAAAGCGGCTAGAAGAGAAATTAAAAGAAAGTATGATTGGGATAGAATCGTTATCTCTCAATACCTTGGATTATATGAGCGCTAATACGATACACGAACTTTATCGAAAAACATCTGTCTTTTTAGATGCTTTGGTGCATAGGGAATATTTATATCTTATCTGGGGATTATCTCCGACTTTATTCAGAATTTTATGCCGTGTGACAGGATATAAAAACACCCAAATATACGCCATATATCAAAAGTTATATTATGAACACTTTGCCAGAATAGACGAGAAAAATTTGGTTGTGGGTCATTTTGAGGCGAATGAAAGCTATGACTATGAAAAATATTTGCTTAAACCCTTTTCTGAAAACACTAAACACATCATAGCCCTCGATTTTGGTTGTGGACCTGGCAGAATGGTTCGCAGAATGAGTAAGTTTGTTAATCGAGTTGATGGTGTAGATATTTCTGAAAACAACATTACAAAAGCAAAAATTTACACTAAAAATATTCGTTCCAAAACTAAGTACTTCGTCAATAATGGTTACGACTTAGCAGGTATTCCTTCGGACACATATGACTTAGTCTACACCACAATAGCACTTCATCATATACCTATCCACAAAACTCGTATGAATCTCATAAGAGAATTTCTTCGTGTTTTAAAGATCGGAGGACAGATATCTTTGCAAATGGTTTTTCAGAAAAACCTTAAAAAATTACCTCCAGGGCACTCATTTTCCTGTTGGCGTGAGAATCCTTATGACGCCAATGGCACAAACGGGACTTATGACGTAGTAATTACTCCAAAAAGTCTTAAACAAGTGAGAGAAGATTTAAGGTATGTTGGTTTTAAGAATATTTCGTTTAATCTTGCCCTTCCTCCTGTTTCCAAAGAAGTTGGTCTCTATGATAATTGGATATTTATATACGCCAGGAAGTGAAACTACATCAACGTTTCTTTAATGCTACACACACATAGTTTCCTCCATCAAAAACGGCAGGAAAAAGTTTAATTAATATTTTAGGGAATATTAACTTTGGAGAGAAAATGGGACTAAGTAGAAAATCGACAGAAAAGATACTTTTTACTTCAAACCCTTTTTGTATTAATAAATTTTTAAGGACAGATTTTGCAATGGGTTGCTTATGTGACGGCATAGAGAGGTATGCGATTACACCCATTAAACAATCAACGTTTGGAGTTTTAATAATCACTACAGAACGCCCTGGTATCCTGTCTAATATTGTTTCCAAGCTCGAGATTTCCAGGTGTTCGATGAAATCTAGCATTAAATATATATCGAAGATATTTCTAGAAGTATTTATAAAATTCATCGCATCCCCTTTTATTGCTTTGCAACCATTCTTACGTGCGATTTCAATCAACTCGGAATTAGTATCTACACCCAATACTTCAAGCCCCCGCCTTCTTAAATACTCTCCAACCACTCCGTCCCCGCAGCCCATATCTAGAACTTTTCGTCCAGCACGGCAATATTTATCTAGATAGTTCAAATATTTCATTCTGCTTTGCCGCTCTTTCTGACTTTCTGCCACTACACCTATGTTTAAGTACTTGTTTTTCATAAGTAAATTATACACAACTATTGCCTATTCCCACATTGAGAGAGATAATCATTGATTATGAATGCAGTGATCCATCGTGGCCCAAATAACTATCAATACGTAACTGATTATCCTACACCAGTTGCTAAGAAGGGAGAAATACTTTTAAAGGTCCACACTTGTGGCTTTTGTGGAACAGATTACAAAATTTTTACTAACGGCCATCGTGTAGTCAAACCGCCCCGCATTACAGGACACGAGATAATGGGATCTATCAGCGCAATTGGGTCTGGGACAAAAACTGACCTAAAAGTGGGGGATAGGGTTGTGGTTGTAACTACCGTAGGATGTACCATATGTGAATACTGTCAAGCTGGTCGAGCAAACATGTGTTACCAAGTAACCAAGGAGGGCCATTCTATTGGGTATTACACCGATGGAGGATTTGCTGAATATTGTCTGATCCCCCTGGAAGCAGTGTTGCAAAAGGTGCTAATAAAGATTCCATCTCACGTTACAGATATTGAGGCAGCCGTTTGTGAGCCCTTATCTTGTGTGATCAATGGTCAAGATAAGCTAAATATTAGTCCCCGGGACACGGTTGTCATTATTGGTTGTGGCCCAATTGGAAACTTGCACGCTCTTTTAGCCCAATCTAAAGGGGTGCGTAAGATTATTATGTTAGATTTACTTGAGTCGAAAATACATCTTTCTCGTAAAGTTTTACCAAACGCCGTGTTTATTAATTCATCAAAAACTGATCCTAAATCAAAAATCTTCAAACTTACTAAAGGGAACGGGACAAGTGTGGTTATTGTAGCTGCACCCGATACCGCTGCTCAGCAATTATCAGTGGAAGTAGCCGCCATTTTGGGAAGGGTTTCATTTTTTGCTGGATTACCCAAAGGCACAGATGGGGGATATATCCCAACCAACCTTGTACATTACAATGAGTTAGAGATCTATGGATCTTACGCTTCTAACCGGAGTCAATTTATCGAGGCGTTGAAATTAATTTCCAACAGACGCATAAACTTAAAAGGCCTAATCACCCATACGCTCCTCCTAAAAGATATTTCCAAGGCGATTAAACTATTTCAAGCCGGTAAGACGCTCAAGACGGTGATTAGAATCTCATGATGCAAAATAATCCCTTCAAGAAAAACACTGCTTATTATCTAACGGAGCCGTTCGTCTTCAGAAAAAGAGTTGAACCCTTCCACCTTGGTTCCAAAGGACAAGCCGTCCTTAAAACGCTTAAATCCGCTATTTGTGGGTCAGACCTTCAGTACTATTTGGGACAGAAAGCCAAAGAAAAACTTAAACAGCGTTTACCTGTTATTCCACTTCATGAAGGGGTGTGTCTTAATCTGGCGACAGGAAAAAGGGTTGTTCCCGTTGCTGGGGATCTTACCCAAGTTCCTAAGGAATTTAAAGGTCGCGAGAACATATATCCCGGACTTCCTTATATGGGTTCGACAGCTGACGGACTAGCCAGGCACTATTTAACGTATCCTAAAGAACTGTTAGTTTCTGTTCCAGACAATGTCGGTGATGATTTGGCTTGTTTAGTTGAGCCTCTGTCAATAATTTTCCACTCACTTAATACTGTAATCCCTCAGCACTATCATCGAATAGCCATCGTCGGAGACGGAACAATGAGTTACCTTCTTGCCATGGTGCTCCATAGTTATTATCAACTTCCTAAACCCCTTCTAACTGTGTACGGAATATGGGACAGTAAATTAGCTAAATTTTCCGAGTTTGCTAACACGATTAACACAGATACCCAAGACGTTGAAGGCCAAGCAGATATTATATTTGAGGCGGTTGGCGGACCTGAAATGCAACGGACGCTAGATGTGTGCTTAAAGCTTTGCGCTCCTGGATCGCTTATTGGAATTATCGGTATAAGTGATTCCCGTCCGTCATTAGCTGTAAGTAAACTGGTTAACTGGGGGGTCACAATTAAAGGGCTAACTCGCTCAACATATTTCGACTACAAACAGAGCCTAACATATATGGCGGATTACAAGATGCAAAAGTATCTGCAAAAGTTCATCCACCCACGTCAGTTTACTATCAATTCTGCAACAGATCTCAAGGAAGCATTTGACTTTGCTGTTGAGACCCATGCTCCGGGTCGAATTTTAATTTCGTTTCCCGTGTGAGATGAAAATATTTGCGCATCGCGGAGTCTTCGACAAATATTCGGAAAACAGCCTGGCAGCCTTGAAATCCGCCCTAAATTCGCACTTTTCTGTTGAAACCGACCTGCGTCTAACTGTTGATAATGATTTTGCGATTATCCACGAAGACAATCTTCAGCGGCTATTTCGAAAGGATGTTCCTGTATCTTCCCAATCCCTTTCTCAGCTTTTAAAAGTTGGTCTCGCTTCGTTTCGACAGTATTGTCAACTGTTAAAGAACTACCCCCAGGAGCTTTTTACCGCCGTCCATCTTAAAGCTGATAGTCAAACTCATACTGGATTGGAGTTAGTGTCTCAATATTTCACTCAATATAATTTATTTAATCGGGCTTTTGTATTTGATCTGACTATCGAGGCTGCACGTTATCTTCGCAAGATAAATCCCAAAGTTCAAATTGCCTTCATCATTTCCGAGGAAAAATTCGAACCCACTGTCTATCTTTGGGACGAAGTTAGAGATTTAGATTTTGATATTGTCTGGGCCGCTGAGATTCGTAATTTGTACAGTCAAAAATTTATTAATACGGTCAAAAGAACAGGCAGAACCTTTTATGCTGTGTCCCCCGATATTCACAGGGCTCCCGAGATATTGCACCCCAGAGCGTACGCCGGCTACGATTTTACCTGGAAAGAATTAATCGCCTGGTGTGTGGACGGAATTTGTACAGATTTTCCTTATATGCTAAAAAGGCAACTGAAATGAGAACTATTATTCCTCTTGCTGGGAAAGACGCTAGATTTGAGAAGCTTGGTATCTACAAGCCGCTTATTATGCTTGGAGACAAACCTTTAATCTATAGAGTAGTCGCAAGTAATAAATTCCCATTGGAAAAGTTATATTTTGTCGTATTGTTTGAACATGAACATAAATATAACGTCTCTAGGAAACTGAAGAAATTCTTTGGAAATTCTACTACTGTTGCAGTCATAGATAAAGTCTGCGAGGGAGCGCCTAATAGTATTCTGGAAGCCAAAGAGATTGTGAGTACCAACGAAGGAATATTAATCGATCTAGGGGATATCATCAGGGAGCTACCTAATATGGCGATAGACATCTCGTCCCACCGCTATTCAGGAATAATCCCTATAGACAGAAATCACGTGAGTAACGTTTGGGGGTACGTGGTTATGAGTGAAGGTGCTGTTGTCCAGCTTAAAGAAAAATCCCTAGAGAAAATAAAAGGAGGAGCCACTATGGGATTATATTATTTTTCGTCTGGTAACGAATTTATCAGGTATACGACGGAAATGATCTCCCAGAATAAAAGAGTGGAGTATACACACATGTTTTATGTAGGGCCAGTGTATAATCAATACTTGGCTGCGAAGAAAGATATCGGCGTGTCTCATTCCAAAATTATCCACACTCTTGGCAGTCCAGAGGAAATTAGTTCTTATATTGACCACCTAGAGAAAACACCAAAATGAAAATCGTTATTCCCATGGCAGGCAAAGGATCGAGGTTTGCTGATGCTGGTTTTGACGTTCCCAAACCTTTGATTTCCGTGGCTGGTAAACCCATGTTCCACTGGCCAGTGGAGTCTGTAAAAAAAATGATCCCTATTCAGGATAAGGATTTTATCTTCATCCTGCGAGAAGAACATGTTAGGGATTATGCTATAGACAAAGCAGTCTCTCAGTATCTCCCAGAGAGCACGATTATTGTTGGCAACGATTTTCATGGAGCGGCTCAAACTGTTTACTTGGCCAAAAACTACATGGACCCTGAGGAAGAACTGTTGCAGACAGATTGCGACCAATATTTCATCTGTTCCCAATTTGCCGTAGCTAGAAAACGCGCAGTCTCGGAAGGATTAGGTGGCATTATACCAGTCAAAGATTCTGATAACTCGGGTTATTCGTACGTGGAACTGGATGAGCAAAATTTTGTTAAGCGCACCGCCGAGAAAGAGCAAATCTCTCGGCACGCGGCGATAGGTGTTTATTACTTCACTAAAAGCAAATACTTTCTTAACGCAATTTCTCAAATGATGGATCAACACTTAACGATTCGAGGAGAATATTATATGTGCCCTGTATACAACTTTGTAATTCCACAAGCCAAACCAGTTCTCATAGAGGCAGATATCTGGATGACAATGGGGACTCCAGAAGAAAAAACAAAGTTCGAAAAATATATATCATCAAGAAAAAAGTAGTTAACCATGCTAGACGTTTCCTCATCACCCAATATTAAACGTGCTAAACATTGGTCAAGTGAATTAAACCAGCTCTACCGCCCCACTGCTAAATTTACCCCCGAGTCTTTTGATATCGTCTACTCAGGGGATAACTTGAATACCACAAGATTTACCCCAGTTCTTCTTAAAGAATGGTTTAATTTAGTGGCAAAAGATGGCTATCTTTTTGTTGATTACAGGCCTAATTCTTTTTGCGACTTTCAGACCCTAGAAGAAAATATGCTTTGGCTGTGGAAGGATAAATACGAAATAATCTATCACGGACTTTTGTACAGAAACGAAGCCCGAAATCTTACCCCCACAAAACTAGTCGGCTTTCTTGATAAACAAAAGAATTACTATAAAATAAACTTAGATCCTATTACGCTTCTGCCACCATTGGCCCCAACGATAGAAACTCCCGTATCTGATTCTGATTCCATCCGATTCGTTTGTCGAAAGACCCAGTCAACTTGCATTCCAGGGGACGAGATATCTAAGTGGACATTCGGAATTATCACTGATGGCAAAAGGAGAGACTGGATGGAAGAAATAATCGCATCCATTAGAGCCCAGCGCATCCCTCAATACGAAATTATCGTTTGCGGTACATACTATGATCGAGAAGAACCTGACTTTATCTATATTCCATTTAATCAACGACGAGATAAAAAATGGATTACCAGACAAAAAAACCTGATCTGTGAGAGAGCCAAGTATGAAAACATCTGCATCTTACATAACCGCCTAGTATTGGATAAAAACTGGTATTCAGGTATGAAAAAATGGGGCAACTGTTTTGAAGTTCTAAATGTTAAGCAAATCCAACAAAACACTGGTCTTCTGGGCAACCATTGGGAGTACAATTACTTTCTGCTATACAAAAAAAAGTCACGTTTTTTCAATAAAATTATCCTCCAATTTACAGCCACTTTAGATCCCCGAGATTGGTACGAAAGCATCGTCATGTACGGTCAGTCTATTGTATGCAAAAAACACATTTATCTAGAACACAAACAAAACGAGGCTCTATACTGGGATTGGGCAGAAGATCACTCCTTCTCGTTCGAACTGATAAACGCCGGATACATAATGCGTCACAACCCATATAGTTTAATGTACAATTTAGACAGTAAAAACTGGTGTAACAACGTTAGGGTTGTTTATTCGCCAGTTTTAAAAATTACTCGGTTTATTGGCCCCAGAGCTAAGCTCGCATATCGTTGGCTAATCATCACTCTCCTCCGAATACTCAAACCATATCAACTTCTTACTGATTTATGATTGAAAAGCACCGCCATTTACTTACTATTGTTGTTCTGCTTCTCGTAACCGTCGTTGGTTACTATCCCTGGTTTATTGGTCACTCTGTCTTGACATATGGTGATTGGTGGTTTGCATATCCAGAAGGCCTTAAAGAGTATTTCAGCTTACCCCAAGCGTGGATATCAAATACTACTCTTGGGGTGGTCAATCTAAGTCTCACCTTCGCACCAAAGATTTTCTTCAATGGTCTACTGGCCAACTTTGGCGTTTCTCCCCAACTAAATAATCAACTAACGTACCTCTGGCCCATAATTATATTCTCAACCCTCGGGTTCTTCTGGTTAGGCAGAAAGGTCATGGGCACTAATTTGGCCGGCTTCTTTTCAGCAATATTTTATAACTTCAACGTTGTCACAATTGCCATAAGAAGCGGTCATCTCACTCTCGCCTCAGCTCAGGCAGTTGCTCCGTTCTTAATTTTGCTCGTCCTTAAGACACATGAAACTAAAAAGCTGCGTTTTGCTTTACTCTCCGGGATTTTGGCATATATCGTTAGTTTCAACGAGATTCGAGTATTTTATCTTCTTGCGGGAATTCTCGGCTTAATCTCTCTCTACCACTCATTAATTCTGGAGAAATCGTTCCGAGCTTTCGTTGTCAACTCACTTCTGACATCAGTAATCCTTTTCATATCTGCTTCATTGAACATATATTGGATATTACCCTTTGTTTTCACTACTCCAGAACCATCCAGCGGTTTTGATTTTTTGGGACGACAGCTATTTGGCTCACAGAATTACAACCTGCTTAATTCATTGACCTCATGGAACATTTGGTGGACAGGTGGTCGCCAATCTTCATCAGTTCAACCTATCCCGGCCTATTTTTGGACCATCCCTGTCTTAGCCATGATCGGACTTGTTCTCAATCGACAAAAAAAGTACTCCCTTCTTTTTGGAATAATCGCTATTATTGGACTTTTTTTTAGCAAACAGTCAGCTCCTCCATTTACTCGAGTGTATGCGTGGTTGTACTATCATCTTCCAGGCTTTAACGCCTTCCGCGAAGCCAGTAAATTTTATTTTTATATTCATTTAGGTTTTTCAGTATTTATTGGAGGATTAGTTAGCTTAATCTGGTCAGTTAGTCAACGACTCAAAAGACATCGCCTTTCTAGTCTCTTGATAATTATGTCAATATTTATCCTTTTTACTTATAATGCTCGGCCCATCGTCACTAAAGAGATAGAGGCCATTTTTGTCCCTCGGACTATCCCGCTAGAGTACCTTACACTCAAGGAGTTTATCAACTCACAGCCAGAATACTTTAAGACTCTTTCCATACCGACCCACTCTCGCTGGCAGCTGTTTACTTCCCTCCATCCAAATTTCAGCTACATTGAGGCATTGAATTCTCAATGGGACTATTTAGTTACGCGTTTTCGTCAGGAGCGCACTCGTCATACTGAGCAGGATGTCATTTTTAGTACTTTCGATTATCGATTTAGGGGACTGCTTACACTCTCTTCCATCAAGTATGTTATCGTTCCTCTTCAAGACCTTGTTAACGACGATGACTTCTTTGCTTATTATGGCGACCGTCGGTTATATCTTGACAAACTTAATAGCTTAAGCTTTCTAAAAAAAACCAACGTGAATGTTAATGATATCGCGGTTTACGAAAATCCGGATTTCAGACCCAAATTCTATCTATCTGACCAACTTGAGAAACTAGAAAATTTTAGAGAATCACATGTAATTCCCGTCTCTTACCTCCGCCTGAGTAGCACACATTACCAATTAACCTTACCCAAACGGGATCAGCCAACCTATCTTAATTTTACTGAAAGATTCCATCCCGACTGGAGATTAAAGCCGGATGACTTTAACTGGTTGCTCTCACTGATCTGGCCATCATATTTCCTGTCCGACTCGTACCATTCCGCCAACGGGGCTAGGTTAAACTCATATTATCTTCCCCCCGGAAGTTCCCAGACCCTTCATCTTTATTTTAAACCTCAAGCATATGTAAATCTCGGATTGATTATCTCTTCGGTTAGTTTTTTTACAATAGTTGTACTAATAATATATGACCTCAAAAGAAATCTCTAAACCTCTAGTTTCAACAATCATCTCTACTAAAAACGAGGGTTTCAACTTGACTCGTTTGATAACCTCAATAAAATCTCAAACATACCCCAATATCGAGATTGTCGTTGTCGACAATCATTCTTCTGACAAGACAGTCAATATTGCTCGTAAGTTCGGAGCTAGGGTTTACATCCGTGGGCCCGAGCGCAGTGCACAAAGAAATTATGGCGTAATTAAATCTCAAGGTAAATACGTTTTGATTTTGGACGCTGACATGGAATTGACCCCCAATGTAATTGCTCAATGTGTAAAACTTGGTGAAAGCGGCCTTGGTGGAATGATTATTCCCGAAAAATCAGTAGGAGAGGGCTTTTGGGCTGCAGTCAAATCAGAGGAAAGAAGCTGGTACCTGGGAGATGACTCAATTGAGGCCGAAAGATTTTTCAATAAAGCTATTCTTTTAGCCGCTGGAGGGTACGATGAGTCTATTACTGGTCCTGAGGACTGGGACTTACCTCTCAGGACTAGAAAACTTGCGCCCCACGGACGAATTAAGAGTTTTATCATTCATCACGAAGGCAGACAATACTTTTGGAAAATGGTGAAAAAGAAGTATTACTATGGTCTAAGCTTAGCCAACTACGTGAGAAAAAACGATCGTCACATTTTCTCCTCCCAGCAAATTTACTTTTTACGCCCCAGCGTTATCGGACATACTTACAGGATATTTTTTAACCCCATAGTATATATTGGAGTCTGGATCTTATTTTTCGCTCAGACTCTAGCGGGCGTACTGGGTTACTTACGTGGAAAGACATGATTCTCACATCCTTTTTCGGGTCCTTATATCAACGAGCATACGCCTTAAACACTGCTAACATCGTCTCCGCTCTGAAATCTACTGGCCCTCACTCTCGGCTCTTGGATGTAGGTTGCTGGGATGGTGCTCAGACTCGTGTATGGCATCAGATCGCAGGTGCGAACAAAACTTTCGGTATTGAACCAGTTGCCTCTGCAGCCAAGCAAGCAGCCAGATTGGGCATTCGCACTGCACGTATTTCAGCTGATCGAAATCGTTGGCCATATAAAAGTGATTTTTTCGACTGCATAGTCTCAAATCAAGTGATTGAGCATCTTTCTCATCT
This sequence comes from Candidatus Amesbacteria bacterium GW2011_GWA1_47_20, assembly GCA_001002405.1. Taxonomy (GTDB): domain Bacteria; phylum Patescibacteriota; class Microgenomatia; order CAZETR01; family Amesbacteraceae; genus GWC2-45-19. The sequence continues at coordinate 25,685 of LCOA01000001.1, forward strand.
TGACCATTTTCTATCTGAAGCTTCCCGCGTTCTCAAACCAGGTGGAATTTTGATTACTAGTACTAACAACCTTAGTAGTTGGCATAACATATTCGCGCTGATATTAGGCTGGGCTCCGTTCGACCTGGCAAATAGTTCCATTCGCATCTTGGGTTTAGGCAATCCCTGGTCAATTCATTACGGGAAGTCCGATATTCGTGGGTCCAGCTGGACACACAAATGCGTGTACACCTCTCATTGGCTTAGGGTCTGGCTAGATCTCTATGGTCTCGAAACAATCAAAATTATGGGCGCAGGGTATTATCCCCTCCCGGCCACAATTGGAAAGTGGTTTCCTCTTCATAGCGCTTTTATCACTTTAATTTCTCAAAAAAAGCAATAAGTATGTATTATTCAGGATCTCGTCGGGGCAATCTTTATCCTCAAGTTTTCCCCCCTTTGATTGGCCGACTTAAGTACTCAACTAGTTTGCTCGATCCTAATGGTAAGTCTGTCCTGGTGATTGGCGATTCATATGGCTGGTACGCCAAATTTGCTTTGGAGTGTGGTGCCAAATTTGTTCATAGTCTTGACATAGCCGCACCTTCCCCTATGCTATCTCGATTATTCAAATCCTATTCCCAATATCATCACACAATAGAATCAATTTTAGACTTCAGAAGCACTAAGAAATATGACTTAGCTGTCTTTTTTGAAGTCATAGAACATTTACCTCCCCAAACAGAAAAATTCGCCTTGCAAGTTATCGCGAAATCGCTGAAATCAAACGGTAAGCTTCTCTTATCAACACCAGTTAAATCACTTCTATCTTATTTTTCAGATCCGGCGATCTTCCTTGGGCATCGCCATTATTCTCCAAAGCAACTTACTCAACTACTCAACGCCGCTGGTTTTTATCAGATTGACTACACTCGCGGTGGCTTTGTCTACAGCGCTCTTGATCTACTCTGTCTCTATTTTGTAAAATGGATTTTGCGTCAACCATATCTTTATTTTTCTCCATTTGTAGATAAAGTTAATTTCGAATATCCCCACCCTCACGGAACTACTCTTTTTGCCATATGTGCAAAGTAATAGCTCTTTGCTGGCATTCGGATAACTCTCTCATTAAGTCGGCAGGCGGGTATACCCGTTTTTGGGAAATTGCCAAAAGAGCAACATCTCCATTAGTGATTATTGATAAATACCCCTCTCTTTACTCGAATCTTAATAACCCCCATATTACCATTCATACCTATCTCAGCCCGCAGATCTATTCTCGGACAGTATTAAATAAGATACTGGATCGCCTACTCACCCCCTTTTTAATTATAAAGGTAGTCCTAGGTCTAAAGCTCAACCATCAAATTATTTACGTTCCTTTTAGCGAGTTACCACAGCTGACCATAGCAGCGGTCATTTTAAAATTTCTTATCTCATCTAAATTAGTTCTCTGTAATCTGAACACGAACATTTATTTTTTGGATCGCCTAGTTAATGTATATCTTCACAAGCTTGCTGACAGAGTCATAACTATCAGTCATGAGTTAGCCCGGGCTCTAAAAAGAACCGGAATTTATGCCAGTGGTGTCAACGGCGTAGGTTTTGATCTCTTGCCTTATCGACAGTTTCCTAAAGCTAAAAAAAGATATGATGCGGTTTTTGTTGGCCGGCACACCCTCGAAAAGGGGATTCTCGATCTTCTAGAAGCTTGGAGTCAACTTTCCCACAGTCCAACACTTATTACCGTCGGCGAAATTCCAAATTACCTGGAACCTGAAATCATTCGCAGAGTCAACCAGCTTGGACTTGGAAGGCACGTCATTATTATGGGCAAGATCAGTGAGCAAGAAAAATTAGGTCTCATGAGCCAAAGTAAAATCTGTGTTTTTCCTTCATATCAAGAAGGATGGGGTATTGTCCCCATGGAGGCTCTCAGTCTAGGCTTGCCTGTTGTTATCTATAATCTGCCTGTCTACAAAGAGAGCTTGGGGGACTCCCCAGCTCTTAAACTTGTAAATATTGGTAACAAGCCCGCCCTATCACGACAAATCGCCCACACACTAAAACACTATCGAAAATACTCTCTCCTGGCCGCAAAATGGCGCCCCAGATATAATTGGGAAACTATTGCCCGAAAAGAATGGGAACTTATATGCAATTAAAAGATATCGTTAAGCCTCGTCTTCGGTTCAGACTCAACACTAATGGTGTACCTAACTTTCTCAATAGGTTTGACATAAATCAACAGTACCAAGTAAATATTTGGAATGAAAAAACTTACCAGGTTAATCCAAAAACTCATGTCTTTACTACCATTCAAGAGCACTTCGGTAATCGGCTGATTCGCAACCTCAAAATTCCTCATCAGGCGGTGGTTATAGATTTAGGCTGTTTTATAGGCGAAAAACTTTGGCAATTGAAAAATAATCTTAACTATCTGGGAGTAGGGGTAGATATTGCCATTTCATCACTTAAGATAGCAAGAAAGATTGATATCTATGGCCACCATTTTTTGGCCGCAGATATGGAGAATCTTCCTTTCAAAAACAGTTGTGTCGATCTGGTTATGGTTTTTGATGTCATTGAACACCTTAGTCATGCGGAGAAAGGATTTGCCGAAATCGCTCGAGTTCTCAAGCCGGATGGGAAACTCTTATTACATATTCCCATTAAGGATAATAAGTGGTCTATGTTTTGGTGGAAACAGAAATTATTTCCACAGGCTGCTTTCAAAGATTACGCCGATGTTGGCCATTCACCAGATCGCATGCTTACTCGCCGCCAGATAAAAATCTACCTGGAAAAATATAATTTAAGAATCGAAAAAGAAATTCCTTACAATGTCTTCCTTGTCCATTTTTGGGATAGGGAAATTGTTCGTGTCTCTGCTTGGCTTTTTTCATTATTATTCCGCTCAGGGAGGACAAAATCGAATGTTACTCGAACTCTGCAAACTGGCTACATTGGTCGAACGCGAGAATTCTATGGTCGATACCTTGTTCCATTACTAGAATTATTTTCTTTTCCCGATTGGATCTTTAGCTATATGGGAGTCGGAAACACCTATTTTGTTGTTGCTGCCAAAAGAACATGAAATTGCTGTTTTATTCTCCAGTTGACTTGTGCGCCGGACTTGGATGTGAACGCTGGCATTGCGACGTTACAAATTCTCTTAAGAATAAATTTGGCCATCAGATAAAAATCATTACTGGAAATCTTGGATACAAACGTTGGAGTGAAACTTACCTTTTATCTCAACTTCAAAGTATTCCCCATGAGAGGTTAAACTACCCAATAGTTATCTCCTCCTTAATTCCCACCCCCGGGATTTTTTTTAAGCTGCTTACCGAGTTCAGGCTGGCTGATACAGTCCATTTCATCCATGGATTTATCGGCCAGGACATTCTCATGGCCATCCTCAAAATACTTACACGAAAAAGAGTTGTTGTTGGACACCATGCTCCAATGTTTCATTTTTCTGCTATCCATAACCTTTACATGAGGTGTGTGTCTCGTTATGTGCTCAAGATATTCGACGCACATATGGCTCTCAATTGCCAAGACGCCAAGGCGCTGCTAAACTGGGGTATTAAAAATATTCATTTTATTCCCAGCGGCGTTCGGGTTGAAAGATTTCTCTCTCTTCCTCGAAAAACTCACTCTCATTTGAATTTCCTATCTGTAGGCCGTTACGACACCCCTCAGAAAGGATTCGACCTATTGTTAGAAGCAATTGCCAAGTTTAACCAAAAATATCCTCACAACAAAGCCGTGTTCAGATTTGCCGGAAGTGGTGGAAGCAGAAACCCGATCAATAATTATGCCCAAAAAGCTGATAATATCATTGATCTTGGTTTTGTAATGTATGAAGATATGCCAAAAATATACTCTTTTTCAGATATCTTTTTGCTTTCTTCTCGCGAAGAGCCTTTTGGCCTAATACTTGTCGAGGCATGGTCCTCGGGTATACCTGTTTTAGCCACCAAGACTGAAGGTCCCAAGGACATGCTTCTTCCCGGAAAAAATGGATGGTTTTTTGATGAGATTTCCGTGTCTGGAATACTGACGGGAATAGAAAAAATTTACCGCCTTTGGATAGCCGATAGAAGTAAAATAATCCAACTCGAGAAAAATTGCCGTGATACAGGTAAAATATATAGCATAGACATCACCGCTTACAAAATGGATCAAAACCTATTTAACTTATGAAATATTCGCCAGGCAGCAAAGAAATTTATAGCGAAGTTATAGATGGTCTAAGCTATTACCAAACTACTGGTGAGGTATATCATACTCTTCGTTCTAAAGCTAAATTCCACAAGTTTTATCTGCAAGCAATTACTGGTCGTGCCTTCCCCAAAATTTTAGATATTGGTTGTTTCACCGGAACTGAAATTTTTATGCTTCCTAAACCAGATCCAAAAGCAAAATATCTAGGTATCGATGTCTCAAGTAAGGCAATTACTATAGCCAAATCCTTGTCACGCAAACGTGGTGAGAAAAACGTCGATTTTCAAATAGTCGATGGAAATAAACCCCTTCCGTTTTCCGATAAGTCATTTGATATTATTTACGCATTAGAATTAATTGAACACCTAAAAACCCCCGCCCAATTTTTTGCAGAGGTACGCAGAGTTCTTAAGGACAATGGCGTGTTCATTGTTTCCACTCCCAATGCAGACACATTCCTCAATAAAATTTCTCGGTGGCTTCCCCCATCCCTGTCTCAAGCCCTAAATCAAGCCAGGCTACAGGATTTTGCCCGCCATGGCACTAGTTCACCCATTACCCCTATAGTTTGGGATAGAGATGCTCACATTTCGCTGTGGGGGTTTTCAAAGTGGAGATCAACATTGGTGCAAAGTGGGTTTAAGCTTGACTGTATAGAGGGCTCATCCTTCTACGGCGGCTCGCGATACATTAGTGAGAAACCTTTTCTCTTGGGGTTAATGATACTTCTCGACTCAGTTATAGATTTATTACCCTTTAAGCCCCATCTACAAATGTGTATGCTCCTCAAGCTAGTCAAAGCAAAATGACCACCTCAAATCAAAAAAAGTATTACGAGCACAACTGGAAAAATTTAACCGGATTGCAAATGTCCCCAGAGTTAGCCCATCTTGGCTATTCTTGGGTCTCCGCTCTCCCCCGTGGTAATTGTCTAGATATTGGATGTGGAGATGGAACAAACGCTCAGAAACTAAATACACTCGGATTCTCAACTGAATGTTGCGATATCTCCCTTGCGGCAATTAAAAAGGCTAGAGCCAAAGGACTAAACGCAAGGGTTGTTGACTTAAACAGTCCAAAAATTCCCTTCGCGGCAAACAAATATTCCCTTATCTGGTTGTCCGACGTCATCGAGCACGTTTTTTGGCCAGATAATCTGTTACAACTTATCTATCGCCTTCTTCGCCCAGGGGGGTACGTCTTTATCACTACTCCTAATGTTTCTTGGTTTATAATTCGTTTACAACTACTATTCGGAAAAACCCTTTACGATATTCATCCTGAACACGTTCGTTGGTTTAACTACTCAACTCTTACCCAAACGCTCCTTAAACATGGGTTTGAAATCGTTAATACCTCAGCCTATAATAGGCTTACTCCCTTTCCTTGGTCTCAAAAGATTAACCTACTAAAAAAATTGGATGGCACCAGTTCTGTAAATGACTTATTTAGTTACACTCTAGCAGTGTTAGCTCAAAAACCAAGGTGATCTATTCTCGACCCCGCTCACAGAAAATCAGATGGTTTCTTCTCTGGGTCGTTTTACCTATTTCACTATTATCCATAGGCCTAGCCTTATCAGTTGTCCAAACATACAGACAACAAGTTAGTTTATTAAGTCTCATCCAAAATCACTCATCTAACCTATTGCATGGCGATTTGAACATTCCGCTTTATCAGCATCAGAAAATTGGCGGTGAATTTATCGCTTCCGAAAATTATCTAGGTATAGTTTCTGTCAGATTCAAGACGTTTTTGCGTATCAACGATGACTTCCTTCGTTTCCGCATTCGCCAGGCCTCTGACAGTGCCTGGTTCTATCAAGCAGCGTATAAGGTAGACCAATTCCAGCCAGACGCCCTTTTCCCCTTCGGTTTCCCAGTTGTAGAGAACTCTCAAGGAAAAAAGTTTATTTTTGAGATTGAGTCAACTCAAGGCCAGGTTAATAACTCTGTAGCCGTCAGTTCGCAATTTCCCTCATTTGTATCAATCTACAAATTCCCTAGGCGGGCAGTCTTGGGTGACCTCGATCAAATTGAATTCACCTCATGGAAGCGTACGTTTCCACCGACTTACAACAAAACTAAGTTCTCGTTAATTGAAATATACACTTTTCTTACGAAAAAGCTCCCCAATCTTTCTTCCGATACTAGGTTCAACAGCACCCTTCTTAAAAATTCAATTGTCAGTTTTTTCACAAAAAAAATTGCCAACCTAGCTGCAACTACAGATTTTACTTGGGCAACTATTTTTCATCTTCTCCCGTTTTTTCTCTATATGACCTGGCTATGGACCAGCACAAAGAATATTCGATGGCCAGTTGTCTTTTCTATTTCTCCAATCGCTCTCATTATCTTGGAGTCATTAACTATAACATCCTACCAAGACCTGATTACCCTCGAGGTGTCTTTAGTATGGATATTGACCGTCTACTATTATCGATTCTCTTCTTCTGCGTCCTATTTCATCGGTTTTGCGATGCTGATTCTATCCCCAATTTTTCTTTATTCTAACAACCAATTATTAGCGGAAAAGTATGCCGTTTGGTCATTCATTCTGTTTGCTATAGCCATTTCTCAGAACCTATTAGAATATAGACGTTCATTGCTTAGTGCACACGACTAAGTATCTTATTGGCAAGATATCAAAGGGGATACCTCGGATTTTTTTTATCAGCCAACCTTCACACAAATCTTCTTTAAACCGTTTTAAATTATATGCTCTTAAGTGCCATTCTTCTGTCATATCATTAGGAATATTAGGAAAGAAATGGCTAAACAAGTAAAACTTAATTAAAATTCTTTTTAACAAATTGATTAACGGTTCATTTGGAAAAGTTATCACCAATAATCCTTTTGGCTTTAATACTCGGCGTAGCTCTCGTAGCATTTTCTTAGGATCTATTACGTGCTCGATTACCTCCGAGCACTCAACTTTGTCGAAAAACGCATCGGGAATGGGTATTTTTTCTAAATCACCATTTATAAAAGAGAAATTTGTTTTCCGACCAAGAGCTAGTCTGGCTCTACGGATTGCTTCATTAGAAATGTCCATTAGTGTAATCTCGCCGTTATTAAAATATTTCTCGATATACCCTTCGCCGCACCCAGCAGCCAATATTTTATCCGAGTCTTTTAAGGGGGAAAGATGATGTAAAATCTGACTGACGCGAACTCTTTCAACAAAACGGATAATCGGATTGGGATGACTATAAACACGTTCGTTGTTATACTTTATAAACATATTCTCATTCCAACTCTTAAATTTCTCTTTGCCGATATTGGGATAAATTGGAAATTTTGGCATAATAGGAACAATTGTACATCCATATGCTGTTTTTAGTAATTGCCAGTGCAGTTCAAGTATTTATACTTTCTAATGTCCAATTTACGCCTTGGCCTGAAATGCTTCTCTGGCCGTGGTTAATTAACCAGGGTTGGGTGCCTTTCACTGACCTTATTCTTGCCCATACCCCCTTACTTTATTTGTCATTATCTTTATGGTATCGCCTAGTAGGTCCAGGACTTATTGCCCTTAAAATATTTACGTGGATTTATATTTTGATTACAGCAACCGCCCTGTGGATAATCACCATCAAGCAATCTGGAAAGAAATCCGCAGCCATTTCCCTTCTCTTATACTTCATGATGCAGACAATCTATCAAGGGAATGGAGTGTGGTTCGATCTAGCACTAGCCCCCATGTCTCTTTTAATCTACTACTTTTTAACATCTCAGCGGGTAGGAATGGCAGGTATTTTGTTTAGCGTATCTTTTTTCATCAAACAGACTAGTTTTTGGTTGATTTTTCCAATTATTTGGCAACTCTTAACCACGCGATCTGTCCAGCGATTTCTAACCGCAGCCGTAGTTACATCAGTGATAATTCTTTCTATGTTTGCATTAATTGGGATTCTTGATGATTTTTATCTCTGGACCATTCGCGTTGGGGTTTTTAGCTTATCTCGTTCTCAATGGCAGTCCCAATGGCCAACACTATCCCAAGCTATAGTGTTTCTTTTCTTGCCTTTTGTTGTCTCCGTTTTTGACTATAAACTTGCCCCATGGATTATTTTCGCCAGTTTGGGAGTATTTCCTCGTTGGGAACTCTTTCATTTTCAACCTGCCCTTCCGTTCTTGGTTTTGGGATTGGTTCAAATTTCAATTAAAAATCGAAAGTTCTTTTCAGTTCTCCTCGTTCTGATAAGTCTCCTATATTTTAGAGTTTTAATCCGCGACTGGGGGAAACCTGACAGATTTTTCGATCCCGATACTCTCCAGGCCGTACAGTTTATCCAAGCTCAGACAAAACCTTCTGACAACTTGTATGTTTTTAATTATTGGGACCATATTTATTTTTTATCAAATCGGTTACCAGCCACTCGACCATACGTGCCTAGCTTTCCGGTTTTCTTAAACATTTCTGGTATTCAGCTAGAAATGGTTAAAGATCTTGAAGCTAACCGCCCCCCATTTGTCGTTTACCACCCGCTTGAGAAATCTGGCTATGGTTCGTACAATCCCCGGCCTCTCTGGGATTATTTGAACAAAGACTACCAGGTCTATCAAAAAATCTCCGATCAATTATGGATACTCAAAAGAAACGAATAAAGTTGTAGAATAAACTAGAAAGCCTCTAAGCTATGAGACGTTTCATTAACCAGGCACTTCAAACTTCTACCTTCCGCCAGTCAGTTGTTACTGTTTTTTCCACTTTCGCCACCGCTGGCCTGGGCGCTGTTTTTTATTTATTTTTAGCTCGGTTAGTCGGCGCTCATGAATACGGTCTATTTTCTGTGGTTATTTCATTTCTCACAATAGTTGCTACAATTGCCGACCTTGGGATGAATCAAGGTTTGATCAGGTTCGTAGCTGAAAACAGTCAGAGTAATCAGTATCAACCATACGCCAAAATCGCACTCCTATCCAAATTACTTATTAGTTCAATAATATTGGTAGGATTTGTGTTTTTGGCCCAACCCATTACAGGTTATTTACTGCACCAGCAGGAAGTTTACCCGCTTTTACCTCTGGCTGGTTTAGGAGCCGTGTTTATTTTACTTTTTAGTTTCTCTACTTCAGTCTTGCAGGGTTTGCAAAAGTTTGTCCTTTGGGGAGGGTTGCAAGTAGCCGCAAATTTTTTCCGTTTAGTTCTATTTGGAACCCTATTCTTGATATTAAAAATTAACGCCTATTGGGGTTTAATCTTATTTGGTTCGGCCCCCTTCTTGGGTTTTGTTGTATCTTGGTTCTGGTTACCTTTGTCCATCTTTCAATCAAAATTTACTCCACGTCAATTTTGTAACTTTTGGAATTTCAATAAATGGACGGCCGCTTTTGTCACAACGTCGGTTTTAGCTAGTCGCCTAGATATCCTACTCAGCGCCCGTTTTCTTAGTCTTTCCGAAACAGGCGTTTATTCTTTAGCCACCACTATGGTAGCTTTCCTACCCCAGCTTTCCGGTGCTATCGGGGCTGTCACCGCTCCCAAATTTGCCTCCTTTTCCGATTCCTCTCATTCCCAGAAATATTTGGCCAAAGCCGCGCTTTTTTCCTTCGGTACAAGTTTGGCTGTAGCTTTAGCTATGATTCCGGCGGCATTGGTTGTCGTGTGGTTTATCGGCCGGGATTTCTCGGCTTCCTTTACTCCCTTTCTCATTCTTTTAGCGTCACTGGCAATTTTTACATCTCTCAACCCCGTTCGGGACAGCATTATGTATTTTTATAAACGTCCTCAATTTTTCTTCTGGGCCAATCTTGCCCAAGCGGCAATAATTGTAGCCGTTGGACTGTTACTTATTCCCCGTTTCGGGGTCGTCGGTACAGCGTTGGCAGTGTTAATAAGCCACATTTTTTTTGCTGTAGCCAGTTTTATGGAATATGAGAATTGTCGCGCACACCATAGTTAGAAACGAAAGTCGTTGGGTTTGGTATGCCATTAAATCCGTTCTCGATTATGTGGATGAAGTGATGGTCTGGGATACGGGTTCTACAGACAACACCGCTCGGATCATTAAGTCCATCGGTAATCCAAAAATTTCATTCCGACAGATCGACATAACTTCTGACGAAACAGCTCTTTCACACGCCCGGCAACAGATGTTAAATCAGACAAATTCCGACTGGCTAATGATTTTGGATGGTGATGAGGTTTGGTTAGAGGAGTCGATCAAAAAGATTCAAGGCTTCATCAATAATGAAGGGCAAAATTTCGACTCTATTGTAGTTCCAACTTTAAATTGTGTTGGCGATATCTACCACATTATGCCTCCAAGTGCCGGCCAGTACCATATCGCAGGTCATGTTGGTCATTATAATTTGCGCTTTATCAATCTGAAAAGGATTTCCGGAGTCCACGTTGCCAATCCGCCGGGACAGCTGCAAAGTTATTTCGACAAACACGGGACCAGAATTCAAGATCGGGATCCTAATCATATAGCCTTTATTGATGCTCCCTATCTTCATATGACTCACTTACGGCGTTCGGGTTCCCGAGAAAAAGAGATGGAGGTTTTTTGGCGTCAACCAAAATTGAAAACAGAATTAGGCATCCGACTGGCTAGCTCTTTTTCGTTTCCCAAGTGTTTTTATTTTCCCCGTCCTGAAATTGTTTCTTCTCCATGGGAGAGAAGAAATCTCCTCTATACTCTCAATGCTGCCTGGCAAACCCCACTAAAATATATTAAGCGCCGAATATTTAAACAGGCACCATACAGTCCATAGGCCGTCTTTCCAGTTAATTTTTTTTCCCTCGGAGTAACTTCTCCCAGAATAACTTATTCCCACTTCGTAAATCCGCACGCCCATTTTGGCGGTCTTGATTGTAAACTCCGGCTCGAAACCAAACCGCTTTTCTTGCAGACCCAGTTTCTTAGCCACGTCGCGCGTAAAAGCTTTGTAGCACGTTTCCATATCTGTCAGATTCAAGTTCGTAATAGTGTTGGCTAATAGAGTGATGAATTTATTTCCTACAAAATGCCAAAAATACAACACCCGGTGCGGCTGATTGCCCACAAACCTGGACCCAAACACTACATCAGCTTTTCCCGCCATAATCGGGCCTAGAACTTGTGGGTACTCATTCGGATCGTACTCCAAATCTGCATCCTGAATGATAAACGTGTCGCCCTTGGCGATCTTTAGCGCGTCTCTAATCGCCGTTCCTTTTCCCTCATTTTTAGCTTTGTTAATTATTTTTATTTTTTTGTTTTGCGCTTTGCACTTGGCAATTTGAGTTTTTGTACCATCCGTCGATCCATCATTTACGACAATAATCTCTCTAACCAATTTATTAACCAATACTCGTTTGAGTACCCGGCTAATAGTTTTATCTTCGTTATACGCTGGTATAATGACAGTTAATCTCATTATCGCTGGAATTTTAGCATGCGAGTCGTCTTTTTGTGTAAAAATTACGGATTGGTTAATAGGGGAGTGGAGACTTATGTTTCCGAGTTGTCATCCCGACTTAAACATTTGGGCATCGACGTTAATATCTATCCTCATAGCGGTTATTTATCTAAAGCGGATATCGTTATATCTACCAACGGCAGATGGGACGCTATCAAGGCTAAAGTATGGTGCTTGGTGCACAATTCTAAATTAATTATATCCGGTCAATCGGGACTAGGTTGGGACGACAAATTGAACTTGTGGCTCTTCCCGGACATCTTCGTAGGTTTATCAGATTATCAATGCCAATGGGCCAAAAGTATTAACCCGTTTGTAAAAGTGACTAAGATTCCCAACGGAGTAGACTTGCAAAAGTTCAACCCCAGAGCAAAGCCTCTCAAATTGAATTTATCCAAGCCGATTATCTTAAATGTGGGTGTGGTCACCAAAGATAAACGCCAATACCTGCTCAAACAAGCAATCCGGGGGTACTCATTATTATTGGTCGGAAAGGGCGGGGATATGGAATTTAGCCATCAAACTATGCCCTTTGTCTACACAGCTTGTGATTTGTTTTCTTACCCCACCTCTCCTTGGGAATCTTTTGGCATTGCCATGCTCGAGGCCATGGCTAGTGGTTTGCCGGTAGTAGCCACCGACGATCCTATCAGGAGAGAAATAGTTGGTAATGCAGGTCTATTTGTTGACCCCACGGACTCTGCTGCTTACGCCCGGGTTTTAGAAAAGGCATTGAATACCAACTGGGGGGATAAACCCCGCCACCAGGCCGCCAAGTTTTCTTGGGACAAAATTGTCGCTCTTTATGATCTCTGTTTCCATAATTGCCTTAAATAAAGAAGCTATCCTGCCTCAATGCCTGGACAGCGCCCGGCAAGTGTCTGACGACGTGGTTATTGTCACTAATGCCGACCATAAGTTTATAAATTTCGCCGACCAAAAAAACTTCGCCGCATCGAAGTGCAAAAACGATTGGGTTCTATCTTTGGACGCCGATGAAGAACTGTCTTCGGAACTTATTTCCGAACTAAAATCTCTGGATCTTAAATTTTCTGCATACAAAATTCCCAGATTAAACATCATCTTTGGCAAGCCCATCTTGCATACCAACTGGGAGCCTTCTGCTGATACCCACGTCTGGTTATACAACAAGACTCTCGGCCAATGGGCCAACCCAGTTCATGAGGAGGTTATAACCACTGGTTTCGTGGGCACACTCCGGGGTCATAAAATTCACCATAGCTATCAGACTGTAGAAGAATTCCTGGATAAACTGAACGATTATACTTCCCACGAGACCAAAAGGTCTAATCCATTTTTTGATTTTCTCCGTCGCTACGTCTGGCACTTAGGATTTTTGGATGGTTGGCATGGATTGTTCTTAAGTTACCTCATGTTTACTTACCACCTAGTCGTATGGGTAAAGAAAAATTCCTCCTCATCTTAGT
>LCOA01000002.1 GCA_001002405.1 Candidatus Amesbacteria bacterium GW2011_GWA1_47_20
GGCAAGAAATGCTTGAAACGCCGGCCTTGCTGCCACCATTCAAAAAACAGGGCCGGGAGAAGAAAGATGCCGATGAAGCGGGTGTAACTGGCCAAGGCGCCGAATATACCCGCCAGCAGCCAATGCCGAGTACGAGCGCTGTAGAAGGCGGCAACGGTTAAGAAAAAGAAGAGGCCTTCGGTGTAGATGGAAGTAAAGAAAAAACTAACCGGGAACAGCAGCAGAGCCAGGATGGTCCATTTGACTACGTCCGATGAGTAATCCAGCCGGATGAGCTTAACAAATAAGTACAGACCGGCCAAAAAGAATGCCGTTGAAACTAAAATGCCGGCAGTGACGGCATTATTGAGAAATGGCAGGGTCATCAATTTACGCATGATGGTCGGATAAAGAGGGAAAAAGGCTTGCTGAGAGTAACCATAGCTACGGCGGGCGATGTAGGTGTAATGCATGCCGTCAAAGTTTTGGCGGGAATACAACCAGGGTTTCTCGACATAGCCTTGGGTACCGCTGCCTAAGTATGTCTCGCGCAGAGGCAATGAGGAATATTGAGCGGCAATGGTAACAACGAGGATTGCGGCTTGCCAGAGGACAAAAATCTTAAACAGGCGGGAAAAACTCACACTATTAACTCCTTCCATCGTTCTAATAAGTAAAACGGAATAGAGCGCACTTCATATTGTAGCCCATCATGCCGGTACCGCTCTACTTGTAGCTGATCCCAAGACACCCGGATAGGCACTACCTGCGGATCGATTTTTAAAAGGCTAAAAAGAGACTTCATTTCACGAATCCCGCCAGCCTTAACTTCTATGGCAATCAGTTTGTTGCGCAGTTGGACACAATAGTCTACTTCCGCACTTCCCTCGTCTTTATTTCTAGCCCAATAATAAACGTCTTGCGGCCGGCTTGAGGAGCCGGCTACTAATGTCTGACCAACTACCTGTTCCATAATTTTTCCTTTATAGCCCCCGGTTAGCAATTCTTGATAGTTGTTATTAATTTGGTTAACTAATCCTACGTCTAGCCAGACCAGTTTTTTTGAACGTTTGTATTTACGGGCAAGCGGTAAAACGGTAGAGTTGATAGCTATTATTTGCCGCAAAAGCATTACTTGCTCCGCTTTCCGCACCGCCTCACCGATCTCGCGGCTGCGATACCCCGACTCCCCAAAATTGTGATAATTGAATAGTCCCCCCGCCAGGCGCGGCCCAATTTCTATAACCAATTCGAGATATTTGCGTTCTGCCCCCACCGCATACCTTCCAATATCTTCTGCGTAAGCTGTTTGCAGACGGGTAAGCACTTGTTGGGCTGCCAAGTAATCTTTGTTTGGCACCCAGCGCGCGACCACTTCCGGCATTCCTCCCACGGTTAAGTATTCTTTAAACCACTCTTGCGCTAAAACCGCGCCGGTCAAAGTTTCACCCCAACGGACTGTTTGCAATTCTTGGACAAGGTCAAGCTGGCCAACGGCCCGCAAAAACTCGAAAAAAGTCAATGGATACAGGTAGCGGTAGTCTACCCGACCTACGGGGATCGTCCAATTATCGCCTAACTTGGCTTCGAGCAGCGAACCTGCGGTTATCAAATGAAGACCGGGTTTTTCCTCCGCAAAAAATCTTAAAAGTTCCAATACATTTTTGGATTCCTGAATTTCATCAATAAACAGCAACGTTTGGCTTTCGATGATATTCTGGCCCATAACCAGTTTGACCCGCTTGAGAAAATCGGCCACGCTGCTTGCGGCGTTGAAGACGTTGTACTGATCCTTTTTTTCTAAGTTAATCTCAACGCATTGGGGAAAGTTATCACTAGCCCACTGGCGGATTAAACTGGTTTTCCCCACCTGACGCGCTCCGCGTAAAATCAAGGGCTTGCGACCTGGCATTTGCTTCCATTTAGATAACTCTTCTTCTAGCTTGCGTTTGAACATAGTACCAGTTTATTACATTTTAACAGCTTTTCAAGTACCAGTTTAGTACTTATTCAGCGCTTCCTGGTAAACTTGCAAAGTTTCGGCAGCTGCTTTGGCCCAAGAAAACTTGGTAGCTTGGGTCGGGCCATGGTTGGATTTGGCGTTCTTGATAGCTCTGGCCATGTCTTTAATGTCGGTGGGGTCAAAGTAAGTAGCGGCATCGCCGGCGACTTCAGGAAGCGAGGAGGTGCGGCTACAAGCCACGGGGGTGGCACAGGCCAGAGCTTCCACCACCGGCAGGCCGAAACCATCGGCTAGGGACGGCTGGCAATAGACAGTGGCCAAATTGTAAATATCCACCAGTTCTGCATCCGCTACAAATCCCAACCGCCGCACATTTTGCAACGACATACCCTGCAAATGCTTCAGCTCCGGGTGGGAGAGGTCCATTTTTTCGAGTTCCTTGGCCTGACGGCCAACCATAACCAACGGCAGTTTGGCTAGCCGAGCGGCAGTGATTAAATTGGGAATGTTTTTGTTGTAGTTGATGTCACCAGGCAGGTGGTATTTGTTTTTGGGTTTGGAAACATGTTTGAATATGGGATCAGCGGCTTCATATATCAGTTTGAGCTTGGCGTGGGGGATACCCAGATACTTGTAGATAGTTTTAACGCAATGATAGGAAACGGTGATCACCCGATCGACGTTGGCCAAAGCTAGTTTCTGCAACTGCAGATTGAACCAGCCGCGGATCCCCGGAGGAAAATGATCAGGAAATTCTAACGGCATCACATCGTGGATTGTGACTATTGTTTTGGCATTCTTGATAATAGGCAGGGTGTGTTTAAAAAGATCGAAGTAAGGATAATGGATAATTTCTAATTGACCTAATTGATCTAATCGACCTAAAGAATCAACTTCCAATATTTCGACGCCAAAGTTCTTTGCTTGTTTTTTAAGCTCTGGCAAGAGACGGCGAGTGTAGAAACCTACTCCGCGGACAGCGTTGGCGTCATGAAGGGGAGTCGTAACAAAACCAATTTTTATCATAATGATCTTTGCCAATATTTAATGTAAGCCATGGCGAGAGTGAGGCCGGAAAAGAGGGCGAAGACAAAGCCGGGGTAGCCATCTACCAGCCCCAAGTGACGGAAGTAGATTTTCAAAAAAGTGAGCAGAGGGAGCAAAATAAGATAATTAAGAGCATTGAGCAAACTAAGCTTTTCGTGGCGGGCTTGCATTTGGGAGGCAGCGAAAGACGAGTAGCGGTTAACGCCGTCTAAATACTTGGCGAAACTGGTGTCGCGGTAGTGCAGTAAATCGTGCTTAAGATGGCCGACCGGCCCGGTCACCTGCGCCTGCTCGTGCACGTCGGCTGCGGGAAGACGGCCCATTCCTTTGCGGTACAGGCGGAGGGTAGGATCGGGGTATTGGCCGCCTTTGGTTAAAAAACGAGTAAGAAACCAGTTTTTTCGATTCACCCAGTAGCCATTGAGTGCTGGGCGCTGAACGCTGAGCGTTGAGCGAATTTCGCTCGAGAGTTCGGGAGACACGACTTCGTCGGCGTCCAACTGAAGTATCCAGTCCCCGTGGGCCGCGTCGATAGCTATATTTTTGTTGATATGAAAGTTAGCCGGGTTTTCGCGAATAATAACCTTGGCATTATGTTTTTTGGCAATTTGCACCGTCTGATCCGAAGACTTGCCATCCACAACTACAATTTCGTCAGCGATATCTTTTACCGCCTCTAGACACCGGCCAATATTGTCCTCCTCATTATGGGTGGCCAGGACGACAGAAAGTTTAGGGGTTTTCATATGTTTTTAAATTTATTAATCCATCTATTACAAAATTGGTCTGTAGACATAATTTCCGGCTTATAATCGCTGTGATAATGGAACCGCCGCCAGTATGATAAGTCTGACGATGAGCAAGTTTCATCATTATATATTTTCCAAAGTGTACCGGTATCCTTTTGATCCTGAATTACAAGCTTATTCCCGCTAGGGGGTTCACAATTAATTCCAAACTGCACTACCAATGTGCCGGTTGGTAGTTGCTGTGGACAAATTTGGGAAATATGTATTCGGTCGTAATTGTACGGACCAGATAAACTTATCAGCCTAGGTTTGTCGCCTAAAGTGGACTGTGAGAAATACATAACTTGCTGTAATACTTGTAAGGGCTGCGCGGCAATTACCGTTACTTCTCCGGAGGTTTTGATCAAATAATTAGCCAGTATTCTTTCTCCCAGAAAACCGGTCTCGGCGGCAGTGACAGGATATTGATAGAAGAAAAAGTGGAGGAAATTTAAACTTAGAATGAGATAGCCCACAATAACGACGGGCAATAATTTTTTGTGGCTGGTAAATTTAGTTATCCCGGCAGCGATTAACAAGAGTAATCCCGGTAAAAAGGGTGCTCCTCTGTACATATTTGCGGGCAGGGAGTTGTTGACTAGAGTTCCCACGGGTCCTAGCGTTATCAAAAGCGCGGCCAAACTAATCCCGGGCATACCCATACCTAATCCTAGAGCCGAAAAAAACAAATCTGGTAAATAAGCTGCGCCATGGAAGGTCAACCTCTGATTTGAGGACGGATCGCCTGAAAACAATAAATAATCCGGAGACCAATAATTCCAATATTTTTGGAGAAGTAGACGTGTGAATTCTGCTGGCTTGTTGAGAAAAATAAAACTAAATGGGTTGGAGATAGATGTCCGGCGGGCCGTGTCAATCGTTGCCCCAATTTGAGACCAGGTGGAAAGCCTGATTTCTTGGCGACGACGGGAAAAGGTGCTTCCGGGGATAGTAAAGGCGAAATATATATACCCTGCCACAAATAGTCCGAACACGAGCCAAAAAATTATGGCTACAGAAATTTTGAATTTCTTTCTGGTAAATCCAAGCCAGATGGGCAAAATAAGTCCCATGATAATAGTAAATGGTTTAGTACCGTAGTAAGCCAGAAAGGCCAAATCTAAAAAAATAGCCCCCAAAAATGCAGCCAGGGCAGTGTTTTTCCAGAAGATGTTAAGCGATAACGAAATCAACAACAAGGCTAGTGGTGCTTGAGTTAGAGAGCGAGAAAATATAATCGACCACGGTGAATACAAAAACAACGCGAGAAATACCAATGCCAATTTTTTGTTTGCGGTTAGACGGTAAACAAGGATGGTCCATAATAAAATTGTTAGTAAGTTGATTATGACCATGGGCAGGCGGGCTATGTATACATTCACCGGCAATAATCTTTGAAAGGGTGATAAGAGCAAGGAGAGGAGCGTGTCATCACCAGTTTCTACTTGGTTTTTTATAAGTGAGATAGGAAATTTTTCTCCCAGGGTATCAGTACCAAAATAGGCGTAGGACCTGGCGATCATGACGGCATCCATTTCGTCATGATTAAGTCCTGGAGGTACTTGGTCCAACCATATAAACCGGATTATTACGCCTGGCAGCAGAACTAAAAAGAGAAGAAAATATTTCATCTAGTTGCTGATTATTTTGAAAGCCGGGCTACTATTTGGAAAATTAATGGTTTTAACTATATTAACACCTACGTCGGGAATGTCTTCGGGAGCGGCTACGATGAGCGAGGAGTGAATGTCGCTGACTTTGGACCAGGGCGTATCAGCAAAATGGAATTTGGAGTAATCGCGAACAGTGGAGAAATTGTATTTGTCCCGGAAAGTGAGAGAGTGATGACCTTGGAACTGTTGGGGCGGGTATTTGGAATAAAAGAGGAAAAGAATGTAAGGCTGATCGTACTTGTCGGTAACTAAGATCTTTTCATACCTGTCCTGAACCGACCCCACGTAAGCTACCAACTCTTTGAAGCCGTACTCCCAGGCGTAAGGATAAGTTTGAGGATAGTGAACGTAATACTGGTGCAGATATCTAGTTACTTGCCATAAATACACAAATCCCAAGACACAAATTCCAAATAATTTCCAATGTTTTAAAGTTTCAAAAACACCAACCGAAATAAGGATAGTTAAGGGAATAACCATGGCGTGAGCGCGCAGGGCGTGGGGGGTTTGAAAAGTGATGGCGGAAGCGAGAGGGGCTACTAATAACCACAACCATACCAATTTGGTCTTTGGTCTTTGGTCTTTGGTCCTTAGTAGATAGGCCGCGCCGAGGGCTAGAAAGATAAAATCGGTGAAGTAGAGAAGGCCGGTTTCGGGAACGCGGTTGCGGGGAATGACGTCGCCGTTGACAAACAGGAAATTGCCGAAGAAATGGTCGGTGTAATTTTCTAGAAATTGAATGGTGTACAGAACAGGACGGTTGTGCAAAACACGGGATAAGGGCGTGCTCCACCCCGGATGCTGGCCGCGCAGCTCCTTGGCCCGATTGAGAGGACCCTCATCGGCGAGCAGGCCTACTCCGGAGAGACGGGAAGCGGCATTAGTAGTAACTAGGTTATAGATTAGAGGGATTAGGAGTAAGAAACCAATGACCGAAGCTGTAAAAATGCGTTTGGGGCGGTAGAAAAGAAATAGACCTAAACCCAGGAGAGGAACAGTGAGGCGAGCAGATTGATAAAAATACATAGACAGCGCAAAGCTCAAAACGCAAAGCTCAAAACGTTTCTTAAGGAAGAGCCAGACGCCGATAAGCATGAGAGTGGTGGCGACGTTGACCTCCCAGCCGCCGCGGGAGAAATGCAAGTGCCAGGGGCTGATGGCCAACAGCAGCGCCGCCAGTTGACCAGTTTGCCAGTTGATCAGTTCTTTGGTCAAAAGATATACAAAGAGGACGGCCAGGATGCCGAAGAGGGCGGAGGGGAGGCGGACGGCGAATTCGGTGAGACCGAATATTTTGATGAAGGGCATGAGCAAGTAGGCGTAACCCGCGGGTTTGAAATCGCCGAAAGATTCCAGATTCACCGGCCAAGGATGACCGTGCTCATCCCGACCGGTCAGAAGTAACGAGTAAGCGTTGTAGCCCAGAGCGGCTTCGTCCGCGTTCAAGCCTGCCGGAAAATCGGCCAGCCGGTAAAGGCGCAAAAAGGCGGCTAAAATTAAGACGAAAATAAGAATTATTTTTTTCATGGCAGTCCCACCACCCGCAGGCCCGGTGCGCCATTGGGATATTTAATATCCCCGAGCATAATCAGATTGGGAATGGTGGCTAAATCAGACTCCGGCAGTTCATAGCGGTCACCGATCAAAATAGTGGAATTGAGGAGTCGGTCGTCGGGCAGAAAGAGTGGACGGAAAATAAATTTGCCGAAGCGATCTACGTGGCCCACGTCGCCGACGGGGCTAACAGCTAACTGGCTAAATGGTTGATAATCCCGGGGGTCGATCTGCAAGTAAAAGAGAGTAAAAATATACGGCTGGCCAAGTTTGTCGGAAAAGATGACTTGCCGGTATTGGTCTAGATGCTGTTTGACGATAGCCAGAACCGGTTTGTAAGGATATACCATGTCCACGGCGGTGAAATTGGAGGAATGAATATAGAATAAATCAAGATAATAGACTAAGAAAAACAAGAGTATGAGAGTATAAGAGTATAAGAGGAGACGCCGACGAGACAATTGGGCTAGACCCATACCAGAAACAATGACTAGCGGCACGAGAAGCGGCAAGGAGCGGACGCCGGAAACGAGGTCGCGCGAAAGGGCGGAGGGCAAAGGAGCCAGGAGCAGCCAAGCAATGAGAAGTTTAGTTAGTGGGTTATTAGTTCGGAGTAAGACGACGAGTCCGATAAGAATTGTAAGGATTTCCGGGAGGTGGAAGTAGCCATAGTATGCAATTGAGTGGCGCAAATTCTGCCAGTCTCCGGCGAAGAATAAGAAATATGGGGAGAGGTGGTTTAGATATCTTTGAAGTACGCCCCTGCCCTGGTCTATTAGTTCTAAGTGAAAAAGAGAAAAGAGAAAAGGGTTACCATTGTCCTGACGTAGGATTTCAGCGACCGTGTCCGGACGGCGGGTGTAACTGAAGACGCTGAAGACTTTGAGCCGACCTGATTGGGAAGCGAAACCCACCAGAATTGGAAGTATGAGTAAGAGTAAGAGGAAGAGGGGTTTGACCAGTAATTTTATGGCTGGGCGATAAATTAGCAAGAGAGTTAACATGAGAAGCGGAGTGAACATCTTGGCCCCCTGATAAGTCAGGAGCGTCAGGCCAAAGAAAAGGGCGGATGTCAGATAGCGGCGGCGGATGAACAACAGTGTTGCCAAGGTCGTAAGGGTGAGTGCCACATTGGCCTCCCAGGCACCGCGGGAAAAATACAGCGACCAGGGGTTGATGGCCAGCAACCCGGCGGCAAAGACATTTCTGGTGAGCAAGTAAACTACGATAATAAGAAGTACCCCAAAAATGGCCGAGGGAAGACGAGTGGCGAATTCAGTTAAACCCAAAACGGATATTGAGGGGACAGCCAGGTAAGAATATAGAGCCGGCTTGTAATCGCCGAAGGATTTGAGAATCAAGGGCATGACTTGGGCGTATTCATCCCGGCCGGTCAAAAACAGCGAATAGGCGTTGTAGCCTAGAGCGGCCTCGTCCCAGGTAAAACCCAATGGCCGGGAGTCTAAGTGAAAAAGTCTTAGTCCAAGGCCAAGTAAAAGTATGAACGCAAGAATAATTCTATTTTTCATAAACAATAAAGGCCGGTTGACCATCGAGGAAATTAAATGTGGTTATCTCCCGGCCAGAAATTTTACTCTCGGGGCTGGTGACAACGAGCGTGTTTGGTTTAAACGTCAGTTGGCCAATTTCCCAATCGTTGACAAAAGTAAATTTATCCAGAGCGTTGACCCAGTACCAGTTGGCGTGGTAATCCCATTGCTTGCGGAGTTGAAAATCGGCCGGGTTCCAGGGCCAGAAATAGGCCACAAATTCATGCGGTTCGCCATATTTTTTGGTAAAGATAATCTGATCGTAATCGGAATAGCGCTGTTTGATAAATTGAACTACTTTAGAGTAACCATATTGCCAAGACTGCGAATAGTTATTACGATAACTATTCGCGGATACTAGATAGTAGATAGTAGATATTAGGAGACCCACGAAGAAAAGAGCCTTAACATTACGGCCGAAGCGGTCCAGACCATGAGCGATTAAGAGCATAGACAGAGGCAGCATAGGAATGGCCCGAAGGACATGAGGCGCATCTCGCGTCAAACTACCGGCAATCGGCGCAAGTAACAGCCATGCCCAGGAAATTTTATTCAGCTTTAATAACCCTAGGTAAAAAAAGGGCAAACTGACCAAATAAAGCAGGCCGAAGTTTTGGATGCTGAACTGATAATGATCGCCGCCTTTGAGGAAGAGAAAGTTGGGAGAGAAGTAACTTAAGTAATTTTGACCGAAACGGTAGAGAAAATAAGTGGCCTTGTTGTACAGCAGCCGGCCCCCAGGACGGGATTGCAGTTGATCGATTTGGGCAATGGCACCGGAATCCAGGATGGTCAACCAGCTTAGTCTAGCTTGACCGGAAGGAGAGAGAAGTTGGATAACCATGGGGATAAATAAGAAAGCTGTTAGCAGATAGCTAATAGTCGTTAGCTTGGGACGATGGAGAAAAAGATAGGCGAGTAAAAACAACGGGCTGAAGACGCGGGCGGAATTGTAAGCCCAGACGGAAAGCCCCAGAAATAAGATGCCCAAATTTGTCTTGCGGACCAGCAAACAGCAAATGCCTATGGCAATAAATAATGCACCCACATTGGCTTCCAGAGCAATACGGGATATCCACCAGGTCCAAGGGGAAATGGCGACCAAGACGGCTGAAGTGAGGCCAACGAAGGGAGAAGCCAGCCGCCAGCCCAAAAGATAGGTTATGATGATGAGTAACGTGCCGAAGACGATTGACGGCAGACGAACGAAAAAGGGAGAAATAGTGGCCAGGTAAACGTAGATGGGTAATTTGTAGTCTCCAAAGCTTCTGAAAATTGTGGGCAAGATCGTCCCCCACTCGTCCCGACCGGTCTGAAGAAGCGAATACGCGTTGTAACCCAAAGAAACTTCGTCCCAATTGAGGCTGGGAGGAAGGAAGTTGCTGGCTACCAGCCGCAGAATCAGGCCGGCCGCCGCAATAAGTAAAAGCCACTTAACGTGAGACATGCCAAAGCCACCAGACTGGTAATGTTGCCGATGGTGCGGACGGGGGTATCGGTAAACTTCAGATTAATTTGGGTGGCTAGCGGCACGCGGGCAATGATTAGGCCCATGGGGCCGGAGGGAAACAGCTCGACTTCAGCTTTCCAGCCCGGAAAATAGACAATCGGATATTGAATTTTTCGGTAGGAGTCGGTAGTGAGAAGTACCTGTGGCCCGGTAGGCGCAAAAGACGTGGGTAACTCGGAGGCGGAACGCGGCCAAAAATCGTTTAGGGCAGAAGAGCGCTGTTCGTCCCAGAGCGGGCCGGAAAATTGCTCACGGTCTGTGATGCTGCGCCAGATGTCTGGCTTGAAAAAGCCAGCGTTAAGCAAGAGCAGAAGAGCAAGAGAGCAGGAGAGTATAAGTTTATGCGAAACCACTTTGACTATAGCACCGGAGGAGAGGGCCAGAAAGAAGGAGGCGGGGCCCAAAAAGCGCCAAGGAAACTGGACATAAGCCAAAGGAGGAAAAAGCTTCCAAATAAATTCCGACTTGCCGTGAGTGAGAAAAACGGCAAAGAAGCCAAAGAGGGTAAACACGAGGGACTTTTTGCGAAGAAGAAGAAATAAGGGAACGAGCCATTGCAGGTAGCCCACAGAAAAACTCATGGTGTCGTTGGGGCCCCAGACGGAGCCGCCGTAGCCCCAAAAGCGGGAAACAAACAGCTGCTTGAGAGTGGTCCAATGCAATTGATATGAGTAATAGTCAGTGGTGGTGCGGTTTAAAGTGACCAGATGACTTTCGAAAATCACCGGGAGTAGATAAAAAGCGCTTAATAGAAAAACTGCGGCCCCGGCACCCAACAGTTGAAAAACGGGGATGGGGAATTTTCTTAACGCCCAAAAACCTAGGAAAGGAGCGATCATGAGAGCCGAGAGATTGTGGGTAATGACCAGAATAGTGGCCGCAATGATCAAACCCCATAGATCACGCAGGCGCCGTCGGTCTAAAAAATTATCCAGAAAAAGAAAGATGAAAGGAAAAAGAGCCAAAGCATACGCCTCATTGAGCGAGCCACGGACCCACACGTCTACCGCCCGGTAAGGGGCGTAGACATAAAACATGGCTGCCACCAGACTCCCTGGGTTGCCCCAATACTTTTTGCCGAGCAAGTACATGCCCACTGCCGAAACTAGGAGCGTGAGAATGAAATTGGCTTTGACGGAGTCGATAATTTGCAATCCAAAGATATGAAATGCCTGACCGATCCAGTAAGGAAACTGGCCGTAGAAGTTAAAGACCGGCTCGCCGTAGCCCATCCCGGCGTCCGGCGCCCAACGGCAAGGAAATGCCTGACACTTGCTAAATTCAAACTGACGGAAGACGTGGAAATCGTGCATCGTAAAAATGCCGGAGCGGAACATGAGAGAAAATGAGGGGATTAAGAGGATTAAGCAGATTAAGAGAAATTTGTTCATGGGAGTTTTTGGGCGACTTTGATGGCCGGCCGGGAAGAGGGGTAATCGATGTGGAAATATTCAGGGAAATCGGGAGAGAAATCTTCGGGTTTACCGATGTACAAGGTGGGGATTGAAACAGAATCTTGGGGGTAAATTACTCCAAATCGATATTTACCCAGATAATAGCCGTCAAACTGATCCAGGAATTTAACATTCCGGGGCCAGTTCTGGGAAGCTTTCTGGTACTCTTGTGGGTCGAACTTGGTATAAAAAGCCACAAAGATATGGGGTTCGGAAAGCGAGCGGCTGAAGCGGACGTCCGAAAACCTGTCCGAAAAAGCCTGCAATCGGGGCATGAGCTCGCGCCAACCGTAAGACATAGAAGGAGCAATGACATACGGCGAATGATAAAAGTAATCTTCGGCAAAAAATACAAAACTGATAACGTAGGCCCCGAACACCAGGACCAACCAGCGCCGGGGAAGATGAGTTATGGCGGTAGCCAGAAGAATGATGAGCCAGGGAAGCATGATGACCGCCCGGTTGGCAGCGGCTCCCGGGCCTTTGGCCAAAGCTGCGGGAAGAGGAGCCAATAGAAGAAGGGCTATGAGAAGCGGGGAAATTTTGGGGCGCCGAATAATTAAATAAGCAAGGAGCGGCAGTTCAATTAAATAAAGCACTCCCCTGCCCGGCGACATGCCGTAAAAAGGTTCACCAGCACCGGAAGTGAATAGGAAATTGGGGGAAAAATAAGAAATGTAGTTTTGAGCTAGGATCGAAAAAGAATAAACTAATTTATTAGAAAACACGCGGGCGAATACGTCCGGTAAACCCTGGGCCCGGGCTTCGAAACGGCGAGTGGCTACCCCTAGCCAATTGTCGGTGGGGCTAAAAATGCTGACGTCGGCCACCCGAGCGGAAACCAAGCCTATGAGCGAAACTACTAGAGGAATAATTAATACAGGCTTGAATTTGTCCCGGAAATAAACGAACAGAACCACAAGAATCAACGGCAGGATTAACCTGGCTGAGTGATACGAGTAAGCGGCGGCGGTCAGAAACAGCGCGGAAAGCATGGGATGACTGTCGAGAAAAAAATACAGGCCCAGAGGTAAAAGAAAAGTGGCCAGATTGGCTTCGAATGCCCCGCGAGACATTTGAATATGCCAGGGGTTGATGGCCATCAGCAACGCCGCCAGTTGACCAGTTTGCCAGTTAATCAGTTTTTTGGCCAGAAGATACACAGCCGCGATGGCCAGAATGCCGAAGATGGCATTAGGCAAGCGGACAGCAAATTCCGTCAGACCGAGAATTTTGACCGATGGGATGGCGAGGAAAGCATACAGAGGCAGTTTGTAATCTCCAAACGAGCGCAGGTTGGTGAAAAACAGCTGCCACCAGGGGGTGCCCCACTCGTCCCGGCCAGTCTGAAGCAGTGAGTAGGCGTTGTAGCCGAAAGCCGCTTCATCAGGTGTGAATCCGGCAGGCAAGCGAGCTAGCCAAAGCAAACGGGCAAGTGATCCGATAACCAGGGCCACAATCAGTAAATGGCGCATGCAGCTTGATTATACGGGGGTGGCCAGCGTAATATCAATTGATGTGGCCGGGGATTGTAGCGGCGGGAGTGCTGGTAGTTAAGTTAGGATTGATGTTGGGGAAACCATTGGGAGTAAGCGTGGCAATGGCTGAGACTTTTGGAAATTTGGGGTGGGGTGAGATGCAAATCAGAGTGTGGGGGTGGCTGGTGCAGGTGGTGATTGTGATATTACTGGCCAAAAAAACTAGATCCGGATGGGTGGCGTTAATCGCCGCGGCTAATCCTTGGCTGAACACTATTTCTATGTGGCACGTATGGGAAACGACAGCGCTGGCCGGCGCAGTCGGAGTGTGGGCGGCTAAGCACACGTGGCAAAAAGCGATAGGTGCAGTGGTTGTCGTATTGGCCTTGGCGGCCACTTGGACAAATTTAAGCAAAATTTCATCCGACAATTTAGCGGCCAAATTAAATTGGAATTTTTTGGGTCAGCAGGTAGACGAAATCCAGAAAATCAATTTCCAAGCCACTCAAAAAAACTATATGCTTCCGGCAATTGTGCGCAAGATCTTATATAACAAGCCAGGATTGGCCTTAAATACGATTGTTCAAAGAAGCGTAGCGCTGATGGATTTTGAGCAATGGACAGCACCACAGGCGGCCTGGACAGCGACCGGATTAAGCGGCCTACCGCCCAAAGGGTTGCTGCCCTTAATTTACTATTGGGATATCCCCTTGTTGATTTTTACGATCGTAATTTTTGACAAGAAGAGGGTGAAGTGGTGGCTAGTCGGTGGGTGGCTGGGGGGCATTTTTTTGGACAAGAAGTTTTTTACAGTTGGAGGAGTGTTGTTTATCCCGGCAATTGTGGTGCTGGTAGCCGAAGCCGTGAAACGTTTGGATAAGCGTTTGGTATTGGTACTATATCTAGCGGGCACAGGGTTTTTCTTTAAAGAAATGTTCTTCAATCAATTGAAGTGGCAATATTCGGACGTATATCTGTACCGACAGACGGCCATGTGGTTAAAAAACAACTTAGCGGCTGACGCGCGGGCGGCAGTGACAAACAAATTTGGGCCGATGGACGTGATGCTGAAATTTTACAAAGTGCTGCCGAATTCCAATATCGAAGTGGGTGAATTTACTCCCAGCCCCGGAAAAGTCTATATTGGATTGCCCAAAGAAATGCGGGGTATTCCGGAAGACAAAATCGTCACAAGAATTGAAGCGGATGACGAGCTGGTTTATGGATACGGAAAGGGCTTATGGATCGCAAAGTACTAATCATTACTATTTTGGTAGTGGGAGCAGCGCTGCGGCTGGCTTGGCTGGATAAATCACCGGGGTCGGTAAATTGGGACGAGGCGGCCTTGGGCTACAACGCGTATTCTTTGTGGAAAACGGGGGCGGACGAATACGGAACAAAATGGCCGCTGGCTTTGCGATCGTTTGATGACTACAAACCCCCGCTGTATGCCTATTTAACGGCACCTGTCGTAGGAATATTTGGACTCAACGAAATAACCACCCGGCTGATATCTGCCCTGGCCGGGGTAGCCAGTGTTGGATTAGTGTATGTGATAGCCAAAAAACTGGTGGGGGAAAAAGAGGGATTGGTAGCGGCAGGGTTAATGGCAATTGAGCCCTGGGCGATTTTTTACTCCCGGGGGGCATGGGAAGCAAACTTGTCTCTGGCCGTATTTTTGACCAGCGTGTGGCTGATATTGACCCGGCGAAATCTGGCCGGAATGATAATAGCCGGGATAAATGTTTTTTCTTATCATTCAGCCAAAATTTATTTGTGGCCGCTTTTAGTTTGGGGCCGGAAAAAGATGGGGGTGGTAATAGCAGTGGCGTTATTCACCATTGCCATGAGCAGTGGAGGATGGGCCAGGTGGACGTCCGCCGGAGGGAACTGGTGGGAGGCGGGCCAGAAATATTTCTCGTATTTTTCCCCGGCTAATCTGTTTGTGCGGGGTACGCCAGAACTTAACCAGCGGGTGGACGGGTTTGGCCTATATTATGGATGGGAGATATTTGCCTGGGCTATCGGGCTAGTGTGGCTGGTTAGGAATTGGCGGGAGAATAAAATTTTGGCTATGTGGCTAATCCTGGCTCCCCTACCGGCAATCATTACCAGGAGCTGGTTTAACCCGGTGCGGGTGCTGCCATTGTGGGTTGCTCATACCATACTAGTTGCCATCGGCCTGCGGCGACTGACTGGCTGGCTGAAGATAATTATTGTCCCCTGGGCCGTAATTAACCTGGCGTGGTTTGGGTTGGCAGTCTTGTGGCAAATGCCGTACAGCCGTTACGGCGACTGGCAATGGGGGTTTAAAGAAGTGGTGCAGATTATTTCACCGGTATTGGACAAATATGATCAGGTGGTGTGGGAAACCGGACAGGCTCAACCATACATCTTCGCTTTGTTCTACCTGAAATATCCGCCGGAAGAATATCAGAAGGCACCGCGCCAGGGTTATGACTTCGGTAAATTTGTATTCCGGAAAATTTATTGGCCGGACGATAGAAATTTGAAAAATACTTTGTTTATTGGAGGAGTGTATAGCTTGCCGGAAGAGGGGGCTATCGGGAGAACCTGGGATCCGCAAGGATACGAATCAGCCCGTATACAAGCAACCCCCACACAACCATAAACAGAGGATCGCGAGTGAGGGGGGCGAGATTGAGAGACAAGCCGGAAGTACGATAGTAAGCCCGAAAGCCATTTTCAATTTTGACGGATGGCGAGGAGGATGTGGTGGTTAGAGTCAGGGGTTGATTGACGGAGTCGGAAATGGGAGCAAACTGCAGACGGATATCGGAAGGGTCGCCGATGTTACGACCGGAAAAATTTACTTGGCGCAAGACCTGGCCGGTTGCGGTGCTGATGGTAAATACAAAACCGGACGTATCGGATAAGTCCGGATTCTTCATACGCAGGAGAATAATGTTTAAGCCGGAGTGAGTGGGAGTAAAAGTAAATGGCCGGGTTTCAGCCAGCGGCAAATAAGCACTGCCGGGAACTTCTGTGTCCAGCCGGTTGCGGCTGGCAAGCGAAGCCAGCAATGAACTTACGAGGACGATGAACGGTCCGAGAAGAATAAGGCGCATAGGCTAATCCACAGGCTGACTCCTACTAGAACGGAGTGGAACAGGCTTTGCAAAAGAGGATTGACGAAAGGCGGTAGAAAAAGAATTTGAGGATTAAGGGGACTAATTAGTCCCCAGGTGAGAAATTTGTCGGGAAAAAGAAGAATGGTACCCATGGCGGAGGTAAAAAAAACCGCCAGAGATAACCATTCAAAGCGCAAGATAATAAACGGCAGGGACCACAGCAGCCATTGGGGGTGGAAATGGGACAATACTACCGGCAGTAGAGATGCGGCCAGAAAATAACTGGGTAAGCGGTGAATTTGGCCGCGGTGCAAAACACCCGCAACCAGAAACAGCATGGTCATAATCACCGGCACCAAATATAAATTCTCGGCGTAGCCTAATGGCAGCGCCAACTGCAGCACCCTTTGGGTCAGACCGGAAGTCAACGTATCGGAGTAAAAGGCCGGGGTGGCGAGAAACGGGGCCACAAATAGCAGATACGGCGCAATGCCCGCGGCAAATATTAGGGCGGAGCGCTTGAGACTGGTGGTAGATAAGAGGGCCAGAAACGGCAAAAACAGCAAGGGGTAGGTTTTGAAGGCGGCTGCCAGTCCCAAAAGAAGAGCTGCTAAAAACGGTTTGGGCTTAGCTATTACCAGCGCCAGGACGGTAAGCATCACCGGAAGAATATCGATTTGGCCCATGAAGCCGACGGCGTAAATAGTAAGGGGATTGAAAAACCAGATCCAGGGAATTTCCTTGCGCGAAGAGATTTTGGACAGCGTCCAACCCGTGGCCAGCAGAGCTAGAATGAGAGGTGTTTTGATCAGAAACAGGTACCGGAAAATACCGGCTACATCCACGGCGTCGTTGCCCATAGCCAACCAGGAAGCAAAACCCGGACCGGCCAAAAAATTAATAACGGGGTACAGCAAACCCAGAACAAAATAGGCCAAGGGCGGATAAACAAATGAGCCGGCAGGAATGGGGTGAGCAGCCGTATAGCTATAGATATTAAATACGCCTTGGGAGAGAAACCCCGCCAGAGAATAAATTATTTTGATATCCGGATGGAAGAAAAAGGGGGCGATGAAAAAATAAAAGACAGCCGCAACCAGAAGGGGGCGTTTAACGTTTCGCATACCGCCATGATAACCAAATAA
Organism: Candidatus Amesbacteria bacterium GW2011_GWA1_47_20; assembly: GCA_001002405.1. Classification (GTDB taxonomy): domain Bacteria; phylum Patescibacteriota; class Microgenomatia; order CAZETR01; family Amesbacteraceae; genus GWC2-45-19. The sequence goes on from LCOA01000002.1 coordinate 17,234, forward strand.
AGGAGGCCAGCGCAAGTAAAATGAGAAGTTGGATGTTGAGGGTTGAGGAGAGCCAGGTGACCAAGATGGGCCAACGGGGGTACCACCAGTTGTGATATAAGTTGAGCCAGTGAAAAAGGGAGAGATAAATAAATGCCGGTAACAGGCGGCGGTCCCGGGCCAACCAGAAAACTAAAAAGACCAGAGCTGGCAACAGGTAGCGCTCGTGCATGCGGGTGAGGAAAAAGAAAGCGGACATGGTAATTAGAGCAGCGATGGGAAAAACAGAAAAGCGTTTACGGGTAAAAACGAAAAGCAGGAGGGCGGCAAAAAGCACATATCCCCAGAGGCGGTAATTGGCGTCGGGAATTTTGCCCAAACCCATGGTTAAGGCCCAGAAATTAAATGCGTGATCTACCACGTAATCCGAACCCGAACCGGTTTGGATGATGTGCCAGTACGTGGCCAGGGGCGGAGTGGCAAACGGTAAAAATGCCAGTAGAAACATAATCAACCCAACGGCCGCGGATTCGAGACTTTGAGCAATGCCGAAACGGCGGTAAAAAAATAGAACATACAAAGGAATAAAAATTATGGAAGACTGTTTAGTAAGCAGAGCCAGAGTAAAAGAAACGGCCGAAAGGAACGGGCGACGGGTGAGGAAAGCGGCTACCAGAAAAAATACCGGCACGGACTCGATTTGGCCCCAGGAGGCACTGTTGTAAAAAATAGCCGGATTAAAAAGAATCAGGGCGGCCAACCAGCGTTTTTTCGTAGCAGTATATACCAGCCAAGCAAGACCTATATCTGCGGTCATGGCCCAAATTTTGTGAAACGCCGGCTGGGTGTCTTGGTCTTGCAGCCACCAAATGATTTGCGAGGGGAAAAGGGGGTATTTAAGATTTAGGTTCCATGCCGTGCGAGATACAGTATCGAAAAGACCTTGGGACAGGGTGAAAAAAAACAAAGTAACCGGGGGATAAGTGGGAGTGAGAGTACCGTAGCGGGACATGAACTCCCGCTGATAGATCCCTGCCGGACCAAGAGAAAGAATGTCTCTACCCCAAGAAACATGGTTGTTGACATCACCAGAGTAAATTTGGGTACTAAGGAATAATCTAAGAACCAGACCGAGGATAAAAAGTGTCATTTTCTGGCAACCAGATACAAAATAGGCTGGTTGTAGGCGTTGGTGCTGGTAAACAGGACTTGGATATTGTCGGGAGGAGTACGGCGCCAATCCCAATCGCCGGCCACATTGTCCCGCTGGGAAATAACATACAAACTGTTGGGAAGCAAAGATTCCATCCAGTTTGATTTATTGAAGTTGCCAAAGAAGTATTTACCGTCTAAAGAAAATCCGTCGTAATTGGGAACAATGTTGACCTGAGGCTGATCCAGGGTGAATTGGCGATGAAATTTGGCCGGTGAGTAACTCGTCCAAAACAGGAAGCGAATTAAAGACGGCTCATAAGTGTTGTTGATAAAGACGCGGGAGTAATTGGGGGCCAGACGAGCCAGCTCGGTCATAGCCTGCTGAAATCCCACATTCCACCACCGCCAGGAAGATTTGGCGTAATGGGCAACGTAGTAATGGGCCAGGTACACAAAATAAGAAATAAAGAATACAAGGAATAAGATATTAAGAACCCGAGGTAATTTGCGGGTAACTAATACTACGCCGGCACCGGTAGCGACAGCTAAGGGTGGAAGCATTAAAAACAAGCGAGTGGCGTGGTAGCCCCCGTCGGAAGTAAGAGCGGCTGGGAGCGGGGCTAAAAACAACCAAGTCAACCACAACCATTGCTTACGGGAAGCCAGATACCACAGGCCGATTAGCACGAAAGGGAAAGAGATGGGTAAAAGCTCGCCGACGATCTGCATGCTCTGGCGGTAATCGGGGTCGCCGCGAATGAATAAAAAGTCAGTGGAAAACGGCCGGAGATAATTAGCTACGACAGCAGAAGCGTAAGTTTCGAGTTTGTTGTGCCATAAACGCCCGTCTTCGGCCTGGAGAAGGTTTAAGTTTTTGAAAATTTCCGGATTGGCAAAAATGCTTAATCCCCCGAAGCGGCCCCGGGCGGGACCAGAGATAATATTAAAAATTAAGGGAACAAGAAGTAAAGAAAAAAGAAGTAAGGAAATAAGTTTGGGGCGAACGCGGGTAAGAAAAATGAGTGTCACAAACCATAAAGGAACAAAAAGGACGGCGGTGCTGTAGGTGTACATCGAAAGGGCAAAGGGCAAAGGACAAAGGGCAAAACGACGTTTGAGAAAGAGCAAAGTGCCAAGCATGACCAGGTCGAGCATGAAAACTACTTCGTAAGCGGCCCGCGAGTAGTAGATGTGCCAGGGAGTCACCGCCAAAACCAGAGAGCAGAAGAGCGAGAGAGTATAAGAGCGAGAGATATGATAAACGAGGAGAAATAAAATGAGCGACCCAAGAGTACCAAAAATAACTTCAGGCAAACGGACGCCCCAGACGGAATTTCCCAGGGCGGCGATGGTAGGAACTGTGGCGTACATGAGAAGTGGGGCGCGCCATTCCGCCAGAGAATGAATGTAAGTAGGCAAGATCTGGCCATATAAGTCCCTTCCGGTTTGCAGAAGTGACCGGGCCTGGTATCCCACGTCAACCTCATCACCAAACAATTCCGGGGGGGCGATCTGCAGCAGCCCAACACGTAAACCTAGGCTAAGTGCTAAAATGAGGCTTAGAATCCAACTCATGCTATCTGTCATTATCATAAATCACGGAACACCGGATGTCACGCATAAATGTTTGCAGAACTTGTATAAATCCCGGGGCGTAGATTTTGAAACTATTCTGATCAACAACACACCTGAGGACAAAATAGCTTTCCCGAAAGTAATAATAATCAACAACAAAAAACGCCTGGGGTTCGGGGCCAATAATAACCAAGGAATGAAGATCGCTAAAGGCGACAAAATATTACTTCTGAATAGTGATTGCTTTGTGCGGCCGGACACGCTGGCCAGGTGTGTCCGCTTGCCCTACGACGTGGTGGGCTGCCGATTGACGACGGCTGAAGGAGCGACATTGCCGTCTACCGGATACTTCCCCACTCTGCGCCGGGTAGCGCAAATGATAGTGTTTTTCGACAATCTGCCAATCGTGCGCAAAGTCATCGATACCATTCACATCCGGGATGTGTCCCGGTTAGACAAACCGCAGGAAGTGGACTGGGTCCAGGGAGCATTCATGCTCATATCACACCGGGTGTGTGAGAAAGTGGGGGGATTTAACGAAAATTTCCACATGTATGGCGAAGAAATCGAATGGCAATATCGTATAAAGCAGGCGGGATTTCATATCTGGTACTATCCCGAAACTTCGGCGGTGCATCTGGAACGGATGAGCATTAAATCTCTGGGCCCGTCGTTTATTGGAGAGATGATGGGTTATTTATATTACTTTAAACTGCACCGACCAAAATGGGAGCAGGTACTTTTGCCATGGGTGTTGTTGTTTGGATGTGTGATACGAATTCCTGCGTGGGCAGTATGGAGAAAATGGGATCTGGTTCGAACTTACGTTAACGTTTTGCCCCAACTAGTTTCTGCAATTTATGGCCGGATTAAAAAGTAAATATTCCAAGTTTGGATCGATGGAATTCCCACCTTTCAGGTGGAAATTACTTAGCCTTTTTTCGTAGTAGTAACCACTCCCCATAGTCCAATTCTTTAACGAATCGAGTCGGTGGTTTATATCGTGTTTGAAAATAAGCAAATGATTCCAAAGCGGATCCATGTCCTATTATAATCACATTCTTAGTTTGATTCCGAACTTTATTTAGATCCTCAAGAAAAGATTCCGCAACAAATTTGGGGGTAGACACTTCGTTGGGTAAATTATAACTTAGGTAAGAGTCAAAATATCTAGCTGTTACGTCCCTCTTACACGCCGAATTTGTGATCCATGAGTCTATATTCGATACTCTCATATTGGAAAATTTGGTAATTGATTTTAGGCCAAAAAATTGACGTGTCAACATAGCTGATTCAATCGTTCTGTTTGTATTGCTGGAAAATATCTCTAGGTTTTTTCTTATTCCAGGAACATTTTTAGAAATAATCTTACAGGTTTCAATTATCTGATTCCTCCCTTTTTCAGTTAACTTTCGATTAGGATTTGTTTTATCCCTTTCAGTTTTCCCATGCCTAATAAGAATAATTCTTTGAATCATATTATTGGGTCGGCGCAAATCTAACCGGTATTTGAATGGCGTCCTTTTGCACGTGAACAGCTTTCGACTTTCTAGCCGTAATTCCCACAGTTAATATCCCGCCATCGCCATACTGAGAATACAGCTCGACTCTAGTATACATTAACGAGTGGTTCAAATGGCCTGATTCGGTGTGCCAAAAAGGAAGGGGTGTTTGTTCTACTTTTAGTTGAAGAATATAGCTTGCTGGGGCTGTCATCAAGTCAGCAATCATAGTGCCTCTGCCGTCGTTTCCGTTGTTAGTCAATGAAACGCCTTTGGCTCCAGAACTGACTGTCTTTTTAATGACCCACTTATCCCCCTCCTTTTGCAATAAGCCAGCGACTTCATTCTTGTTGGCTTTTGTTACAAGTATTGTTGTGGGGAGATATTTCCTCAATGTCTGAATCGTTGACCACTTGAAATATTCTTGCAACCATTGATCAATCATGGGATCGTTTAGCCCATTACTTATAACCCCTAAAAGGGATTTATTGCATAAGAATCGATTTGGTGGTATTAAACAATAAACCGCTCCGTCCTTGTATAAGTCATATATGTTTTCCCCGCCAGCCCCCGCTGGTTTTACAAGATGGCCGTTTGGGTTAAGAGTGGGTATATTAACTAGCCATCGTGATTTTGATCTACCCACTTCTAATGGATAGTTTTGTCCTGGATTTATTTTCAAGGATTCCTCAGTTGCCACTGTCAATTTTAGTCCGGCTTGTCTTGCTGCTGGTTGTAATAATTTTTCCATTTCTGCTAAGTAGAATCTTTCAGAATCACCCACTAATAAAAAGATTGTTTCGTCACCAACTGCTCCTTTAATTGCTTCAACAAAAGTTGTTCCAGGTATCTGGCCTATGATTTCTTTACTATTTAACAAAATGAATCCATCGTAATAGCCCATACCATGGGATTTGTCGCCTTCAATTTCAGCAATCTGGAAGTAGATTTGTCCTGCACTTTGGTCGGATTGCAACATCAAATCACATCTTGCAAATAATGGTAATTGATTGAACAACGCTTGGACACCCAATTCGTATTTGTTTATCCCCAAACTCAAAGATTTCCAAATCATACCACCAGTGAGAGATCCCTTTAACGCATCGCTTTCTTTCAACGCGCTAAACATCTTTAAAGAGCCATGAAGAAAACCACCTGGTGCGTAAACTGCACTACTTATCTCTCTTAGTTCGTTTTCTTGTTCTCTATTAAAAAGTTTTACATTGGGAGACAATTCAAACCTGTATTTTTCCCTATCTGATTCATTTGACCATAAAGACCCCTCCAATCTGGTCTTCTGGCTATTAATCAATTGGTTTAAAACAGGATTTTCTATTCCCATAAAAATCGCCCCTATAAAAGGGGCGATTTGGGCCAATCACTGTACCACCCTATTGCAGAAATCTACTAAAAATGAGGCGTATCAACCTTGACGTCCTCTTGAGATTTCTCTCGTTACAGCTATCATGGGCTTACCCATATTGCATTTGTGCAATCAGCTCGAAAGACGCGACTCTTTCTCAAACGCTTTTTAAATTGTAAACTTATAGTACTACTTCTTCTTTCTCCTGTCAAGTTTTTTTAAGTCCGATAAACGAATAGCAATATAAACTATCCCAAAAGCGATTATGGTCAGGGCAAAAGCAACGGCTGCCCGAACATTTATATCTAGTAAACTAGGCACTTTTACTCCTCCTGGCGTTCTTTCTTAAACGCAAAGCTAACACTAAACTTAATATACCTAAAACTATGTCAATCGTCAATACTAACCAATTGGCCGGTAAACCTAACTGGAAAAAATTTGATACGATAAACACTGCCCCAAACCACCCAGCCGCCAAATTGACAAACAAGTCTGATAAAATTCCATACAGATCTTTTTGTACCGTCATATTACACGAAATATTTTCGATATTTTTTGGCTGGTCCAGGTAATAAACCATAGTAAATAATGCTTGAGCGGGCCGTTATACCAGAGAGAGGCAGCGGCGTGATATTTTTGAGCGGCACCACCGGATTTGGCTGAACTTTGTCCATGTTCGTGGACAATGGTAATCCCGGGGTGGAAAATTATTTTCATTCCTGCCTGACGGAGGCGGCGGCAATAATCCATATCTTCGTAGTAAATAAATACTTTCTCGGTAAATTTGCCTATCTTTACGATCGTACGTTTGGACAAGAACATACAGGCGCCAGAGATAGCGTTGACAGCAACGGGCTGGCTGCCCGTTGGGGTGTATTTTTGAGTCAGGCCTTTTTGGCCGAGCCAGTATTCGGCTCGGGAAAAACGGACCCCTGGGGAGTACCGTCAGGGTCAAGGAATTTGGGACCGAGGACGCCCACGTCGGAGTGAGATTTGAGATATGCGATGGCTTTGGTAAAAAAATCTTTGGGTAGGAGGGTGTCGGGATTAAGAATCAAGATGTAATCCCCCGTCGCCCGCTCTAATCCCTGATTCCACGCCCGGGGTACACCAACATTGGTTTTGTTTTGAATAAATTTGACTTTCTTTGGATGGATGGGGGTGGAAGAAGCATTGTCGATGACAATTATTTCCAGATTTGGATACTTGGTGGCTCGAATTGAGGCTAGGCACCGAGCCAACGAATCGGCTACGTTCCAATTGACAACAATTACACTAATTGAATTTGGCAAAGAGGTTTTCATCTGTAACTTTTAAATAAGACCTTTCGGAGAGCCTGAATCTCACTATATTAGGCAAGTGCTCCAGGGCCATGAGGACAGGGCGGATAAATCCTGGATGGAAGAAGATCCTGGCTAACAGTGCAGGTAGATGCTGGCTAAGACTAAATGTGAGACTTAAATAGTTAGGAGGAAGAGCTTTTTTGTAAGTAGATTCAGGATGCGGGTGAGAAATTATTGCTTTGGGTTCCCAAATTATTAGGTACCCTCTTTTTTGAGCCCGGAAACCTATATCCAGATCCTCAAAGTATCCAGGCGTGAATAATGTGTCCAATCCCCCCAGTTCCTTCCAAATAGATTTGCGAAAGGCAGCACCTCCACCTGAACCCCAGAGAGAATAATGAATTTTGTTGTCTATCTCCCCGTTCGTGAATCCCAGAAATCCATTTTTAAAGCTGCCCTTAGCCCAAGATTGCGTTTGAGCGTTAAAGGTTACTGAAAACAGTTTTTTATCTTTGAAATGGGGAAGCATGTTTTTTAAAAGGTCTGGGTGCGGGCTGGCGTCTTGATTCAAAAGGATGACGACGTCTCCCGTTGCCTGTCGAAAACCATCATTAACAGTTTGAGGGAAGCGAGTATTGTGAAAATGACGAACTAGTTTAATTTGGGAATAATTTCGAGATAGAAAACTAACGGTATTGTCTGTAGATGCGTCGTCGACAATTATCACTTCATCAGCCTCTAGTTTCATGACCTGGGGAAGGTTTTTGGCTAATATCCTCTGCCCGTTGAAAGCGGGAATGACTACTGAAACTTTAAAATCCATATTGCTCTATAGGCAGGGGGGAAATTAATTTTAGACAGCAGAGGAGACACTAGGGGTAAGATTTTGTAGACGGAGGTCAACCAAGCGTTTTCACTAAATCCCAACATCAGCATGAATAACCACAAAAGGAAGTTGGTATTACCGAAACATGAAATAGATGCAGTTCGGCTATGTCGTAGTAAGGACTCATGAATATAAGAAGAAATGTTTTTATCTGAGGGTAACCCGTAGTGAGCATGCTCGTTTAAGTAGTTTGATTGTTGTTTGTGAGTAAAATTATAATAACGAAACAGAAGACGATCGCTCATAAATGCCGCTTTGCCTCGAGGGTAAGCTAGGTATATTTGGGACCGGGAGACCCTGACCATTTCGTCAATCATGTGTTTACGTGTAGCTTCATCGACATGCTCTAAGGTGTCGACACAAATGACCACACTAAAAGACTTTGCGGGAAAGGGGAGTTTTTCGCCAGAAAATTTTATCATCTTCATATTTTTCTGACTGGCATTACCAAAATCTACGTCAACGCCAGTTACTTGGTAGCCTTTCCCCAAGTAAGGTAGAATGCCATACTCTCCAGAACCTATCTCTAATATTGAGGGCTTGGACGAGAAAGTGTGTTTAATTTCTCGAGCGATGGGTAAGTAACGAAGAGCAACGGAAATATCCCACTTAGGATAAAGAGACTGAGATTTTTGTAAAAGGATGGATTTAAGTTTTTTTAGCATGTGGTGGTAAAACGTTCGTGTATATCAAGTGGATAGAAGTTGCGGCAAAAACCGTACGGATAAGTGAAACAACTTGGTCAACCGGCATAAGGGTAAATTTGGCAGCCAGATTGAAAGGACTGCCGAACAGACCAAAGAATAGAGTTTGCTCACCCAGCAGGACGATGGCCACATAGCAAAAGAGCAGGACGAGCGAGGGGAGGAAAAGCTTTTTGACGGTCAAAACCAGAATGAGCGAGGACACGATCCAGGTAAACCATTGGACGTGATAATGCACTACGGAAAAAAAGAGGAGTAGGATGGAAGTCAGCCAGCCGGCCAGAGACATGGCTTTTGGTTTATAGAAGTTCCACCACAACAGTAGTACCAGCCCTAGTAAAAAGATGGAGATGGATTGGCCGCCCGAGACGGGAATTTTGGCAAACCATAGTTTCTCCGTCTGATCGGCCAGCAGGGCATACTGTCTAAAAGCTGGAGAGGACAAATACGGGAAAATAATAATAAGGTAAGTGAGAAAGGCCAGGCCGATGTGTTTAAATTTGCCCCATAATCCCTGGCCCAAAAATGGAACCAAAAGCAGGGGGAAAGGCTTAAATCCTGCTGCCAGGCCGATACACACGGCTGCCCACAAAGACCGGCCGCGGGCAGCCAGCAGCAAAGCCAAGAGCAGAAATACAGCGATATAAATGTCAAACTGGGCCAGCATGTAGGAAGAATAAATAGTGACGGGGTTAAATATCCACAGGCTGGCAGCTAATAGCTTACGCTTGGAGTCCACCAGCTTGAAAATAATAAATAATCCGGCTGCGTCGGCCACCAAATACGGGAATTTCAGTAAATAAAGCAGCCAGGGCAGATGGGGATCGGGACGGACGTGATCGAAATACAAAATGAGAGTATTGAGAGTCTGCCAGGGATATAAAGGGCTCAAAAGCCACATAAACAGGGCGTGAGTCAAATATGCCAGCGGCGGGTAAATGAACAGCCCGTCAGTCATAAAGACTTCTAAGATGCGGTCGGTTCTAGGCAGGCGGCTAATATAATCGTAAAAACCTAAGAGCTGGCCTTTTTGGGTGATTAAATACGCGGCCAGGTTGTAGGCCCGGAAATCGGCGTGCATGGTGATGGGAATCAGCACCAGGCGGATAATCAAGCCTACTATGGCGAGAATTGCGATTTTTTTGGTCATATCAGCTTTGAAAATTGAGAGTTAAAAACTTGCGCTGAGAAAAGCCTACTCCTTTCCTGGGCTTGTTTGGCAATTCTTTGAAGTCTTTGTTCATCTTTTGACAAAGAGACAGTGTCCTTCACCAGTTGATTGATCGAATTCCATAGATACCCCGATTGCCCAGGAACGACTGTCTCCAGATGGCCTCCGGAATTAGTGACCAGGGGGACTGTCCCGGCCGCCATAGCTTCCACAGTGGTGATACCGAAGTGCTCCATTCTTTCCGGGTGAGCGGCAGAACTTACCCCGAAACCTGTTGCCGACCAAAAAATTTTGGCTGAACCTAAAAGTTCTCTAATCTTTTCCAAAGAAGGGTTAGAAATAATTTTGATAGGCAGCTTTTGAACTAAATCCCGATAGTTCTTCAAAAGATCTCGGTCTTTCGACCCACCTGCTAAAACTAACCGCCAATCTGGCAAGAGCGGGAGAAGTTGAGAAAACGCTTTGATTAATATATCTTGACGCTTGGAATGTAACCCGTGAGCTAATCTGCCAATGCCCACAATCATATTTTGTTTAGGTAAGGGTTTGAAAAGTTTGACGGCCACGGGAGGATAGACAACGTGTGAATCGATACCATAAACCCGGTCAATGACTGACTTAGTAAATAGCGAGTTGCAGACTACGGTGTAGAAGCGGATTTTAAAACGGTTGGCCAGCGTCCCACAGCCTTGCCAATGCGCCGGAATTTGCATATGAATGATTGTTTTTTTGGCAAATGATACAGGAATGCTTCCATCACTAACCCAAAATATAAGTTCATAGTTCATAGTTGAGAGTTGATAGTTACCCGGGAAGGGAATGAATCGGGCAGAGTGCAATTTGACACCAAACCTATCTTTTATTTTGCGGGTGAAATCGGTGGGCCACCAAAAATCAACTTGATATCCCCGACTTTCAAGAAATTGCGCCACTGCCGCTGAATACCTTTCTCCACCTCCTAAAGTATCTAAATATGGATCATAAATGGCGGCCCGTTTCATTTTTTAACCAATTGCATTTCCCACAGGCGGGCGTAGATAACGAAAGAATTAAACACCTGAAATACTCCGTCAATGACACCTTCGACGCCATCGCGCCAGGCGAACAGCTTGACAAAGCGCAGCCAAAACTCGGTGAACATGACCCGGACAAATCTCCACCAAGACATGCGGGGATGGCCGGTAGCCAAGCGCAACCGGGCTTCGTAGGTCGTAAAGTCTAAAGTTTTATTCAACATTGAAGTCAAATCCCGGTGGGAATAATGGACTAGTTCATGATTCATGGTTCGTAATTCACCTGAAAAAACCGGTTGTTCGTGAAGCTCGCCCACGTACCTCTGGAGGGCAGATTTTTTAAACAGTCTAATGACCCTGTCGCCGCCCCAACCGCCGAAATGCATTTCCCGGCCCAAATATATATTTTTGCGGGGGATTTGATACACTTGAACGGAATCAGGAGAGGACATAATTTGTTCGATCTCTTTTTTGAGTAAAGGAGTTACTCGTTCATCGGCGTCTACATACAAAATCCAACTGCCACGGGCGGCTTTGAGTCCGAGATTTCGCCGGGTAGCATAACTATCCTCCCTACATGTCACAATTTTGGCTCGATGGGATTCGGCTATGTCAACGGTAGCGTCGGTGCTGCCGCTATCAACGACAACGATTTCGTCAGAAAAAGCCAGAGACAGGAGACATTCTCCAATCATGCTTTCTTCGTTTTTGGCAATGATGATGCTAGTTAACATAACTACCCCGGCCAAACCGGCCTAAATAAAAATCAACCACTCCCTTTCTTTGCCAGGGACGGCCCGAGACCAGATGCTGAAGTGACTGACGAAAAAGGGCCAGTTTGGTGCGCGGCGGCGCCCAGCGCAGACCAAAAAGCAAGCGGTTGCGGGTGGTGTAATAGTCGGCCAGCGGTGAACCTATGCCAGAAGCCTGACCAACTCGATGCCAGACAATACTTTCCGGTACATAATAGAGTTTCCAGCCCGCGCGGGAAGCCCTGACGCAGAGATCAGTTTCCTCGTAATACAAAAAATATTTAGGGTCAATCAGGCCAATTTGTTCCAGAACTTGCTTGGCCGATGTCTACTTCGTCAATACCTATATGTTGAGTAATGAGGTTAGCCCAATCGATCTTGCCTCCGGCATACCACAGCACGTGGCCCAGCTGGGACGGGGTATACCTGGTTTTGTGAAACTCGAAGCCTTTGGCAAAGTAACATTTGGAACCAAAAATGCCTCCCATAGGATGGTCGGAGGCGGCATCAGCCAACGCCTGCAGACTCCCGGGATGAACCTGGACGTCGGGGTTTACAATCCAGACAAAGTCCGAGCCGTGGTCCAAAGCGTACTGCAGGCCCACGTTATTGCCGCCGGCGTAGCCTAAATTTTGCCCCGTTTGGATAAGTTTGAATTTGGGGAACAGCTTTTTAATTAGCTTAACCGAATTATCCGTAGAACCATTGTCTACTACCACGATTTCCACTTGATGAGGACGGGTGGCCAGACGACCAAGCGACCGCAGACAGGGAGCGATATATTTACCCGCGTTCCAATTAAGAACGACTACCGTAATTTTCATATCCATCGCCTAAGCCAAGTAGGTGAGTTCCACCAGCGATACTCACGGGCTTTACTTTTTAACTCATGTGTCAAATCGGCTTGACTGAATTTTGTCTCGGCGAAACCTTGGTGTTCCCAGGCTTTGAGGAAGCGTATGAATTCGGAAAACATTTGCAGACCGGCTAAAGCCAGACCGTGCAGCCCCTGGGTGTATCCCCGGCGGGCGAAATATTGACTCAAAAACTCGGCTATGGGTTTAGTTACCAGGTCGGCCGGAGTAAATGAGGTAGGAATGGCAGCTTCAGAGTAACGATCTATGCGTTCTAGGTACTGACTGATGGAAGAATAGTTATGATGCACCAAACTGAATTCTTCTTTGGCAGGCAAATCTGCTCCCCGGCCTTGGGTAACAGGAATACTGTGAACGGTGTCTTCCCAGGTTACAGTTCCGCGGCGGAACAGGCGATAGACGTAGTCCGGCCACCAGTGGTCCGAAGTGATCCATTTGCCAAAAATGATATTTTTACGTGGCAGGCGGTAATAATCTACTGCAGAATCCTTGATCAGTTCTTTTATTTTTTTAGCCAGAGCTGGAGGAACTTCCTCGTCGGCATCCAGTAGAAGTATCCAGTCTCCGATAGCCTTGGAGATGGAGAAATTGCGTATGTGCTCGACGATGCCCGTGTGGGCATGGGGAAAAACCTTGGCCCCGAGCTTTTTGGCTGTTTCGGCTGTTTTGTCGGTAGTGGCTGCATCTACTACAACGACTATTTCATTCGCGAGGCGGGAAATGGAAGATATGGCGCGACCGATGTTCTTTTCTTCGTTCCAGGCCGTAATTACCACCGAGAGCATGCTTCTATTTTAGCAGAATAGGTCTAGCCCAGATAGCTACTTGGGAATTTTCAAATAGTTTGGTCATACCCAGATCTGTCTCGCTTAAGCGGGGGCGAACCGAGGCTACCTGGGGTAAATAGAGATAGCGAATGTGGTTTGTGGAAAGAAACTGGGCGGCGGAGGTCACATTAGAAGTTGTGAACAGATCTAAGACTTGCTGCCGGCGAGCAGGCCAGGCAAAACCGGTGATGTTTAAATTCACCTCGTCCTCCAGATACACCGGTTGACCGGAAAGAGCAGAGACATAAGCCGTAGATTCGTAGAGATACAACGGGCGCGGGGGCGGAGCGTAAGGATCGGGATTTACGACCGGCGTAAGTACGGTGCCGGCAGGCTGACGGCGCAGAAACTGCAGGGCTTCTAATTCTGAATTGGAAACCATGGCTGGAGGTCGGGCAGGCAGATAGACGTCATGGAGAGTGATCAGGGTAGTGGGAAGAGTAAGGAGAACTATCAAAATTTGAAATTTAAAATTTGAAATTTTCAATACTTCACCGGCGAGGAGGCTGGCAAAGAAAAGCGGGTAGTAGAAGAATTGGATAGTGTTCCAGGGAGTGCCGGATTGCAAAAATAACATGGGTAAAATAAGGCCCGTTACCATGATGGTGGCGTAAAACAAATTCGACTTCCGCGCCAGAAAAATCAGCCGAGTGCCTAGATTTCCGAGGACAAAAATGGCCAGGGCCACGGCGTAAGCGAGTACGGCCTTGAACCAGACGCCTGCGGCCCGATAGTTGATCATGGCCTGGTAAAAGCGCGGCCAGTTCAGCCGGTCAGAAAGGGCCATCATGGTTTCCAAAAACCAGCCGGGTTGAAAAACTACCAGCGAGGCAGACTGGCGGTTGGTAAGAAGCGTCAGAACCGCAGCGATTGCTCCGGTGGGGATCAAAGTTTTAAAAAGTTGGCGCTGGCGCAGCGCGGCCACGGTCAGACCAACTATAACTAGAATGGCGGCATAAACTTTGATCTGGGCCAGTAAACCAAAAACCAATCCTGCCAGAAGGTAACGCCGGTTTTCCAAAAGAATCAGGCCCGCTAGCAAGACAACAAGGGACAGAGCGTAGGGAGGATTGATGAGGGTAGAGATGGATGCCTGGGACCAAAATGTGGATTCGCCCCGGCTCAAAATCCAGGCCCAGTTGCTGCCGAAATACACAAAGAAGACCGACCATAGATTGCGAGTCAGGCGATAGGTCAGGTAGCCGATAGCCAGAGCCAATAGAGGCGGGGCAATTTGAAAATACAGATTAACCACCGGGATATTGGTCAGGCGATGCAAGCTGGCCAGAAGTAAATCAAAACCCAAGTGATAATTTTTAATAGTCTCTCCGGCAAACATAGGCATGCTTAGGCTGCCGCGGGACAGGCTTTCGATAAGAGACAAATGCCATATGCCATCGTGGCCATTTGCTCCCCAAAACCCCATGCCGAAGTCGTAAACCAGGCCGCTTTTAATCATAGTTTGGGACCAAATGATTGTCCCTAAAATAATCAATAACCAATGGCGATATTTAGCGACGAAAAGCATGGAGAAGTTTACGGGCGTCGGTGAATAACGCTGGCCCGACGAGTAAATATACAACAATTGCGTAAGCTGCTACCCCAAGCAGGATGTTTCCCACTAGCGCTACTAAGATCATAGCCACTGTCGCCAGCGCCGGCTTGACAAAGCTATTTATCAGACTAAAGCCCGTTAAACGCTTGACGATAATGACGGGGATGATGGAGGTTAAGGCGATGAGAGCCGTGGCGTAAGCCACGCCGTTGTAGCCAAAGCGGTGGGCCAAAGACGGAACCAAGATCCAGGTGAGAGCGGTCCACATGAACATTAAATAAGTATTGGTTTTGACGCGGCCCAGGGCATTGAGAGTGTTCGTTAACGGAGTAGAAACGCTGGCCAGAGCAGAATTAAAACAATACAGCGTCAGAGCCAAGAGGGCCGGCTGCCATTTGGAGTAGCGGGGAATAAAAAGAACCAGTTGGGGAGCAAAGACGGCTAGACCGGCCACAATTGGGAAAGTGATAAGCGTAATGAAAAACAGAGTGCGTTCGATGGCCCGACGCAATTCTACGGGATTATCTTGAAGTCTGGCAAAACTGGGGAATGTGACCCTAGTAACATTATCCATAATAAAACGCAGGGGTTTTTGGGACCAAGTCTGGGCCCAACCAATAATACCTACGCCATCGGCCCCTATAATTTTCCAAAGGATGATGTTGATGAAGCGGTCTTTGACGGTGGCCACCAGGGAATTTATCTGATACGGCAGGCCAAAAGAGAGAAGAGATTTGAGAGAAGAGATAGAGAAGGATAAACCAATTTTCCAGGGCGACAGCCAGTAAATCATAGCTGTGCCGACGACTCCTCGGAAAATGACGGCCCAGGCATAAGATATGACTCCCCCACCCTGCCAGGCCAAAAGGACGGCAATGCCGTAAAAGATAATGGTTTCCACGACTTCCACTGCAGCCAGCTCTTTAAATTGCAATTTGCGTTCTAGAATGACTGATGGGATGGTTTTGAGGGAAGCTAAGAAAAAGGCTGCCAATAGACTGTAAAAAAGCCACGTACCATTGTTACTGATGTGGTAAAAACTAAATATCCAAGGAGAAACCCCCAGCGTTAACAATAACAGTAAGAGAACTATGATTTGCTGGATGGTGAATGTAGTACGCAGATCGGTGATAGTTACCTGATCTTTTTTCTGAATAAGTGAGGCGGCTAATCCAATGTCAGAAAAATAACCAAGTATGGAAACTAGATCGTTAACTGCAATAAACAGACCGATTTCCGGTCGACCCAAAAAAATGGACAGGGCCAGAAAACCGCCGGTAGCCACAAACTGTAACAAGAATGAACGGCTAATAAGCGTGACTATCCCCGAAACCGTGCGCGCCTTAACAGTGGTCAAATCTACATCCCCGAGCGTCATTTCTTCCGCCATGAAGTCATTTTATCGAACTTGCTTAGAATTTCCTAATTTGTAATGGTGGCCACACATCCCCACTCTACTATAGGTTTGACAAAATATTGACGGATGATATAATTTCGATTATGAAAAATGAACTGGCTCAATTGTTGGCAGTATTGAACAAGGGGGTGATGACAGAAGATTTGAAAGAAGCCGTTGTTGGGGGAAGGATCAGTGAAGAAGCGGCTGCCAGACTTGCCCAGGCGGATCATAGAGGTGGAAGTAGCTCAGTAGACGCCTTAAAGAGTAATGCTGCGGTGCCGTCTACCACGGAAGCCTAAAAAGAGTAATAAGCTCCAAGAAATTGTAGATAATATGTTTCCAATGGTTCTGATGGGAGTATTGGTGAGACGAGCGGTGACGGTGTGTTTGCCGGGAGATAAATCGACTTGCATACGACCTAGGATCTTGTCACGAGAAGGGTCAATAGTTACTTCTTTACCATCTACCCAGATCTTCCAGCCAGGGAAATAGTAGGTCTGCAGTTCGGCTACGGCCGTAGGGGTCCAGGTGGTGATTAAGTATTCCTGACGATTGGATTTTTTGACTAGAGTTGAATAAATACCATCCCCCGCAACAAATTTTATGTCCTCTAAGGCCGGATCGGCTGGGGGTTGCGGAGCCCAGATGGGCAGATAATCAAAGATGCCGGAAGTAATTAACAGCTGCCAGGATTTGCCGGAAAACTTTTTGGTATCGGTCATGTCTGGGTACCATTGGCGGGGATGGAAGTAGTTCGAGTTAATTAAGATGACTAAGCAGACTAAGATGATTAAGGTTCTTTTAGAAATAATTAGGGCTATGGCCCCAGAAAGAAATGAGGCAGCAAAAATTGAGATGGTTAAGAACCGCCAAGGAAATTGCAGAAACTCAAGTGGAGGAAAAGCCTTCCATATGGGCGTGGCTTTGAAGTGGGACATAAACAAAAAACTCAAAGTGCCAAGTGCAAAAAACAAAACTAATGAGAAATGTTTTTTAAGATTTTTAGTGAATGGGAGAAGAACTAGGATGATGGCAGGGATAATCCAGTGCAGGTAGCCCAGGGCGAAACTCATGGTATCTCCCCGACCGTAAACAGATTCTCCATAACCCCAATTGATACGCAAAAATATCTGGTTTAAATCAAGAAAGTGAGCTAAGTAGTTGAAGTAACCGGCGGTTAGAGTCCAGACGGAAACGAATTTGGTTTCGAAAAGGACGGGGAGAGTGAAGAAGGCGGCCAGGCCGAGAGCCCAGAGGGCGGAGAAGAATAAATTTCTAATTGACCTAATTGAACTAATTGACCTAAATTTAAATGTCCAGAAAAGACACCAGATGACCAGGACCGGGGCGAAGATCATGAGAATGGGATTGTGGGATAGCATCAAACCGGCAACAGATATGGCTACGAGGGGAATGTATTTTGCCCCATCGTGAATGAGTTTGTAGGAAAAATAGAAAATGGCTGGAAAGAGCGCTAGAGCCCAGAATTCATTCATGGCTCCCCTAACGTAAAAATCCACCGAGTGATACGGTGCGTAAGTGTAGAATGCGGCGGCTACCAGACCGCCCAGTCTACCCCAAAACTCTCTGCCCAAAAAATACATAGAAGCAGCCGCGGTGATAAAACCCAAGACACCTACGGATTTGACTACGTCGATATATTGAAAGCCCAGCCAGCGGAAAGGCTGGCCAATAAGATACGGCAGGGGTGGATAATAATTAAAAAGCGGGTAACCGTAACCATAACCTAAATCCAGACTCCAGCGGCAAGGAAACTGGAGGTCTACCAAACATTGATCCATCTTTTGCTGGCGGATGGACTGCATATCATCATGCATAGAGAAATAACCCCTCTGCACCAGCGGAGCAAAGGCGGGGAGAATGAGAAGCAAGAGCAAGACCAAGTCCTTTTTCATAGTTTTTTAACTTCAAAAAACAGTAGATATTCCTGGGTACCGTCGGGTTTGACGGCCTTGGGGTAGGAAGAAATCAGTTTCAGTCCTAATTGGTCCGGGTCGCCTTGGAAACGGGTGGAGTTGATGACTAAAAATACTTGATTATCGGCTAAGGCAGATTTAAGTTTGTCGGGCACAGAATCAATCCACACTCCAACGCCAACGATTCTTACTGTAGGGAGATCGTTTAAATACAGCTGGAGGGCGTCAAAGGGGGTACCAAAAAATCCTTCGCTGCCTACTAAAACTGGACCGGCGGCGGCGGACTGGCGCAGGCGCCGAGCTACGTCGCGTAGGCCGTATCCAGCTGTCCAGTCTTCCAAATATCCCGATCTCTCAATGCGCGGCAGCGGTAAAGATTCAGGACTAGTGACGGCTAAATAATTTATGATCAGAGCCGGAACAATGATCAATCCTGCTGCAGCAACAGATAAAAAATGTTTCTGGGTGCGTTGACCGATATGTTCCAGCGCGTGAGCAATTAAAATAACGGCAAAGGGTACGGTAAACATCAGGTAACGGGCGGTGAATGCCCGAGCCACGGCAGATTGCACCAGAGTGGGGCCTAGCCACCAAGCGACTAAAACTAGGCGGGCTTGCCAATGGGATTTGCTTCCAGCTAAAACACCGGAAACGGCGGCCAATAATCCTAAGGGGGTAAGAAAATACGCCAGGAAAAGAAGTGTGTCCTTGAGATGGGGTAAGAACGGATCGAGGGGATGAGCTAAGACTTCTGCTAAGGGGAATACGTAATCCGCGTTGCGCAGAGCGATCATGTGGAATTCTGGTCCCAGGCGCAGAATGTTGTACATGCCAAAGGCAATGACATAAGTAGTGAGTAGATACAGCAAATGTTTTGGGTGGGGTTTAACGATGAGGAAACTGAGAGGCAAGAGACCAAAGGCGAAAATGGCCGGAGATTTGGTCAGCCAGGCAAACCCTAGAGCAAAACCGGCAAACATGGCCAGATCTAATCGCTTGTGCACAAAAGACAGATACGAAAAGACAAATGTCCACACCAAAAACATGGTCAATAAACTGTCTGTTAGGGCCATACGGTCAAAGAAAACAAAATACGGAATAACCGCGGCCAACAAACCCGCTATAAGAGAAAGACGGAGATTAGAAAATAGAAAGTAGGAGACGAGAGCGATGCCGACGACGGAACCTAAACCGGCTAGGGCCGAGAGAGCCCGGCCGGCTAGAAGCGGATCGGAGAAAAGTTTCAACAGAGGGATGGTGGCCCACATGAAGAGAGGTTGTTTACCATCGGAGAGAGGCAGGAAGCGTAAAGTAGACTCTGCCCGCATGACCTGGGACCAACGGACATAAATGGCCTCATCTGCAAAAATGGGGAAAGAGTTAAGATTCCAAAAACGAAGTGCTCCTGCTAGCAAAAGAATGATTAGACTAGTTATCCAGAAGTTTTTGCTCATACTTGTTAGTATACCTGATGCGCCACAGGTCGCGGAACATATTGACCACGCCTTCCCAAAAACGCACGGAACTACCGGGAGCGTCGGCCCAAGTAACGGGCATTTCCAGGATTTTTAATCCTGCCCTCTCGGCCAGATACAGAATCTCCACATCAAACATAAAGCGGTCGATCTGACTCCGAGCAAATAGCTGGCGGGCGATAGACCCGCGGAAAACTTTGAATCCGCATTGAGTGTCTTTAAAACGACGCAACCCGACTAAGATATATTTAATTTGATCGAAAATTATGGAAGCTAACTTGCGAAAAATTGGCGGTTTTTTGTTAATGTGAGATTTAGCTTGTCCCCGAGAGCCAATGACAATATCTACGCCATTTAGCTGTTTAAGTATCTTTGGCACTTCGGATAGGGGTGTGGAGAGATCGGCGTCCATAAAAAGTACCGGATCTCCCCGGGAAGCCAAAACTCCGGTGCGCACGGCGTAACCTTTGCCACGATTGGGGTGGTAACTGATTAAACGGGCGCGGGGTGTTTTGGCAATAACTCGAGTCACCGTCTGGACGGTGGCGTCACTTGAGCCATCATCCACAATGATCAATTCAAAATCGGGATAGTGGGTACGGAAAAACTTGAGAACTGATCCCAGGAGCGGCCCCAAGCGCTTGGCCTCATTAAAGCTGGGTATGATTACGGAGAGCATATGCGTTGGTAAGGGCGCGCCAGCGGACAAGAAATAATTCAGTAACTCCGGCAATGGCGTCGCGGACAAAACTCACCCGGCGGGTTTCCTGATGCCGCCAGGAAACAGGAACCTCCGTTATTTTGTAGCCCAGTTTGCGCCCGAGATACAACATCTCCAAATCAAAGCCAGGATTGACCGCGGGGCCAGACACAACACCGGGAACGTGGACCTTGTTCATGACGGCAAAAATTTTGCGGGCAGCGAGTTTGTTAAAAGCCTTAAAGCCGCATTGAGTGTCCCAAAATGGCAGACGGAGAATGAGAGTGCGCATAATAATCATCCCAAAAGCTAAAATTTTTCTAAAAACCGGGGCGTTGGGACGACCGGAACGGGAACCGATGGCAATGTCTGTTCCAAATTTAAAAAGCGGAATAAATTTGTCCAGCTCGGAAATGGGCGTGGCCTGATCCATATCGGTAAAGAGAATAATATCCCCGGCGGCAGCCAGAGCACCGGTGATGACCGTGGCGGCTTTGCCCTGGTGAGGGTTGTCTATAATTCTGATAGGGTATTTTTGCAATAAAGAGAGAGTGGCATCCGAGGAGCCGTCGTTGACGGCGATTATCTCCCAGGAATATTTCTGTTTTTTAAGATATTCAAGAGCTACATCCAAAGATCCTCGCCGGAGGTTGTCTTCTTCGTCATAGGCCGGAATAATAACAGATAAATATGGTTTCATTCGGTTTTAACCACTAAATAAGCGGGGACGCGATTGGCAAAGTATACCTTGTCTAGAATCTGATGGGAAGGGATGTCCACTTCCGGCAGGCTCCAAGTAGAACCAATAAGTAAATTCCCAAGAGTAGCTTTTTCTATTTTCCAATCAATGTGTCTAAACTCGAAATTTGCAAATCCCCGGGGCGTGATTGAATTCCAATAGTCCTGGGGGCGAATTCGGCCGTAGAACAGCAAATAAATGTCCGGAACTCCTTTGATGGTGGGGCCGTCTTTGCCAAAATCCGGGTCGATGACGATGGTGGAATATTTATCACGATTCGCCAGGGCAACGCGGGCAATTTGAGCCGAGGGATCGAAACTGTAATCGGATTTTTGCATGACAGAATGCAGCAGATAATAATCCGCCACAAAGACAAAGTTGACCAGATAGGCCAAGAGAATCAGATGCTTGAATTTAGGCCAGGCCATTTGCAAACCCACAGCAATAATAATGACCAAGGGTAATACCAAAGCCAGAGAACGAATGGGGTGATAATCGTTAAGGGTGAGACTAGCTGGCAAAGGGGAGATAACAATCCACCACCACAACGCCTTCGGGAAAATCCGGCGACGAATGACGGTTATCAGACCAACGACAAATAACGGCAACTCGATTAAATAGGCCACGCCGGCATCCACCAACTGATTTAAAGTTAAATCCAATCCCCGGAAAAATAAAAACGAGGGGTCGAAGTACTGCAAGTAGCGGTTGACCACCGACCAGACAACCAGCCAGGCGCGGGACAGATCTATGCGGCCCAGGCTTTGAGAAATGGCGGTATTGATTTCCACATCGCCCGTCACCAAAGTTTGGCCGATGCGGGATTGCCCGCCAACTAAAAGTAAGGGTACGAGTAAGAGGAGAACTAAGAACGAGGCTTTGGGCAGGGATTTTTTGTAAATGGCCCACAGACCCAAACCCAACAAGGGGGCTAAGAGTTTGGGCGTGTGATAGGTGTACATGGACAAGACCAAGAGGAAGGTCCCCAAAACCGGGCGGCGGAAATTTAAGAGAGAATAAAAAGCGGCCAGTAACAGCGTGAAAGCCACATTCACCTCATAACTGCCCCGGGTAAAACGGATGTGCCACGGGGATATAGCTAGCAACAGTCCGGCCAGTAATGCCAGATCCCGACGGCGGGTAATGCGGTAAGTTACCAAGTAGGTTAAGAGAACGGCTAAGACGCTAAAGACGGCCGAGGGGAAACGCACGGAAAATTCGGTCAGGCCAAAAACGGCCACGCTGGGTACAGTCAGATACAGGTAGACGGGCGGCTTGAAATCTCCCAAAGATTGAAAAACCAAGGGCATAGTTTTTTGGTACTGGTCCCGACCAGAGAGCAAAAGGGCATAGGCGTTGTAACCGATAGACACTTCATCTACGTTTAAAAACGGCGGGTAACTCCCCAGCAAGCCCAGACGAAGAACGGCGGCGATAATAATCAGGCTAATTAGTCGGTACATAGTAATGCAGACGGAATAATACAGGAGTACCAAATGGATCATAAACCACGGGCTCAAAGGTATCTTTGGGCTGAAGCGGGTGTTTGCCAAGCCATTTTGCGGAGACCAAAGAAATGGGGCCGGGTGACTGAAGGCGAGGATCGTCGGGAGAGACGACTTCGATAAGGCCTATGCGGCGGATGAAATCCCGGAAATGATATGAATTTTTAGAAAGAGACGGAGGAACCGGACGCAGATGGAAGGCCAAATATGGCCCTGGGTCGGGATAGACGTCGTCGGCCAAAAGTACTGGGGAACTGGCTAGATTTATCACTTCTGAAAGTCCCCACCCGCGATCAACCCAGGTACGATGGGGTAAGAAATGGGTGGAGAAATAAGCCATGGGCAAAAGTAAGACCAGGCCCAAATAAACGGCGACGCGGGGAAGGTAACGGCCGGCCATAAGTATGAGCGACAGGTAAAACGGAAATGGCGTGATACCAAATCCGGCTAAGAGCAGAGACGCGATAGCCAGGACGGCAATGAGTTTAGACGGGCGGCGGAAAAGAAAAGGCAGGAGAATGATAAGCAAGGGGGGGATTTTCTGAGCCTTATCGCCAAAGCCAAAAAGAAATGAGGGGTTGAGAGCCGAAAAAATATTTTGCAAGTAAACCAAAACAAAGTAAAGTTTGTTGTGCAATATTTTGGCTAAAAGTGGAAAGGCGGAGTGTTCCCCCCGGAGAGAATTGATGGTGGTAATTAAGCTTTGGGAGACAAAAGACGGCTTAAGAGCCAAAGCGGCGGCGATGGTTAAAATAACGGCCGGAATGATAAACTTTTTTCTTTTGAGGGCGGCGATGAGTAGACTTAGAAACAAGACAACTAATTTGGCATCGTAATTACCAGGCCAAAGAAAGGCCGGGGTAGCCAAAAAAACTAATCCTAATGTAGGCGAAGAAAAAGCAACCGCGAGAAGCATGGCAGGTAAAAGCCAGACGAGAAACTCAAAACCCAATACCCCAAATGGGACAAACAGGTAACTGGTAAGGGGAAATTGGTAACCGGCGGGACCATGGAAAAGATAGGGCAAGACGTTGCCTACTTCATCCCGGCCGAAACGCAGGAGCGTCCAGGCTCGGTAAGAATGCAAAAAATAATCGGTGGTTTGACCTATGTTTAGCAGGAGGTAAAGTTTAATTACAATTAGAATTAGGAGTGTCAATTTTTTCATTTGGTGAAGCCAAACATGGGGTCGGTGAGGTTGGAATTGGCTCCGGAGCAAGACTGCTTTACTTGATCAGGAAAGTAGCGGTTTTGGTCGGGAAGAACTACTCCCAAACCCCCAAAGGTGGCATCCAGACGACCGGCCCGGGTATGGGGAAAAACTATGGTGTATACGGGGCTACCGCTATCTGGGTTGTTAACGTGCAAGTTTTTCAACCAGAAGAAATACCGGTAGCCTAGTTCACGGCCTGGGCTAGTCATATAAGAAATAGCGATACAGGGAAAATCTTGGCGCTTAGCATCTGCAACTATATATGCAACTACATTTTTTCTTTCCACGTAGCCATTACCGTCGCCTTTAGAAGATAAGAAGAGGAATAAGTTTAACCCCAGAAAAGCGATAAGAAGTGTAGTAGTCCGTAAACGAGATAACCGAGTAACTATAAGTGCCATGGCAACTAACCAGATAATGTTTAGGCCATTTAGGTAATATTCGGAAAGGAGTATGGGGTGAAGAGTGAAAAAAAAGATATACAACAATATCCAACCGGCAAAAATTAAACGTCGCTGGTGAGTTAGCAAGGTGATTAGAAGAAGTATCGGCAGGAAGTAAATATATGGTTCGTGAGTATCAAAGCCAACGATGTTGTTAATGTTTTTTGAAGTGTAGTGAATAACTTTATGGAGCTTATCGAGGTAGTCCGGACGGATAGAGGAAGAAGTAAAGCTGGAGATCAAAGACCTGGATTGGATGAAGTCGTGCTTGGTTTCAAACAAAATCAGAGGAGAAGTAGTAACAATAAAAATTAGGCCGGCGACAATCCAAGTTTTTAACGCGTGTTTGCGAAAGAAAACCAACGGGGCCAACAGACCCAGAGCCAGATGAATATGCCACACTAACCCAAAAAGAAAAGCACTCAAGTACAATCGGCCGGTCATGATAGCGTAATAAAACCAAATGGACCACAGCATGACCGGCGTAGTGGGCACGACTCCCCTATCGGTACTGGCTAACATGTACGACCCGGCGTAAAACAGAGTCGTTATGACGGCCATTTTCTGGCCATGAAGTTTGGTGATCACGTAATACAGACTAAAAAGCGAGGCCGCACCGATGACTACTGAAAGCCCCAAGCCCCCCACGGGGTCCATGTTGGTTACGAAGTAAAAAGGAATTAAGGAGTAGTAAAAAAGCGGGCCGATGTAAATCCCTGGAGAAGAGGTGAGTTGACCAACTAGGCGTAAATGTTTGTCCACTACTACGTCTTTGATAATCCACGAGGCCAGGTCACCGTCGTGGCCGTAACCGTAACGAGCTACCAGCTGATAGGTGCGCATGAACATCCCCAACACAAAAATCAAAATTATGAAGATGCGTGATTTACTGATCATAGAGAAGGCGTGTGCGACGGCTGACTGTAAGTGGACCGAAAGTTAACGTAGTGTCGATTTTACCAATGCCATCCTGACGAGTTTGCCAAGCGGATAAAAATTGAGGGTGTTCACCATCCGGTTCATAAATAGTGTATAGCCGCGAAACTAATTGTGCAGAAGGTCGGGCCGATTTTCCCCGCCAGAGGAAGAGATAGTCATAGGCGTGGGGAATAACCGGGGGAACGTAGACATCGGTGTTAAACGACTGGCCGGCGGCATCCTGATAAATCCAATCCACAGCCTGGATTTGGGGCGTGAGAGTAATGTAGCCTGGAAGAGTCTGGCGGAAGTATGCCAGATGATACGACACGTTTTGGAAAATAAAAACCGCCAGAAAAATGGCTGCGGCCCAGCGGCCGGCGGATAGCCAAATGGCGGCGATTAAAAGCGTAAAAGCCGGATAGACGCCGGTAAAATAATAGTCCCAAATGTAATCGTGGTTGCCGTGATAAAAAAGCAGGAGAATCAAGGGGGTGACCCACCAGACAATAAGAATGGTGGTAGGCAGTGGCGGCAGCTTGCGGCGAACAAGTAAAAAGAGAGCGGGTAGAGACACGGCAAAAATAGCCCAGGCCCGGTCGGTGGTGAAATACTTGTTGGTAAAAATGGTGTAGTAAAAATTGAGACGTTTGGTATATGCCCCCAGATTGGGCTGGAAACTTCTTTCACTGACCAGGAAACGTTTGAATGAGTTGAATAAAATGTTCTGATGGCGGAAATTGAAAACAATTTGGGGCATGAGCGTCAAGCCAAAAAGCAGCAGGGCGACCAGGGGAATCTTTAACTTATGCAGAAAAGCGATAATTAGAATCGCAGGCAGGAAAAAGATCGCAGAGGCGGCTTCCAGCTGCAAAGACAGACCGGCACACAGACCCACTAACCACCAGCGGCGCTTAAGAAGTGAGTCGAGAGTAAGCACGGCAAACAGAGGTAAGGGTGTAGGATTGGACAGCCAGCGCTGATAGCCGACAAACTGCTGGGACACTGCGGTAATAAAAGCCGCCACCAGGCCTACATTGGGTCCCAAGAATTCCTCACCGAGCTTGTATATATAGTAAATGGCCAGGACGTTTAAGAGAGCCAAGAAGACCGCCGGGTACACCGGATTGCCGCCACCTAAGATATAAGCCGGGGTGATGAGGTAATAATAAAATGGCCCTAGAAAAATGCCTTCGATACCGGTGGTGGGGCCAATGAGGGTGAGTTTGCCAGAGTGCCAAATGTCCCACACCACTTTGGCATCCCGACCCTGGTCAAACCAAAAACCCAAAAAATCCGCCACTCGGTAAGTGCGGAGAAAAAGAGCCAGGGCTAAGATTGCAATGAGTAAGATCTTTTTCATTTTCCAGAGGGATTGTGAATAAGGCGGAATACTTTTACTCCCCAGGGAAATTCCCATTGGCGGTCAATTTTGGCCCAGCCAAAAGCGGCCACCTCCCACAAAGGATTATTTATGGGCTCGCACACCGGATCTTCGCAAATAACAAACAGCTGATCTGCCAATTTTTGGTGAATGGTGAAATACGGGGTGCCATAAATATCTAAGAAATACCGGTAGCCCAGGTCGTAATTCGTTTTGGCCAGAAGGGCCAGGTTGAATGGCCGGGCGGCTGATTGATCGGTCACAAATCTGGCAATTTCCCGGGTGTGAGCCAGCTGATTGTTGGGCGGGTAGCGCAAGGGAGAATTCAGCAAGGCAGCCGCGATTAGCACTATCAGCACAATAGCCCCGGTTTTTTTAAATTTTTCTACAACAAAGCCCAAAAGTAAAAACGGAGCCGGAAACAAAAATCCATAGTAATGATCATAGATATGCTGCTTATACAGACCTAGCCCAATTAAACCTACCCCCATCCAGACGGTAGTGAACCAAAAATCTTTGGAAGGGCGGTGTTTAATTAAATAAATTAATCCGCCGATCAATAAAATTCCCATGGCTACACCCAACGGCTTGGACTTGGCAGCAAGAAGAGAGGTGTTGATATCTACCCACAGCGGCCAAAGATTGGGTAAGGCTTTGTAGGCTTTGAGATTAACTGTGGTCTGTCGATCGGCGAAGAAGGTGGTGATGGCCCGGGCATTGATCCAGCCGTGACGCATGTCAAACCAGAGAAGAGGAGACATGAGCACTGCAAAAACCAAGACAGCGTAGAGCGTATAGCGTTTAGCGTCTAGAGGTTTACGCGCCAGGAACCAGAAAAGACCCACGACGGGGAAAAGGAGTAGGCCTAAGTAATGAGAGTTGAGAACGAAGGCCAAAGAGGCTGCGGAAATGACTAGCCAGCGCCAGTAGCCTAAACGCCAGACTTTCCAAATGCCGTACATGGATAGAAGCGCAAAAAAGGGCATAATATTGGGATTCCAAGACGAACGAGAATAGGTGATAACTGTGGGAGATAGAGAGTAGAGAGTAGAAATTAGGAGGGCCGGAACGCGGCCAAACCATTGGCGGCCGATCCACCACAAAAGGGCCACGGTGGCCACACCGAACACAGCCACCATAAT
The DNA here is from genome assembly GCA_001002405.1 of Candidatus Amesbacteria bacterium GW2011_GWA1_47_20. Taxonomy (GTDB): domain Bacteria; phylum Patescibacteriota; class Microgenomatia; order CAZETR01; family Amesbacteraceae; genus GWC2-45-19. The sequence goes on from LCOA01000002.1 coordinate 44,729, forward strand.
TGCCGGGCCCACTGGCGAGAATTGAGATAAAGATAGAGGAATAAGAAGTAAGTAATAATATAAGGGACCAAGATACATATTGCCGATGGATGTGCCCGGACCAATAAGGGTGAATTTGCGGCCCAAAAGCATATCCCGGACGACGGCCACATCCCGACCTTCATCGCCTAAGAAAGTCATATACTGATCGATTTTGTTCAGCCGGACAAAAACCGCTAACGCCAAAACCGCCACTATGGCCAAAGCTTCCCAACGGAAAATTGCCCGACCTTGTTCGACTAATATCTCCTGTTTTAATTGCCACCAATATATAGCCAGTTCGCGCCAGGCTTTAATCCAAACTTTGGGATTACCACCCGTGGCTGTCCCGGCGGTTCTGGGCAAATGAGTCACGGGCATTTCGGCAATCTTCATGCCCCGGGCTCGTATCCCCGCCAACAATTGAGTATCAATCATCGCCCCGTCGGAAGGAATACTCACCCGGCGCAAAACGTCCCGCTTGAATACTTTGAATCCGCAATCAATATCGGAGGCCAGGTATCCGAACAGGGCCCGGATGCCCGTGTTCCATAACCAGCGGACAAATTTACGATGCAAGGGATCGCTATCGTTGGCTCTGATTCCAGAAACCATGTCTGCCTTTTCGGTTTCCATCTTTCTTAAAAGATCCGAAACTTCGGAAATATCAAACTGATTGTCCGCGTGAGTCATGACAATTAATTCCTTGGTGGCGGCTTTGAATCCGGCTTTGAGGGAGCCACCGTAGCCGCGATTGGGGCGGTTGGTGACGATTTTCAAATTGGGGATTTTTTTGACAAAGCTTCTGGCTATCTCACCAGTTCTGTCCGATGATCCGTCATCGACCAAAATTATTTCGGCGTCTAATTTAAGTTTTTTGGTGACGGCGGATACCGAAGTCAGGCATTTGGCGACATTCTCTTGTTCATTGTAGGCGGGAATAACTATCGAGACGCCTTTTGACATGCTACAATTGTATCATGAAAATCAGCCGAGAATTGCTGATCTTGGCCACAGTTTCGGTAGTATCGACGTTGTCCTTGTGGATTCCGGTGGGAATGCAAAAGGTATATGAGAATTTTGATGGGCCGTACTATATCGTGATTGCCAAAAGCTGGTATGACAAAGTATTTATCCGCAACAATTTTTCCTTCCCCTTGCCTTTGGAATATTATCCGGCGCACTTCCCTTTGTATCCGGCTTTGATTTGGCTGTTTGGGGGAACGCCGACGGCGGCGGTAATAATAAACATAGTGGTATCGGCACTAACAGCTGTAGTAGTGTACAAAATATTTGCCGAATTCAAATGGGGAAATCCATTGATGGCCGGATTGGTGTGGCTGTTTGCCTGGCCGAGGATGTGGGTGACCAGATCAATTGTCAGCCCGGAAACACTATTTATCTTATTTGTAATGGTGGCGCTGTATGGATTTCATAAAAAATCATATTGGCTGGCGGCCATAACCGGGGCGCTGGCGGTGGTAACCAAAAGCCCGGGTATTTTGCTTTTTCCAGCTTTTCTCCTGGCGTCGAAAGGTGACAAAAAAATTTGGCCAACTCTGCTAATCCCAGCAGCGCTGATGGCAGTATTCGGGTTTTACTTCCTGCGCACCGGGGATTTTTGGGCATATTTTCATTCCGGAGATAATATTCATTTACAAATTCTGCCATTTAGGGTTTTTGACAGCAACCAGGCATGGGTGGGACAGTGGTGGCTGGAGGATATTTTGTGGATTTACTTAATCGGGGGGATCGGGGTAGTTAGGGCTTTTAGAAAATCAGCTGTCTGGGGGTGGTGGGGGGCGATATTTTACGCGGTGATTTTATTTGTATCCCACCGGGATATTGCCAGATATTCACTGCCATTGGTACCAGTAGTTATTTTAGGCTTGGCAGATGTTTTAGAGAAGAAAGAGGTCAGATGGGTACTGCTGCTACTAATTATCCCTGTGTATTTCTACAGTCTCAATTTCCTGGCTCACAACACGGCTGCTATTTCGGATTGGACGCCTTTTTTCTCCAAATGACGAGGGTGTACATGAGGTAGTTGTAAGGCATAACTAAAAATCCGATTGTCAGGGGTAAAACGATCTGGCGGTATTGCGAACCAAGAAGATAATCTGTGGCTACTCCCACCCCTACTTGGATCAGCAAGCCCCCGGCCGAAGTAAGGTTGAATTGCAAAAACTTTGAGGCAATAGCCGCCAGACCATTGATCTGCTGATCCCTGAATGTCCAGAGATTGTTCCAGGTGAAATTGCTTAAGATAGCCAATTCAGTGGATAGACCCCAAGCCGCCCAGCCCGGCCAGCTTAACTTAGTAAATAGATACAAAGCGAAGGCATTGACTAAATAGCCCAAGAAACCTACCAGGCCGAATTTGATAATTTTTTGCTTGTCTTTGATGCCCAAAATAATTGCCACCTTAAAGGTGGAAATCATTTCCTTGGGGTTAAATTTAGATTTTTCTTTGGCCCGAGAGGCGAATTCTAAAGGGACCTCGACGACCTTTTTAGCATTTTTAATACTTTGATAAAGCAAGTCTACTTTGTAAGCAAATCTAGTAGGCTCCATCAGGTGTTCCAGATCAATCTGGTCCAGAACTCCCTTAACCCGGGTAAGTCTGAAACCGGTAGTCAGATCGTGAATTTGTGGTTTGAGAAGGACCATCCGGATAAAGAGGTTCCCCAAGAAACTCACCGCTTTGCGGCTAAATTCCCATTCTTTGGGGATGGAACCACCCCTAATATACCGGCTGCCAATCACATAATCGGCTCCGTTTAAGAACGCGGCCACCATATCTTTGACGAATCTGGGTGGATGTTGAAAATCAGCATCCATTTCCATAACCGCATCAGCACCAAGTTTGTTAACTGCATACTGCATGCCCCGGATATAGGCCCAGCCCAAGCCCTCTTTGGGTTTTTGCAGCAGGTGCAGATTTTTATATTCGGCCTGATATTTTTTAACGATGTTCCCCGTGCCATCCGGAGAAAAATCATCGACGACCAGAAGATGCATCTCGGTATTCTTGATTTGGGGAAATTCTTTGCCAAACAGCTCTTCAATCATCAGGCCGATATTCTCCGCTTCATTGTACGCGGGCATAATAATTACGACTTTCATATATAATTGAGTATATCATGCTAAAAGTTGATATTTTGACGCTATTCCCAGAAATGTTTACAGGGCCATTTGATCATTCAATTGTTCGGCGGGCGACTGATAAGTCGCTAGTGGAAATAAAAATCCACAACTTGAGGGATTGGGCGACAGATAAATATAAATCGGTAGATGATAAACCGTATGGGGGAGGACCGGGAATGGTCATACGCGTTGACGTCGTCAACGCAGCGGTCACAGCCCTCAGGTCTCAACGCACAAAAGTTATTTTGTTAGACGCCGGAGGAAAGAAATTTAACCAGAAAAAAGCAGCTGATTTATCACATGATGAGCACTTGATATTGATTTGCGGACACTATGAAGGCGTGGACCATAGAGTGCATGAACATATTGCAGATGAAGTAATTTCCATTGGTGACTATGTGTTATCCGGCGGGGAGGTTCCGGCGATGGTGGTGGTAGATACAATTGTGCGGTTGTTACCTGGGGCGTTGGGAAATGAGCAATCTTTGATTGAAGAATCACATAATGCGGGAGAAGCCGAATACCCTCAATATACCCGCCCCGAAGAATACAACGGCTGGAAGGTTCCTGAAATTCTTCTCTCTGGTGATCACGCCAAAATTAAGAAGTGGCGATCCCCTGCTCAATAAGTTTATCTACTACTTGCTTCCAGGGTGAAAAATCAAAACTGGGTTTGAGTCCGCCAAATTTGGGGTAACGCTTGGGATCAACCGACGACTTTTGCACGCCGGAAATATCTTTGCCTAATTTTTGCAAGAGATAGGTAATGATTTCATACGGGGTGGTCGTGTCCGGACAGCTCATGTGAAAGACGCCGGAGAGATTTTGATCAATGATTTTTTGCAGTGCCAGACAAGCCTCGTCAATATAGGTAAGAGAAATTTGCTGGTCGGTAAAAAGCGGATAAAGTTTGCCCTGATTAAACAGGTCTAGGGGTTTGCGCAGATAATCGAGCTTAGCTGGGTATTTGGCCCGGATGGGGGAGATAAGACGGACGACGGTTCCCCTGTCCCCCACAACTCTTTCTGCTTCGGCTTTGGAATAACCATACCAAGTTAGCAGTTGGCTGTTGGTCTCTGGCTGATGGTCTGCCGCGTAAGGACCGGGGTCGGCGGCAGATCCGGAAAAGACATAATTGGTGGAGATGTGAATTAAACGGGTATTAGCAAGAAGTGCAGCGACAAGATTTTTGGTTCCTTCCACATTTATTTGCCAGCAGGGTCCGTTTTGGTCGCCACGTTGTTTTTCAGCTTCGGAGACGTTGGTGTAGGCGGCAAAGTTCAAAACAACATCCGGATTTTCCTTGGCCAGATATTCTCCGGGGTGAGCCAGGTCAAATTCACCCAGACCCGGAGTGAGAAGATCTTGGGGATGCGGGTACAGCTCTACAAATCTTGATCCCACTAGTCCGAAAGCTCCTGTAACTAGTGTTTTCATACTACATTATATCTGGTTCGACGAAATCGAAGGGTAGCTGTTTTGGATCAATTCTATGTTCTTCGGTTTCAGAGTCAGCTTTGAATACTTGATCCGCAAAATAAACCAAGGTCACCGGAAAGTTGTTGGGATTTATGAAACCGTGAGCCACCCCATGGGGAATATACAACGCCTTATCTGGTGACAGTACTACTTTGGTTTTTTGACCATATGTTTCTGACCCTTCCCTTAGATCCACTAGACCTACTAACAAAATGGAGTTGGTCGTCCAAATTTCATTTTGACTGGGATGGATATGCCAAAACCTTTTGCCTCCTGCGGCGATATATGACATGTTGGATTGACGGATCTTAAAATTAATACCAAATTCGATTAATGCTTGAAAATGGAAACTTTCTGATAATCTAAAGTTTTCCTTAAACCACCCGCCCAAGTCGTCAGGGAAGACGTTGATTTTCATAAGCACTACGTCTTTCGGATGTGGTTCTTTACTGTAAGTCTGCTGAAGCAAATTAACCCCTTTTTCGGTTTTGATTTCCTTGACTGTTTTTTTTATAAATCCCATGTTATTTTTTATATATTGATTCAGCGCGCGCTTTTAGTGGTCTCCACCACCATTTGTTTTGCTGATACCATTCTACGGTTTTGGTTAACCAGATGTCAAAATCATGCGTGGATCTCCAACCCAACTGGCGGCGGATTTTTGAACTGTCGAGTGCGTAACGCCTATCGTGACCTGGCCGATCAGGAACGTAAGAAATTAACGATTCTGGCTTATCCATAATTTTTAGTATTGTCTTAACAATATCGATGTTGTATTTCTCACAATTAACACCGACTAGATAAGTCTCTCCGGGTTGACCTTTTCTCAACACGATATCGATCGCCGAGCAGTGGTCGTCAACATGTATCCAATCTCTCACATTTTTGCCATCTCCGTATACAGGAAGAGGCTGATTGTCCATAGCGTTGGTAATTAGCCTGGGAATAAGCTTTTCTGGATCCTGATATGGGCCGTAGTTATTTGAGGTATTAGTGATGGTTATAGGAAGCCCAAAAGTGTGTAAATACATTCTGACCACGAAATCGGCGGCTGCTTTGGAGACAGAGTATGGGCTTCTCGGATCGTAGTGGGAATTTTCACTAAATTTGTCACTCGTAGTCAATTTCAGTGTCCCAAAAACTTCATCTGTGGAAACGTGATGGAATCGCTTCACGTGGTGTTTAACTGCCTGACGGCAGAGAACAGTAGTTCCGACAATGTTTGTTTTGACGAAGATGTCTGGATCAATAATGGATCTGTCGACGTGGGATTCAGCTGCGAAGTTCACAACGGCATCTATGCCCCCCATGATCTTGTCGACCAGCTTTTCGTCACAGATATCTCCTTTAACAAAGTTGTAATTTTTCTTCCCAACGATATCTTTTAACGATGATGGGTGGCCAGCATAGGTAAGTTTGTCGAGATTGACAATGTAATCTTTGGGGTATTTGTTAAACCAATACTTAATGAAATTCGAGCCGATAAATCCCGCTCCACCGGTAACTAGCAATTTCATATCTTGATACCTCTTTTCCGAGCCCAATAGAGATTGGCTGCGAGCAGGCTGTCAAATGTGCCTACATCATGCCAATAACCTTTTAGTTCGTGCCACTGCATAGTGCCCTCTTTAATGTAAAAATTTTGAACATCAGTGATCTCCAGCTGGCCACGTTTAGAAGGCTTAAGTTTTTTTGCCACTGCAAAACAGCGGCTATCAAAAATATATAGACCCGTGGAAGCATATGGAGAGGGGGGTTTGACTGGTTTCTCTACAACGCCTATGATTTTCTTAGCTTTACTAAAGATTGGAACGCCGAAGCGCTGGGGGTCAGGTACTTTTTTAAGAAACATTACCGCCCCTCTTTTAAATGAGGCAGCTTCCCGAGAAATATCGGCGTCTGTGGTGTTGTCCCCGAGAATGAGAGTCAGCGTATCCCCATCGACAAAGTCTTCGGCTACTTTTAACCCATCGGCTATCCCGCCAACCGGATTTTCCTGGTAACCATATTCTAAGTGGTCGAGGCCTAGCTCTTTGCCATTTTTAAGTATCTGCACAAATTGTCCGGAGTGGGGTCCGGAGACAATAACCATAACATTCTTAATGCCGGCTTTAATCAAAGTTCGCAAAGGATAGAAAATCATCGGCTCATCGTAAATGGGGAGAAGGTGTTTGTTGGTGACGTAAGTTAGGGGTTGAAGCCTGGTAGCTAAACCGCCGGCGAGAACGACACCTTTCATAGCAGAAGAGATTGTAGCATAAATGTGGCGAGCTTTTGGTGGGTGGTGCCGGCTTGAGTGATGAGGCTTTGATACAGAGATATTTTTTCTACAGTTAATGGAGTGAATTGGGGAGATTCAAAATCTGATATGAGATCCATAAAGCGCTTGGTGGAAACAGGGTCGGTGCGTCTGAGCTGGGCTATGGTGATGTGGGGCAAAAACTTACGGGGCTGGGGGGTGATTGATTCAAGATTTACGATTAATGATTTATGAAGATCATTCAACTCTTCTGATTTGGCTAGAGACAAATACAGGATGGTGGGCTCGTGGCGACTGTAGAGAGTTTCTACATACAACGGTTGAAGAGTAAATTGGTAAGCGCTTTGAGTGGCTTGAGTGAGGGCTTTTTTAACTAATGGAACTTCGTCATCAGGAATCTGGCCTAAGAAGTTGAGAGTCATATGAGGACGTTTCTCCCACACCAGAGGAGCTTTAAGTTTCTCGAGTTGGGGTTGAAGAGTCACGATTTCTGAAACGGTGGTGTCTGGCAGATCGATGGCGGTAAACAGGCGATGTTTCACGCGCGCAGAATGAGCGAGGCAAAAATAAGTACCGCAAAAATGGCTACAAGTAAATATTCGAAAACTATCTTGATATGCAAATCCCGATGATGGGCGTGGTGAACAACTCCCCAAACAACATAAGAGGCGGCCATGCTGACTAGAATTCCTAGCTGAAGAAAACGGTGATAGTCGAACCAGAAAATGCCCCACAGGCCCACAAGCATCACACAGAGAAGGACAAAATAATGCAAAGGGTGATGGGCGAAATCGTGTTCGAATGTCACAGTATTTGGCCTTTGGAAATAATGAAGGCGGCTATTAACAAGGCTAACATAAATAACAGATGGGCAAAACTTTTGCTGGTCCAGCGGACAACTTTTTTCTGATAAACGGCAACCAGATCAATAACCAGTACGGTGACAAAAATGATAAGCAAGGTAAGGGAAACGGCCTTGGTTACGTCAAATGGAGAAACTTTGGGCGTGACGATGCCGACAGTTGACGTGGCCGCGGAAACGGGCTGGACAATGCGGGCGGCGGGAGCGATAGCCGGAGCAGCCGAGAGTTTGGTACCAAACAATTGCACTACCAAAGTAGTCTCCCGGCCCTCTAATGTGCCGTCGACCACGGCGATACCAATGTCCCGGTAATTACTGTTGAGGAGATTTTCGCGGTGGGTAGGTGAAGCCACCCAGGCGTCAACGATGGATTTGGCATCCGAAAAATCCCGGGCCAGGTTTTCTCCGGCGTAGCGGTAGGCATACCCGGCAGAGGTGACGAAATACCAAGGTTGAGTGCCAACGGGCGAGACATGGGCCCAGTAATTTCTGGCAAACATATCCGCGGCTTTTTGAGCGGCGGCTGTGGAAAGTTCGCTGTCTAATTTCACTTCCGACAAACCTGCAGCTGTCCGCTGAACATTGGTCAAGCGGACAATGTCCTCCGGAGAAATCTGGGAAGCGTAACCTAAGATCTGCGGGTAACCAGTGGCTAATTGACTGAGAAGTAGTTGGAATCCCAAAAAGAAGCCGATGGTAAGAACTAAAGATGAGGGGTGAAGAAACTTGGCCCGCTGATTATTGGATTCGTGGGGAAAGAAGAGGTGGCGCAGGAATTTCCACATTTGGAAACTATTATGGGCGACGCCAGAGCAGAAGTCCAGAGATGATCAAGCCGAGTAAGGCCGTAGGGATGATGACCAGCCACCAGTTGAAATTGAAAGTAGAAGTGCCCCGGACTTGGGGAGTGGGGGTGGGCGTAGGAGTGGGAGTGGACAAAATCTCCTCTTCTGTTTCTTCAATCTCTTCGGTGGCTACCCCTAAGACGGCGGCGGGTGCTGGGGGAACAGCCGGAGGAGTATTCACAGTGGGATTACCTCCTCCACCACCACCGCCGCCACCGGCACTGGCTTCACTGTATGTTCTGGTCATACCTTCGGCGCTAATGACCACCGGAGTACCGGCGGAAACAATGCGCCAGTAGTAGCCCATATTGCTAGACAATCCACCTACCACAATTGCATGGGAAGTGCCGTAGTCCGGAACGGAATGTTCGGTTCCGGTGCTACTTGCATATCCGTAATTTGGTGAAGCGGAAGGATCAACGCTGCCGTGACTAAGGGTGTCGTAAATTATGCGGCCATCAGTGGGCCGGTCGGTATTCCAGGTGATTTCAATGCGGGTAGTGTCTATGGTATGACCGTAGATATTGGAAATTACGGCGGCGACATAAATTGGCTCGTCAATAGTGGTGACGTTGTCTGCATTATCGGTGACAATAACCCGCAAGATATATTTACCCAGAGCCAAGGACGTAGTGTTCCAGGAAGAACCGGCAATATCATGGAAACTTTCCTCGCCATCAGCGCGATATTGGAACTGGGTGGACTTGATGCCCGTCATGTTATCGTCTTTGGCGGCCACGGACAAAGCCGCGGTGCCAGAAATGGTAGTGTTTGCGGCCGGAGTTGTCCAGGCCACCTCCGGATTTGCGCCATCAGATGTTTCCTCCCATGTAGTGTCAACTAATTCATTGCTGGCTGGCGATTGATCATGAACGCTGGTTTCGCCACCGGTGCGTGAGTAAGAAACGTCAGGCATAGTACCCGTGTCGTTGACAGACTTTTCCGTAAGATGTAATAGGATAGTGTCATCGTTTGCAGTGGCACCCGAATCCACGGAAGAAACGGTGTAATCGTCGGAGACTGTCCAGTGATCTGCTTCGTCTATAAGAAGCTCGTCGTCTATAGGTTCTGAAAACCGGACTTCGATAGTATCCAGGCGACCGTTTGGATCTGTATCTCTGGTAACGGCAGAAATTATGGCAGGTTCGGCCAAGTCGGTAGTTGGCCAAGTATCGCCAACCAACTCGTTGCCGGCTAAATCGTAAGTGCTTCTCTCCCCATCACTTGAGGCATAGGTAACAGAAGGAGTATTGGCCGTATCGGGGGTGGGGCCCTCGCCAAAATTCAGAATTAAAATGCGGTCATTAACTCCGCTGCCACTAGTGATTTGTTCCGCTCCGGCTGGGTCAGCCACGTCCCATCCGTCAGCTCCCGGCTCAAGTCGAGAATCGTCGATCGGCTCAGAGAAGGTCAATTTGACAGCATCGATGTGACCGTTGTGCTCGGAATCTTGAGTCTCGGC
>LCOA01000003.1 GCA_001002405.1 Candidatus Amesbacteria bacterium GW2011_GWA1_47_20
ACGGCCAAGATGAAAGTGATAGAACTGGGGACAATTTCCGTGCCGGATGCTCAATCCTTAACAATTACTCCATACGACCAATCGATTATTGGCGATATTAGGCGGGATATTGAGGCGGCTAATGTGGGCTTGACGCCGGTGATTGATAACAACGTGATCAGAATTGCGGTGCCGGCGTTAACGGCCGAGCGGCGGATGGAGTATGTCAAGATGCTGCACGTCAAATTGGAAGACGGGCGGGTGAAGGTGCGCCAAACCCGGCACGAGCTGATGACAGAAGTAAAACGCCAATTTGAGGATGGCAGTTTGCCGGAGGATGACCGCAGACATACGGAAGACGAACTACAAAAAATTACGGATTCCATGATGGAAGAAATTGAAAAAATTGGCAAAGCAAAAGAAGCGGAACTATTGGTGGTATGATATGCGTATGGACATGATGGAGATGAGGTCGTTGCAGGATGGTCACCGATTTCCGGTTCAACGTGAGACCGCGAGGGATAAAGTGGTGGGATTGCTAAGAATATTGGCATACCTAGCGGCAGGTGGGGTTCTGGTTGGAATGCTGAGAATAATTATTAGGTGATGTGGTAGACTGGAAGTCATGACGTTTTGGATTTTTTTGGGAGTGTTGTCGGTGTTGGTGCTGGTGCATGAGCTGGGGCATTTTTTGATGGCACGATTCTTGGGGATTAAAGTAGAGGAGTTTGCTTTTGGACTGCCGTTTACCAAGCCGCTGTTTACGCTAAAGATTAAAGAGACGGATTATTCTGTGTATCCGCTGCTGTTTGGGGGGTTTGTGAGATTGTACGGGGAAGAAAGCGAAGTAAAAGAAAAAGGGAAAGATTTCTGGAGTCGAGGCAGAAAACAGAGAATGATTGTAGTGGCGGCTGGGGTGGTAATGAACGTGATGTTGGCGATAGGGGGTTTTGTGGCTTTGTACGCGGCTTTGGGGGTGCCGGTGGGACAGGAAAATCAGGTGACAATATTGAAGATTGAAAAAGGGAGTCCGGCAGAAACGGGGGGATTGAAAGTAGAGGACCGGGTATTGAAAGTGGAAAGTAGAAAAGTGGAAAACGGAGACGAATTTGGCAGGTTGATGCGGTCGTGGGCTGGGTTGGAAGTGAATCTGACGGTGAGGCGGGGGAATGGCACACAACTTTTGGAGGGCATTACTCAAGATAGTTTTTCAGACACAGTAGTCAAACTGACACCGCGGGAAAACCCGCCGGAAGGACAAGGTCCAGTGGGGGTGGCGATTGCGGATTTTCCTTATTTGCTGATGCAAAAATGCTCAGCGCTCAGCCCGCAATGCGCAGGGAATGCTGTGGTGGGTGGAGTGAGAGCCACGGGGGTATGGGTGGGTAAAGTGATGGAAGGGTTAAGAGGAATCGGTAAAAGTTTAGCGGTTGGAAAAGCGCCGGAGGGCGTGGCCGGACCAGTGGGGATTTATCAGCTGACAGATGTAGTGGCCAAAGGAGGTAAGTGGCCGTTGGTGGAGCTGGTGGCGGTGCTGTCTGTAAACCTGGCGGTATTTAACATCTTGCCCATTCCGGCTTTGGATGGGGGACGGATGTTTTTTATCTGGTTGGAATGGGTGAGAAGAAAAAGATTGCCGACAGAAGTGGAGCAAAAAATCAACGCTTGGGGTATGGCGGTGTTACTGGGTCTGTTGGCGCTAATTTCTCTGCAAGATGTGTGGCGGATGGGAGTGGTTGACAAGTTATTAAAAATTGTTAGACTAAAGTAACAATGAAGGTGCTTGCCGCGATTTTTTTAGTAGGATTGATGTTTGCTGCCCCAGTAATGGCTAAGAATGCGACTCCGGGGGCTAAAGTGCAGACGGTCAGGGACGAGCGGAAGAGAAAAATTGTGGAGCGGGTTGATGCTAAACTGGTGGAAATTAATAAGCGCAGGACGGACGCGATGACGAGGCACTTGGATAAGATGAGCGAAATTCTGGTTAAGGTCAAAGCCCGGGGAGGGGATACGGTGGTGGCGGAAGCAGCGGTGGCGGATGCTCGGATTGCGGTGGCCGCGCAGGCAGCTAAAATATATACCATGACTATTTCTACCGAGGATAAATTGAAAATTAATGTGGGGGAGACGATGAAAGCTTTGACGACGGATTTGCGAAACTTGCACGAGGGAAAAATAGTTCCGGCCCGGAAGGCGGTATCCGACGCTATTAAAAGTGTGAAACCTGTGAGTACACCATGAAGAAAGTTTTGATACTGATAGTTTTGGTTCTGGCGGCAGTGTTGCTTTGGGCGGGACTGACGAAAAAAACCGCAAGACCTCAAACTGGAGCGGTTATAGTAACTACAGAGGAAGATTTGAATAAAGAGCTGGATAGTACGGTGGATGATGGAGGGGCGGCGGACTTTGGGGAATTGCAGAATTCAGCCGAGGGGTTGTGAGTTTTCACGAAAAGATCTCAGATAGACAGTTCCGGCACGCGCTGTATCCTGGTATCGAAAGTACCTAACTGATGCGCCAATTTAATATAATCGGATATATTTCGTTGCATGCTGTAATGGGAGTTAGGAGTCAGGAGCTAGTGAGAAAGAAACCCGAAGAGGATATCGAGAAGTCATACCCAAAAAAGCTGAGGTTTGTGGTGTCGCTATTTAACAAAATGGACAAGTGTTTGGGCGATGACGGCTGAGAAGAGAACCAGGTTAGCAACATAGATGGAGTCGTATTCAAGGTTATGGAGCCATTGATTGTATTCGTTGGACAAGGGAAAATTGGGGTCAGCACTCTGATCAATTTTTTTGTTTATGATTTGTAGGATCATTGGGTATCCCAAAGAGAGTCCAATAAATATAGCTGCAAATTTAGGATCCTTGTCTAGTCCGGAAAAAAGTGCGAGGGCTAGAAGGTTAAGACGAAGAATACCGTCACGCAGTATGGGTAGTGATTTCTCGGGATCTCCTAGTGGCTTCATGATATGGGGGTTAGGTGGGAGGATTATACAACGGATTGGATGCAATGTTGATTTGTTTAAGCGAGAGATGAAAGATGTGGGTGGACTGAGAGAGAGAAGAAGAAGATAGTAGTGCGTTAAGTAATTTTTTCTGCGGTTTTGATCATGACGCGCAGGTTGGCGCGGGTGTAGGTTTTGCAAGTGGAACAGTCGCAGGAATCGTCGATGGGTTTTTTGTCTAATTTGTATTTTGATTGATTGATGTCGATGCGTTCATTTTTTGATTCATGGTTGTAGAGCAGGCCGACCCGGGCCAGGCGGGTGGGGGCGACGCAATCGAACATATCCGCCCCGGCCTTGATAACAGAAATAATGTCTGAAGGGCGGATGCCGACACCCATGGCGTAGAGCGGGATGCTAGACGGAAGAAGATCCTTGACACTAGAAATGGTATCGGCGGTTTGATGTGGATCTGAACCGATGACGGCGCCGCCGATGGCGACGCCGGGCAAGTTTTGGTCGACGACGAATTTTGCAGATTCACGAAGCAGGTCAGGAAATTCACCACCTTGGATTATCCCAAAAAGCTTCTGTTTTTTATTTTTCCATGTTTTAATACAGCGAATGAGCCATTGGTGGGTGCGGGTGACGGCGGCGCGGGCATAAGAGTGAGAAGCGCCTTTGGGTACGCTGTGGTCAAAGGCCATAATAATATCTGCGCCGATGTCTATTTGAGACTTGGTGGCGCTTTCGGGAGTGAAGAAATGTTTAGAGCCATCTAGGTGAGACACAAATTCCGCGCCCTCATCGGTGATTTTGGGTTTGAGGCTTTGGATTTGAAATCCTCCAGAGTCAGTAAGAATAGTATGGGGCCAGTTCATGAATTTATGAATACCGCCTAGCTTTTTAATATTCTTTGACCCTGGACGCAGATATAAGTGGTAGTTATTGGCTAGGATAATGGTGGCCCCGATGCCCTCCAAATCCTCGCGGGACAACGACTTGACAGAAGCATTGGTCCCTACCGGCATAAAGACTGGCATGGTGCTATTATAAATGTATGGCCATTCTGCCCGACGACCAATTGATGAACCTGGTGGTAAAAGCCAAACTTCTGGACGCAAAGAAAGCCGCGGAAATTTTGGAGTACGCCCGGAATTCAAATGGTGACCGACGAGCAATTGGGACAAGCGTTGGCGGCCAATTTTAAGCTGCCGTTTGTGAACTTGTCCAAGCTGGATATCCCCGAAGAAGTGTTTAATGTTATTCCGGACCGGGTGACCAGGAGACAAAAGATAGTAGTTTTTGCCAGAGACGCCGGGGGAGTAAAAGTGGCGGTGGCGGATCCGGCGACTAGCCGGCCGGTTTTGGAGATGGTAGCAAAGAAAACCGGGCAAAAGGTGCTGCCGCATTTGGCGACTCTGCGGGATATCCAAATCGCCCTGCGGGTATATCAGGGTGATGTGCAAAAATTGGTAGACAACTTGCTGGCCGAAGATATTGGGAGGACAGCCGAAGCTGTCCTGGAAGATCCGCCGGTAGCCAGAATTGTGGACGCGATTATCGAAACGGCATATCAGAACCGGGCCTCTGATATTCATATTGAACCAGAAGAGTCTGGTTGTTTGGTGAGATATAGAATTGACGGAGTGTTGCAGGATGTGCTGCATGTACCCAAACGCCTGCATGACCGGTTGATGACCAGGATTAAGGTGCTCTCTAGTCTGCGGACGGATGAACACATGGCGGCCCAAGACGGGAAAATGCGGGTGAAGTTGGAAGAAGAACACCTGGACATTAGGGTGTCCATACTGCCGATTGCAGACGGAGAAAAAGCGGTGTTGCGACTGCTGTCTAGTAGATCCCGGCAGTATACTTTGCACGATCTGGGTATGAGCGAGGCGGATCTGGCTAAATTGACCCGGGCTTTTACTAAGTCATACGGAGCTATTCTGTGCACCGGGCCCACGGGGTCGGGAAAGACGACGACGATCTATGCTATTTTGAAAATTATTAATTCCCGGGAGAAGAACATTACAACTATCGAAGACCCGGTAGAATACCGCATCCGGGGAGCGAATCAAATTCAGGTTAACCCCAAAACTAATCTGACTTTTGCTTCGGGGTTGCGGTCAATTTTGCGGCAGGACCCGAATGTGATCTTTGTGGGTGAAATCCGGGATGGGGAGACGGCGGGCATTGCCGTAAACGCGGCTCTGACAGGACATTTGGTGTTGTCCACGCTGCACACCAATGATGCAGCCACCGCTATCCCGAGGCTGATAGACATGAAAGTGGAACCATTTTTGGTGGCGTCGACGGTGTCGGTAATACTGGCGCAACGGCTGGTACGGCAAATTTGCCCGGCGTGTAAGTATGAAATGGAAATAACGGCTGAAGAAGTGACTAAGAGTTTTCCGCCTGAGGTGGTTAAGGAGAACTGGGGGGCAAAAAATAAATATCCAGTATTTAAAGGCAAGGGATGTAAAATATGCCGGCTGTCGGGATATTCGGGACGGGTGGGGTTGTTCGAGGTGCTGGAAGTGACGGCGGAAATCAGAAAGTTGATTACCCAAAAAGCGGACGCGGACGTGATCGCCAAAGCGGCCACGAAAGAGGGGATGAAGACCATCCTGGGGGACGGATTTGCCAAAATTGCGGCTGGGGTTACGACGGTGGAAGAAGTCCTGCGGGTAACCAAGTCGGAATTGGTATGACCACTCTTTCGAACTCGGAAAAGCTGTCGATCTTGAGAAATCTGGGGATCATGTTGGGGTCGGGCATTCCTCTGGCTGAGGCGGTAGAGTCGCTTCTGGAAGACACTAAAGGCAACCAACGGAAAGTACTTTTGAATTTGAGAGCAGATTTGCAGCAGGGTACGCAAATTTCGGAGTCATTTGCGAGTTATCCCAGAGTGTTTGACAAAGTGACTCTCAATCTGATTAAGGCCGCGGAGGAAGCGGGAACGCTAGAGACAACTCTAAAAGACCTGCAGGAACATATTCAAAAAGAGATTGAATTTACAGATAAGGTGAAGTTTGCCATGATTTATCCGGGACTGATTATGGCCTTGTTTGCCGGAGTGTTGCTCATGATTTTGACGGTGGTGGTGCCGCGGATTTCGGGAGTGTTTTCCCGGTTGCGGGTGGAGCTGCCGTTACCTACCAAAGTACTAATTTGGGCGTCAAACTTACTTTTGCAAAATACGGCTCTAATCATTGTGGGAGTGGTAGTAGTAGTTGGGGGCGCACTTCTTTTGTATCGCATGCGAAGGCAATGGGTGTTGGCGTTGTTTTTTGGATTGCCGGGAATATCTGGCCTAGTACGGCAAATTGATTGGACTAGATTTAGCCGTAGCTTGTATCAACTGTTGTCTTCGGGGTTGCCGATTACTGTAGCCTTGGAACTGGCTGGAGATGTAGTGATGGATAGGCGAATAGCCAAGTTGATAGCCCGGTGCCGGGAGATGGTGATTGCCGGAAAGAAAGTGTCGGATGGATTGCGCATGGGTAAAAAAATAGTGCCGAATATGATGATCAAATTGGTAGAGGCAGGAGAAAGAACGGGGACATTGGATAAATCGATGCAGGAGATCTCCGAACATCTAGATTATGAAGTGGGTAATTCACTAAAGGCCGCGACGGCACTTTTGGAACCGGTGCTTTTGGTGATCGTGGGGATATCGGTGGGGGGAATGATGCTGGCGATTATCGCTCCCATTTACGGACTGATAGGTCAAGTGGGTGGTAGGTAGTAGAGACATTTACAACGATCCATGCTATAGGCCCGAAGGCATATATGAATAAGGCCTTCGTGCCTTATTGCATATAGCGTAAGATGGTGTAAATGATGAAGCAAAAGACGAAGCGAAAATTGAGAGTGGGGGTGATAACGATTCTGAAGATGCTGGATAGATATGCGGATTGGTTGGTAGTTCCGTCTAAATACGAATCATATCGAAGACTGAAACAAGGTTTTAATTTCGATGTGGAGGATGAGTTTTGGAAAGAGTACTATGCCAGTAGCGTTAAAGATGGAGTCGAAAGATTGTTGCGTAAGGGGAGGATCGAAATGCGGGAAGTGGATGGGAAAACGGAGGTACGGATTACTGATAAAGGAAAAACGGAGATTATCAGGGGAAGTCTTGATGAGTTGGGTATTACTAAGCCGTCAACGTGGGACGGGAAATGGCGGATGGTATTTTTTGATGTAGACGAATTAAATAAGAGCCGGCGGGACGGATTAAGTAGATGGCTAAAAAAGTTAGGGCTGAGAAGAATGCAGAGAAGCGTATACGTATACCCGTACCCTTTAGAAAAAGAGATAAGTTTTCTGCGTGAGGTTTTGGGGGTGCCGCATGGAGTGAAGCTGGTGACGGCGGAAAAAATCGAAAACGATGAGGACTTGAGAGAAATATTCGATTTGTAATTTTACGACAAAGTACGCTATAGCGTAGGTTGGTGTAATGGGTGGGATCTGGTAGATTAGATATAGGAAGCAGATATGAAGCGAGGATTTACATTGATTGAAATGATTGTGGTGATGGCTATTGGAGCGGTGGTGATTACGGCCACCACCGTAAATTTGTTGGGTGGCCAGCGGCGGGTAGCTAAATTATCGGGAGTGGAACAGCTGGTAGCAGATATCCGGACGGCGCAAGTAAAGACCATGATGGGGGCCGGGGCGGGGGTAATTGATTTGGCGGCGGTGGATTTGGATAACAATTTGACCGTGAGTTCCAGTTATCCGGACAACACCATTACACTTACTCCGATTTCTGGGGAAACAGAGGCGGGGACGGTGACATTGACGGATGATACAGACGGAACTGTTAAAACGTTATATATCAATGTCTATGGCGTGGTTACCCAAGTTGACTAAAGGCCAGTCGCTGGTGGAACTCTTGGTGGCCATGGGCTTGGCGGCTATTCTAATTCCAGCATTTATGGCCGGGGTCATGGCTAGCCGGGAAGGGTGGGCCCAACAGGAGCAGAGGCTGGCGGGGACAGCCAGTTTACGGGAGGCGGTGGAAGCGGTGCGGGCGGTGCGGAATAGAGGCTGGACGAGCTTTGCGGTAAACGGGGTGTACCATCCAGTAGTGGCAGCTGGCAATTGGCAATTGGCAATTGGCAGTGAAGTGTTGGGAGATTTGACCCGGAGTGTAGTGATTTCAGACTATGTGCGTGGTGGCCAAGTAGATCCGTCGACAAAAAATGTCGTGGTGACGGTGAGCTGGTCTAGTCCATTGGCTAACAGTGTGGCTAGTGCTTTGGTAATGACTCGGTATTTGGACAATTTGGTGTACACGGAAACAACTGAAGCCCAATTTAATGCTGGTGTAAAATCCGCAACATTTGTTACAAACACAGCGGGGGGTGAGGTAGTGTTGGGAGCGGGTGGACAGGGAGACTGGTGCAATCCCAACTTGTCTATCGCGGCTCTGGATTTGCCTAAAAGCGGAGTGGCTAATGCGCTGACGGCCATTGAAGGCCGGGCGTTTGCGGGAACAGGGGAAAATGCCTCCGGAGTATCTTTTGCTAATGTGACTATTTCCAATGCTAACCCACCGGTGGCAGCTATCGCCGGGACTTTTGACGGGTTCAAAACAAACGGGGTATTTGGAGAGGCTGACTATGCATATTTGGCCACGGATTCAAATTCCAAGGAGATAGAAATCATAAACCTGACAACCAATCCGTATTCGGAGGCGGGGTATTTTAACGCTCCGGGTAACGGATCCGGAGACAGCGTGTGGGTGGCAGGAAATGTGGGATATATGACGGACGGGGCCAAGCTTTATACTTTTGACTTGTCCAGTAAGTCCGGATCTCGGGCCCAATTGGGAGTGGTGAATTTGGCGGATGAGGGCCGACGAGTAGTGGTGTCCGGAACGTATGCCTATGTGGCGACGGAAGACACTTCTGGCCAGCTGCAGATTGTGGACGTGAGCAATCCGGCCGCGATGACGGTGGTGGGGCAAGCGGGTCTGGCCGGAGGAGGGGAGGCCACGGACGTGTATATCAACGCTTCGGCTTCGCGGGCGTATGTGACGGCGGGTAAATTATTTATAGTGGATATTTCTACAAAAACCGGTAGCCGGCCGACGGTGGGCAGCTACAATACGTCTGGCATGATGCCTAAAGGAGTGATAGGAGTGAGTGGGAATAAATTGATAGTAGTGGGTAGCGGGGGGGAGGAATATCAAGTGGTGGATGTAACGACAGAAGGCAGTCCCAGTCGATGCGGAGGGTTGAACGTGGACACGGGGGTTAATGGAGTGGCGTCGGTGATGGAACAGGACGGAGATGCGTATTCGTACATTATTACTGGGGACGCGGGGGCGGAGTTTAGGACGATTGCCGGCGGGCCCGGGGGCAGATATTCATCTTCCGGGACGTTTGAGTCGGCGGCCCTGGACCCGGGGTACTCCACGTCTTATAACCGCATAAGTTTTACGGGGGCGACTCCGTCAGAGACAACGCTTACCGCACAGACGGCGGTCTCGGTAGATTGTCAAAGTTATACATTTGTGGGACCGGATGGAACCAGTGGAACATTTTACTCGGTGACGGGAGGAAGTTTGCCTTTGGGGTACAACACTGGGCGGTGCTTTAAATATAAGTTGTATTTAACAACTACCGATGCGGGGACGACCCCGGTGTTTTATGATTTAACTGTGAATTATTCACCATGAAGAAAGCCTTTACTTTGATTGAACTATTGATATATATGGGTTTAGTGGGGTTGTTTTTGGTGGTGTTGACTAATATGCTGGCGACGATTTTGGAGACTCAAGAAGAATCGGCTGCAGCGTCTCTGGTAGACATTGACGGGCGATACATTTTGTCCAGAATCGCCTATGATGCAAACATCATGGTTTTGACTCCCCAAGCCTACTCGCTCGTGGAGGGCAACTTGTTGGCAGGTGGAGTGAGATTAAATAGTTACGACAGTGTAATTAGTGAGTGGAGTGTGACCAGAGTGGATGATACAGCTAGAGTTAGTTTTACGGTGGCGTCGGGGGATCGGAGCCGAGCTTTTTCCACGGCGGTGGGACTAAGATGACCCTTCGACTTCGCTCAGGGCAAACATTAGTAGTGCTTTTGGTATTTGTGGCTATGGCCATGGCAGTGGTATCGGCGGCGGTGGCGGTGGTAATTTCCAATACCCAAAGCGGAAGCCGGTATGAGCTGGGCCAGATGGCCTTGGGACTGGCGGAATCCGGGGCAGAGGAAGCCTTGTTGTTGCTCTTGCGGGATCCTAGTTTTGCCGGTGAGACATTGACAACGGTTGATGGGACGGCCACAATTAGTGTGACTGGGTCTGATCCAAAAACTATAAACTCTGTCGCAACCGTGGAGGGGGCCACCCGAAAGATTCAGGTGGTGGCGGATTATACGGTGGGAGTTTTGGAAGTTCAGACCTGGAGGGAGATTGAATGAAGAAAACAATACCGACTATAGTCAGTGTGTCTAGAGGGGGGCTGTCGGTGTGTGGCGCACAGATCAACGGATTGCTTAAGATGCCATTTGGGGTGGAGATGGTCAAGGACCTAAATGTGGTGGGGCTGGCGGAATTGACGGCGCAAATAAAGAAATTTGTGGAAACGAACAAAATTTCGGTATCTGATTTGGTAGTAGTTCTGGATGCGGAAACATACTTCGAGAGGCAGTTGACGGGAGGCACAGACGAGAAGATGGCGGAGGAAGTGCAGGAATTTGTGGACAGCGTACCCTTGGCTAGCTTGAGCTCCAAAGTGTTTAAGGCGAACGGTAAATATCATGTGGTGGTAATTAACCGCAGACTATATGAATCGGTGCGGACGGCTTTTGAATCTCTGGGTTTCGTGGTTAAGGCAGTGGTGCCGGAATTGGTGTTGGGAGTGGTGGGAGTTGGGTCTACATTTGATACCAATGCCTGCCGGTTGATCTTGAAGAAGATGGGGTACGTGATGGAAAACAGTTTTGTGGGAGTAACTCATGTGCACACAGATGACGAAAGTTGGGTAAATAAGAATCAGAAAACTGCCACTATTATGGCGGTTGGGGCGATTATGGTGGCGGTTTTGGGGGTGGGGTTGGTGGCATGGCAGACAATTTCTGCCCGGCAAGCGGCGGTTGCCCGGGCCAAAGCCAGACAGACCCGTGTGGTGCAGATTTCGCCTAGTCCAACTCCTACTCCAGCTACTGTTGTTTTGACGATGCGGGTAGTCAACGCCACCGGGGTGGCCGGCGAGGCTCAAAAAGTGCGGGATGATTTGGTCCGATTGGGATTTGCCAACATTGAAACGGCGACGGGAGCAAAGACCGATAAAACCTTGACGGTATTTTCCCCGCGGGTGAGCCAGGCGGACAGACAGAAGGTATTGGCTGTCGTGGGGGGAACGTCCCGAGAGAATACCCAAAGCCAATTTGACGTTTTGATCACCTTGGGACAAGTTACCCCTTGACAAGGGTTATTAAGCAGGTCTTTAATTAAATTGATGAGGAAGGCTTTTACGCTGATCGAACTGCTGGTAGTGATTGGGGTGTTGTCCGTACTTTTGGTAATTACACTGGTGGCTATTAATCCAGCTCGGCAGTTTTCATTGGCCAACAATACGAAGCGGCAGAGCGATGTGAACTCGATTCTGAACGCAGTCCATCAATATGCGGCTGATAACAAAGGAAGATTGCCAGCTGGGATCACAGATGTGGTACAGGCTATTTCTACCGGAGCAGCAGATGTGTGCTCAGATTTAGTAACTGACTATTTGGCTGCGCTGCCTGTAGACCCATTGACCAACAACGGAGCTTCGATAACCGATTGTGCAGCGGTAGGTGGGTATACTACTGGATATACGGTGGTCAAAAGCGCGACCAATAATCGGGTGACGGTGGCAGCTCCTGACGCAGAATTAAGCCAAGTGATATCGGTGATGCGCTAAAGCCCCTGGTATAATAGACATATGCAGGATTGTATTTTTTGTAAGGTTGTGGCGGGGGAGGTACCGGCAGAAAAGGTGTGGGAAGATGAAAAATACTTGGCGATTTTGGATATCAACCCATATCGTGAAGGGCAAACATTAGTGATGCCGAAGGCCCATTGGGACTCGTATGTGTTTGATATGCCGGAGGGGGAAATGGCGGGTTTGTATTTGGCAGCTAGAAAAGTGGCTAAAACGTTGGACAAGACATTGGGGACGCTGCGGACTTGTCAGCTGATGGAGGGTTTGGGGGTAAATCATGCCCATATAAAGTTGTATCCTACCCGTCCAAACGAGATGCAGGAGGGGTTGGTACCACTAGGGAGGAAAGCAGAGACGTTAAAGTTAGTGGAAATTGCTAAAAAAATAAGAGGGGAGGGGTGAAACAAATTTATGCCTACAGTGGTACGCAGAAAACCTGGCCAATCCGATGACAAGTTGATTGCTGACTTTAGAAAGAAAGTTTTGGCAGACGAAGTGTTGTTGGAGCTAAAGAAACGGGAGTTTTACAAGAAACCCTCACTGGTCAAACAGGAAAAAATCAAAGAGAGGAGGGCCAACCGGTATGTCAAACGCAGATCGTATTAAGGCTGATTTAACAGTAGCCATGAAATCAGGAGATGCCCTGAAGGTGTCTGTTTTGCGAATGCTGATCAGCGCCTTGGGATACAAACAGATAGATGTACAGCGCGACTTGACGGACGAGGACGTAGTGGTGGTGGTGCAAAATGAGGCCAAGAAACGCCGGGAGGCCATCGAATCGTTTGAGAAAGCCGGACGAGTGGAATCGGCGACCAAGGAGAAACGGGAGCTGGAAATTTTACAAGCATATATGCCAAAACTTATGAGCGAGGAAGAAGTTCTGGCTGAACTGTCCAAGATGGATTTGCCTAAAGATTTTGGGCAAGCAATGAGAGTTGCCGCCCCATTGTTTAAAGGAAAAGCAGACGGAAGTTTAGTAGCTAGGCTAGTCAATGAAAAAATTAGCCAATCCTAGTGTCGTAGAGAAAACAGTTAGGGAGCACGGAATAATGGGGAAATACGAAGTTGGAGTGTACCAGGCAAGTGAAGATGAGGTGAAGAAATTGTGGGATGGCCAGCCGCACAATGTACTGTCGTTTCCACTGGAACTGGATAAAACATACCCTGACGGGGTGATTCGCTTGGGGGATATTGTGGTGTGCAAGACAGACATAGAACGGTTTGAATCTTTGGTCGAACACGCCTGCCTGCATCTCCTGGGCATTCACCACAACTAATTTACAACAGCTTACGCTATATGCAATAAGGCACGAAGACCTTATTCATATATACCTTCGGGCCTATAGCGGAGAGTGTCGTAAATTTTGGGGTAGAGTGGAGATGATAGAATAATTGTAGATATGCCGGGAGATGAAGTGCGCCCAGAGAGTATTTGGGAAAAGTTGGGCATTAATCCTAGGAGTTCGAGAGGGAGGTTTTTAGTGTGGGCTCCTGCAGCGTTGGTTGGTTTGGCACTGGAAGTAAGGGAGTTAAGTAAGGCCATCATGAGGGGGGAGGCGTTAGTGCCTGAGGTGGAGGTTACAGAAAGGATGGAGGAAAATGTGGCGGTTGAGGGAGCCAATTTGCTGGAGGTTTTAGGTCAAAAGTGGAGTATTGGGATTAACAAGCAGGCATTGTTAGAAATGGCCCTGAAAGTGTCGGAAATCGAGGGAGGGCCAGCATTGGCCGGTAAGGTGGGGAAGTGGCTGGAACAAAATAAATGGAGAGTTTTCATTTCTCCCCTTCAAGGGGGGCTCATTTCTTCTATTTTTGGTTACCCGTACTTGGACGTAGGTTCTCTGGAGGCGAATGAGATGATAGTTGTTAAAGCGAGGGAGAAGGTGATGGGTGAAGCTTTAGAAGTACCAGAGTCGTTGATTGATGGTAAGTCGGGGTACGTTCTGGCAAGATATGGAGTTTTTTTCCATCCTGTAGATACCGTGGATGATGTACCGGCGGTAATGATTAATGCTGGAGTAGTATGGTTTGCGTTTCTCCAGAAGTGCTTAGATGGAAAAGTTGGAGAGTTCCCCGCAGTGTTGCTTTCAGAGACGGGCCATTTATTAAAATGGGGTGAAGACACCTTGGCTCATGAGTTATGGCATATGGTGCGGTGGATAAACAACCCTGAAAGAGAGGACTATTTAGCCTCTGATGGAGCTGGTGGGTATAAAGTTATGCCGGTAAAGGAGAGAGATTTGGTGGAAGATGCCGGATGGGAATATGCAGAGTCGACAGCAGCTGCCTTTCTGGGGGCCCTGACTGGAAAAGCGGCTAGTCGTGGTGATGGAAACAACTTGAAGCGGTTGGCGAGGGGAATAGCGACTTTTCTTGTTTCCAAGCAACTACTTGATCCAGTTCATGAACCATACGCGAGGACAGGTCATCCTGAAAGAGAAAGAAGTAGGGTTGAGGACGCTTTTGCGAAAGATCTACACGCCAAGGAGTTGTTTTCAAATGTGTTCACTTTTAGGAGAGTTTGATTTTGGTTGAACAGATAATTTATACAGTTGATTTGTGAAAAGGACAGCGTAAACTCATTAGTGTGTCGCAGACGTTGTATTTGAAGTACCGGCCGCAAAAAATTTCCGAACTGGATTTGGTATCGGCCAGAGAGATGCTGGAAAAAGTGTTAAAGGGCAAGAGCTTGCCTCACGCGTGGCTGTTTTCGGGACCGAGGGGGACAGGGAAGACGTCGGCGGCGCGGATTCTGGCTAAGGAGGTCAACGGCAATGACAAAGACTTAAATTTAGAGATTGAAGTGGGAACGTGTACGGACGTAATTGAGATTGATGCGGCTTCAAATCGGGGCATTGATGAGATCCGGGAGTTGCGCGACAAAATTAAACTGGCGCCTATGCGAGCCAAGTACAAGGTATACATCGTAGACGAAGTACATATGTTGACTACGGAAGCGGCTAACGCACTTCTCAAGACCTTGGAAGAGCCGCCAGCGCACGCTATCTTCGTGCTGTGCACGACAGACCCAGAAAAGCTGCCGGAAACGGTAATTTCCCGGTGCACCCGGGTGCAGTTTAAGCGGCCGACAATTGCCGAAATTGTGGCGAAATTAAAGATTGTGGCGAAGGGAGAGCAGGAGAGTATAAGAGTAGAAGAGCTGGAGATGATTGCCAAGGCGGCCAGAGGAAGTTTTCGGGATGCGATTAAAATTTTGGAACAAGTGATACTATCTGACAAACCAGTGAAAGAGGTGCTGGGGTTGTTGGAATTTGCCGAACCCAGGACACTAATTGAACTGATTAAGACAAATGAAACGAAGAAGGCGTTGGAATTTATAAATAATTTTGTGGCGGAGGGGGTGGCCCCAAGAGAATTTATTGAAAGAGCAGTAGAGGAGCTGCGGGAGCAATTGCTGGAAACTATGGACAAGTCCCTGCTGCCGCTGATTGAAGGGCTGGAAAGGGCCTACGAGAGGACAAAAACAAGTGCAGTGCCGCAGTTGCCCCTGGAAATATTTGTGATAGAAAATTCTAAGCACGAAACTCTAAATCCGAAACAAGAGGATCCGAAACCAGTAAAGCATGGCTCAGGGAAAGGAAAATTTAAGCTGGAGGATGTGCAGGTGAGATGGGCGGATGTATTAAAGACGGTTAGGCCCCATAACCACTCTGTGGAGGCTTTGCTGCGATCTACGCGGCCGACTGATTATGATGGGGATACGCTGACGCTGGAGGTATTTTATAAATTTCATAAAGATAAATTGGAAACAGATAAATGCCGGCAGATTGTGGGGCTGGCAGTGGGAGAGGTGTTTGGAACAGATCCGGCGAGATTGATTTTGCAGTTGGGACAGAGACTGCAGCCGGCGAAGGAGGAAGTGGTGGCAGACAGCGTGGATGAAGATTTAGTGGCGGCAGCGGCGGAGATATTTAAAGTGGAAGCGGTGTAGCATGGATGTGTATTTATTAGCGCGGGCAATTGGGGTGACAGCGTTTTCGCTCATGCTGGTGCAGATTATCTTGGCTACGTGGTTTAGAAAATACATCAAATGGCACATGTGGATTGGGAAGATAGCCTTTATTTTGGCTTGGATCCACCCGGCACTTCTGGAGTTTGGCAGGGGCTTGGGAGGGTATGTGTGGTGGGGAAAGATAGGGTTGGGCTTACTGACGCTGGCAGTGGCGGCGGCGATCTTTCGCATTAAACATTGGCGGTGGATTCACAGGTTGAATTATGTAGCGCTGGTGCTGATCTATGTGCACTCGTGGAATTTGGGGTCGGACGTGCGGCGTTTCCCTATAATTCTTCTTTATTGGCTGGCCCCGGTGGTATTGGTTTTGGCGATCTGGGAAAAACTACGCCAAAAAGAGATTCCGGCTTAACATCGCTTCTTTTTGCCTCTTGTATATAATATTATAAATTCTAGACTATAGGGTATGAGTGAACGTCAACCCAGGTCCACTGACGAATTAGTGCACGATCTTTATTTGACAGGATTTTTGATGTTGGTAAATGCGATAGTTTTGGGATTGGAGATGTCTGAACTTGTAAAACCTGGGTCAGTTAAGGCTTTTTTAAGCCATTTGCTCGGGGGTGAGTGATTTAATATGGAAAATCCTAAAGATTTCAAGGACGACAGTTTTCATTTGGGCTGGGTGCCGGGAGCATGCATTGAGATAGCTCGGAGATGGCATTAAGCGTTGACAAGGAAGTTACTAGAGCTTAGAATAACTGCAAATGGGAATAGGTGACGCTTTTGGAAAATTGGGAGATCTGAATAAGCTGCGGCAGCAGGCTATGACTATGCAGAAGAATTTGGCTGGACAACAGATTACAGTTGAGGAAAGCGGTGTAAAGGTGGTTATTTCTGGAGATCAGAAAATAATTGAATTGACCGTGCAGGGCATCGGCAATCCGGTATTGAATGACGTGTTAAACAAGGCCATCCGCAAGAGTCAGGAGCTGGCGGCTAAGGAGCTGATGAACGTGTCAGGTGGCATGGGCGGCCTCATGGGCGGCGGCCAGTCCTGATTTAGAGAAATCGAAGAATTCAGTTACTGACGCTTTTTGGGGAATGGCGGGGGCTTTTAGCGGTCTGGCGGCTATGACAGCAGGAGCTGAAAGGGGGAGCTTTTTTGCAGTGGTGGTTGGCTTGGGGCTGATAGCGTTTGGGGCGGCGAAGATGTTTTTGGCGGGGATAAAAGTTGAGAGTTGAGGTAGAATTTAGAGAGTGAGAGTTGCCAGAGCGATTAGTAGTTTAATTGAGGCTTTTGAGCGGTTGCCGGGGGTGGGGCCGAAGTCGGCGGCCAGGCTGACGTATTACTTGCTGCATGTGCCGCAGGCGGAATTGGACCGGTTTGCGGAAGCTATCGGAAACCTGAAACGCGGGACCAAAGAGTGCTCGGAGTGCCATAATATTTCAGAATCCGACCCATGTGATATTTGTGCTGACCTTAGCCGGGACAAGACGACGATTTGTGTGGTGGAGCAGCCGCTGGACGTGTTGGCACTGGAGAGAGGCAATGGATACAAGGGCGTGTATCACGTGCTGCACGGGGTGATCGACCCGCTGCACAATATTGGACCAGACGAAATCAGGATTCAGGAGCTGTTGGCCCGCCTTCGCCAAGGCTTCGGCGAGGTAAAAGAGATAATTTTGGCTTTGAATCCCAATATGGAGGGAGAAGCGACTTGTCTTTACATAAGAAAACAATTGAAAGATGTCAAAGTGACGCGATTGGCGCATGGGTTGCCGATGGGAGCGGATATTGAGTACGCGGATGACCAGACGTTAACGCACGCTATGGAAGGAAGACGTGAGTACTAATTACAACAGATTTGGGGACCAGGGAATGGAAAAAATGGAGAAGGGCGTGGCGGCTGCGGCTAAACCGGTAGTCAAAACAGCGGAGGAAATGTTTAAGGATGCGGTGCAATCCTTGACGGGGAATTATGGAAAGCCGATCGAGCAATCTGGGCAACCAGAACAGATTAAGCAGGATGAGGCCAAACGACTGCAGGTGGCTAGGGCCAGGTTGGCGCAGATAAACAAAGAGATAGTAGAGGCGAGAAAGAAAAGAGAAGAGCGGGAGAGCAGGAGAGTGGAAGAGCCGGAGAAGAAGCAGGAGCAGAAGAAAGTGGTGGAGAAGAAGGAAAAAGAATCGGTGCTGGCAAAGATGATAAAATCAAGACAAGGAAGCAAGGAGGCAATGCAACGTGCCAGCGGATAACAAAGTTAAACCATCCAAACCGCCGCAGGTGAGCCGGTTTGACCGGGGCCCGCGGGATTTCTGGCGGGGGAGCCGGGGTAAATTGCCTATGCTTGGAGGAACAATGATTCCTGTTGGGGGTAAAAGCTTTATTGGCCTCCGTCGAGGAAGTAGATAGGGGGAACAATTTATCAAATACGCGCTATAGCGTATTTTTGATAAAAACGGAGGATTGGTTTTTCTGATAATATCAGGGTATGAAATTGTTTAATTCGCTGACGAGAGAAGTCGGGGAGTTTGTGCCGTTGAAAAAGGGCAAAGTGGGAATGTATACCTGCGGACCGACGGTGTATGACTATGTGCATGTGGGTAATTTCAGAACTTACATGACTGCGGATTTGTTGGTGCGGCTATTGAGATACAACGGTTATGAAGTGAAGTATGTGATGAACATCACAGATGTGGGACATTTGACGGGAGATAACCTGGGAGACGCGGATTTGGGGCGTGATAGGATTGAGGAGTCGGCGAGAAAGATGGGCAAGACTGCTCATGAGATAGCCGGGTTTTACACACGGCAGTTTTTGGATGATCTGGATAGTTTGGGTTTGCAGAGACCGGACGTGTTGTGCAAGGCGACCGATCATATAGCCGAGCAAATTGAGCTGGTAAAAAAGTTAGAAGAAAAAGGATTTGCCTACCGGATTTCGGATGGGATTTATTTCGATACGCGCAAGTTTCCTAGGTATGGAGAGCTGTCTACCCTGCGGGAAACTGCTGGGGCGGCCAGAGTGGAGGTAAATCCGGAAAAGAGAAATCCAAAGGATTTTGCTTTGTGGAAATTTTCGCCAAAGAATGAGAAGAGACAGATGGAGTGGGATAGTCCGTGGGGAGTGGGGTTTCCGGGGTGGCATATTGAGTGTTCGGCCATGTCTATGAAATATCTGGGAGAATCATTTGATATTCATGCGGGTGGGGAGGATTTGCAGTCAACTCATCATCCTAACGAGATTGCTCAGAGCGAAGCGGTGACGGCGAAACCTTTTGTGAGGTATTGGGTACACGGAGCGTTTTTACTGGTGGATGGCGGGAGGATGAGCAAGAGTCTGGGAAACAATTACACAGTAACCGACCTTGATGGTAAAGGTTTTGGGCCTATGGCTTTAAGATATTTATACTTGACGGCTAATTACCGGACGCCGTTAAATTTTACCTGGAGCAGTTTGGCGGCTGCCCAAAGTGCGTATGACAAACTCGCCGAGTTTGTTAGGAGCAGGAGAGCAGGAGAGCAGGAGAGCAGGAGAGAATTATCCAAAGAGAAATTGAAGAAGATTGATCAGTTTAGAACCAGATTTTTGGAAGCGGTGAATAATGATTTGAATTTCCCCCAGGGCCTGGCGGTGGTATGGGAGATGGTAAAAAGCAATATTCCGGATATGGATAAAGCCGATCTGATTTTGGATTGGGATCAGATTCTGGGGTTGGGACTGGCTAATGCCCAGGAGGGGGTTAAGGTGCCGGATGTAGTAACTAAGTTGGTGGGCGAAAGAGAGAGCTTGCGCAAGGCGGGAAAGTTTGTGGAGGGGGATAAGGCGAGAATGCAAATTGAGGCTCTGGGCTTTATAGTTAAAGATACGCCCACCGGGCCGATAATCAATGTCAAAAGAAGTTAAAATTTTGCTAGTTATTTTGGGTACGCTGGATCTGTTGGCTGTGAATGGGGCGGTTGGCTACTTGCTGACGAAAAAGCCGAAGCCGTCTGCGGCGCCGCAGGTGAGCTATATAGACCAGTGTGGAGATGAGTGTAAAAAATATATTGATGCTCAACTTAAAAGTCAAAACTTAAAAGTCAAAACCGAAACACCAACTCCGACGCCGGCGACGAAGATAGTCTATCAGACAGCGCCCAAAACTAAGGTTCGGTCTACAACGTATGTGACGTTGGCGGGGAGTGGAAATACGACTGCTACAGATTGGGTGAATGTATCCGGGAGTGATTTTTATTTCAATCCGGCGGATTATCCGGGGCTGGTGAGCGTGTATTTTGAGGCGAATATGAAACTTATGACCGGATCTGGACGGGCGTACGTGCGGTTGTATGACGTAACGCACGGTATCGGGGTGCAGGGAAGTGAGGCGTCGACGCAAGCTGGGGTGGATACGGTAGTGGAATCCGGACAGGTGAGTTTCTGGGCCGGCAGGAATCTGATTAGGGTGCAGATGAAGTCACTGACTACCGAATCAACTTTCTACACTTCCGGTCGCTTGCGGATTATTACGGAAAACTAGTTATTTATTCATTTGACAATAAAGATTGGAGAAGTTTGCGGATGATGTGAACGTTTTGTGCAAGAAAGTGCCGTTTAATTTCGTAACTAAGGAAATAGTCGATCAGTTGTCTCGATCTGGATCATCACCCGCCGCCAATTATATAGAAGCTATAGAGAGTCTAAGTAAGAAAGATTTTTATTTCAGAATTAGAATCTGTAGAAAAGAGAGTAGGGAAGCGGGATTTTGGTTGAGACGGTTGGCTAAAGTCTGTCCAGAGTTAGCAAAGGATTGTGTCATTTTAGAGGATGAAGCCAGACAGTTTTTATTGATTTTTTCGAAAATATTAACTAAATATTCAAATGATTGAACGAATGGATAAATGGCCAAATGATAAAATGTTGAAATGGTAACGGCTGTGATTTTTGATTTGGACGGGACGGTGTTGGATAACGAACATAAATGGGAGATGGTTTTTGCCAGAGTTGCTCAGTTGAACAGCTTACCAGTTAATCAGGGACGATGGGTGCATACGCCGGGGATTGGAGTGCGGCCGAATTGGGAGAAACTGGTGGGGAAGGGGGAATTGGCGGAAAAGTTGACGAGTGAGACTTATTCCGAATATGCCAAACAGGACGACGAGGTAAAGGTAACACCGGGGGTAGAAGAAATGGTGGCGGAGGCAAAAGATCAAGGTTGGCTGACAGCGCTAGCCACGGGTACGAGCTGGAATGTAGTGGAAAAGGAGCTGGAGCAGTTGAATTTGTGGTTGGCGTTTGACGTGACGACGACGGGGGAGGAAGTGATCTTTAACAAGCCGGATCCGGAAATCTATACGTTGACGGTGCAGAAATTGGGAGTGGATCCTGAAAGTTGTTGGGTGATTGAGGATTCTCTGGCAGGAGTGAAATCTGCGGTGGCAGCAGGGATGACGGTGATGGGGCTGGTAAGTGATTACGCCAGTGCGGAAGAGCTGAAAAAGGCTGGGGCAAAAGAGGTAGTGGACAGCTTGGCGGAAGCGGTGGTATTATTGCGCGAGTATGGCGAAAAAGAACGAGGAAGTAATTGAGTTGTGGGTGACTTGGCAGAAAGTGGCGGCGGTGGCATTACTATTGGGGTTGTTTTGGTACAGAACGAACTCGTGGCCGGTGGTAGCGGTGGTGAATGGTGTCCCGGTTACCAGGTTTGAACTAAATCAGTTGATGTATGAGAAAGTGGGTCAGGATGCGATTGAAGATCTGTTGACGGACAAGATTATAAACCAAGAAATTATCAGTCGGAGAATTAAAGTGACCGATGGTGAAGTGGCTGACAAGTTGAAAAACTTGAAACAACAGATTGGGTCAGAAGAAGGTTATCAGCAAGCGCTGGCGATTCAGGGCATGACTGAAGCTCAATTGCTGGGGAGGATTAAATTGCAACTAGCATTGGAAAAAATGGTAGATCCCTCGACTGATTCGGCTAAGCTGCAGCAGGCGGTGGGAGATTTGGTGCAATCTTGGAGAGAGAAAGCGATTGTGTGGAGAGTTACTTCCGGGCAAAAATAATAGCGTTGGGGAGGGCCCGACCTGGGCCAAATACGTAGCGGCCGGTGTAGTAAAGTGTAGTAGAACCGCCGGTGTCTAAGTTGAGTGCGCCCGTGGCGCCGAGAGCCTTGAATATATAGGCAAACTGCTGCATATTGACGGAGGGGGCGATGACTACCAGGAGGCGGTTGGTGTCGATGACGCCGATGCCGACTTTGGTGCTTACGGCGCGCTGCTTGTCCGACAGGCCGGATTGGTTGTCGTCGATTTGGACGTTGCCCCCGTCTACCAGTCCTGGGTAATTGATGATGCCGGCGGTGAGTCCGCCGCCGAAGCCGGAGGAATTGTTGAGGTAGTGAGCTCCGCCGCCGTCAGTATAGACGATGGCCCGGCGATTGGACCAGCCCAACTTGTCTGCCTGGGACCATTTGGACAGTCTGGAGATGTATACCGGAAAATCGAAGGTGTTTTTCTTGGATTGACAATCGGGGTAAGTAGCTGGACAGAAATATGTACCGTTGACACCGGCAAAGCCGCCATTTTTGGCCACAAACTCGGCCAAAGAGAGGACGGGACAGTTGTCTGAACAATCGGAGTCGGAAGATACGTCGGTGAGCATTCTGGTTCCGGTCATGTCCAGAGAGAGGATGGTGGCCCGGAAATTGCCTTTGTCGGTTTTGACGGTGGCGGTGGTAATGCCGGCTCCCGGGGGACCTTGGATAACCGGTGGTATGGTAGGAGAGGGCTTGGGAGTGGGGGTAGGTGAGGGCGTGGGAATGGGAGAGGTTTGGAGGAGGGAGAGGATAAGAGAGAAAAAGGCAATGAGGGTTGACATTGACATATAGTAACAAATTCTTTAAGCTGAATGTAATGCCTGCGAAGAAAGACAAAGTAAGTGAGGAAGTAATTACCGAAGTGGAGGTGGAGGAACCTGCAGAGGCGAAGCCGATTTTGGAGCCACAGGTAGTGGAGGCTCCTCCGACGGTAGAACCTGTGAAGGAAGACGTGCCGCCAGCGGTGCAGGTGGTTTCCGAAGAGCCCAAAAAGGAGAATGGGTGGTTGTGGATATTGGTGGCTTTTGTATTGGGGGCTTTGGTAGGAACTGTCTCTGGATATTTAGTTGCGAAAACTCAAAAACTCCAAAACGCAAAAACTCAAACTACTGTGGCACAGACCAGTCCCACCCCTTCTCCCAGTCCTGCCACTGACGTTAAAAGGGCAGATTTGAAAGTCCAGGTATTGAATGGGAGTGGAGTTGCGGGAGCCGCGGCTAAGGCCAAAACTATGTTGGAAGGATTGGGCTATGTGGATGTGGCAGCGGGTAATGCCGACGGTGATTTTGCCGAAACGGAAATTGCCGTTAAAGACGGCCAGACGGCGGTGTATGAACTAGTGAAGAAAGACGTTGAGGACGAATATACCTTGGCTACGGAAGCGGCGAGTCTGGATGCGGATTCAGATTATGATGCGGTGATCACCCTGGGGGCGGAGTAAAGTATAATTCGGGTATGGGATTATCAGTAGGAATCGTGGGGTTGCCGAATGTGGGCCCCACGCCAGCTTACCTCCTCCCGAGGTCTACGTCCTCGCGTCGGAGGGGCGCTTTTGAGGGGCTCGACGTTTGCACACTGATTTAGGTAGTAAAATGTAGATCATGGGATTAGAGATTGGTATAGTTGGTTTACCCAACGTCGGAAAGTCCACGTTGTTTAATGCGCTGCTGAAGAAACAACAGGCATTGGTGGCCAATTACCCATTTGCCACGATTGAGCCAAACGTGGGCATTGTGCCGGTGCCGGATCCACGTTTGGCAATTCTTGCAAACGTGGTAAAGACGGAAAAAATAGTTCCGGCGACGGTGAAGTTTGTGGATATTGCGGGGTTGGTTAAAGGAGCGAGTCAGGGTGAAGGACTAGGTAATAAGTTTCTGGCTCACATTCGAGAAGTAGACGCGGTTTTGTATTTAATACGGGACTTTGACGATGAGAATATTATTCGTGCGGGATCAACAAATCCCAAAGATGATTACGAGATTTTGAAATTGGAATTAGAACTGGGCAATATCGTTAACAAGCCGGAAATAGTGGTTTTAAATACCGATGAAGATAAACTGACGGGTGAGGGCCTAAGGATTTGTGCAAAGCTGGAAGAGGAGTTGGCGGCGCTTTCGGAGGAGGAACAGAAGGAGTACTTAAAGCAGCTGGGCATAGAGAAGACGGGTTTGGAGAGGGTGATTGCGGCTGCGTTTGATATTTTGGGATTGATGACATTTTTGACGGCGGGAGAGATCGAAGCTCGGGCGTGGACCATTAAAAATGGAACTAAGGCTCCAGCGGCCGCCGGAGTAATTCATACTGATTTTGCCAAGAATTTCATTAAAGCAGATGTAGTAAATTGGGAGGATTTTGTGAAATTCGGGGGGTGGGTGGGGGCGCGGGAAGTGGGGAAAGTGCGGCTGGAAGGCCGGGATTACGTGATGCGAGAAGGCGACGTGGTTGAATTTAAGGTGGGAGTTTAAAGACCTGGGGCCTCTGGAGGAGTATTATTGTTAGGTCTCATTAATATGGCATATATGAAGGCATACGGACCTATTTCCCAAAGTACATTTTTGATCGGACATACATACTCAGCGTGCCCATCTCTATCTCCCTCATGACGATATAGAACTATACCCTCGTCGTCTTGTCTGCTTCCGCCAAATTTTGCGTCACAGGAAGCTACAGGTTCCAGTCCAAGGTCGATGGCAAACCAAATGGCGTCTTGAGAATGAACCGTGGGGGGCAACGCCTCTATTGAGTCACCGCTAAATCCCATAGACTCAAGTGCGTCTTTAAAGCAATTAGCCATGTTTTGAGTATAACCTATAGTAACGATTATTGCAATTGGTGGAATTTAAGGTGGGGGTGTAAAATCCCTCTCATGGCAATTCGAGTAGAACTCGCTGGTTCCTTCTTGGAGGCGGCAGAATTTTTGGATGATGTGAGTGCCAAGATTCAGGGGAATGGTGACAATTTGCCGATTCAAGTTCTCCGACTTTTAGTCTCTGTACCGCCGTGGGTTATGTCGTATTTCTGCATTGAGATGCATCACACGTTGAGTAACACTAACACTGAGGTTTGAAATTTTCGTTAAATTCTTGTTATAATCAGGGTCATGAATAAGTATGACTTGACGGTTTTGGTTAAAAAGGCGGAGGGTGTCGAGGCAAAAATTGAGAAATTAGTAAAAGCCCTAGAGGGTAAACTGGGAAAGTTTACGGAGATGGGTAAGAAACAATTGGCGTATCCGATTGCCAAAACCCGGGAAGCGATATTTTTGAATTGGGTGGTTGAAATTCCGGAGGCGGGGGTGGTACAATTGACCAAGAAGTTAACTATAGATAAAGAGATTTTGCGACATTTGTGTCTACGCGTTCGTTAAATAAAGTTCAGCTGATTGGAAATCTAACCCGGGATCCGGAGCTGCGGTATACGCCCCAGGGGACTGCTGTGTGTACTTTGGGTATGGCGACTAACCGGACGTGGGTGACGGAATCTGGGGAGAAGCGGGAAGAGACAGAATTTCACCGCATTGTGGCGTGGAACAAGCTGGCTGAACTATGCAGCCAGCTGCTGTTTAAGGGTCGGAGAGTGTACGTTGAAGGCCGATTGCAGACGCGGCAGTGGACGGGCCAGGATGGTCAACCTCGGCAGGCGACGGAAATTGTGATTGAGGATATGCTGGTACTTGATAATAAAAGACAAGATGGAGTTGAGGAAACACCTGTTGCTGAAGTAGCTCCTGCTCCTGCACCTGAAGCGGCAGTAGCCGAGGATATCCCTTTCTAGCATGTTGCAGAAGAAGAAAATTATCAGGGTGGCCAGGAATTGCCAGTTTTGCAAAGAGAAGAAAGAACCCAACTTTAAAGAAGTGGCGGGGCTGTCTAAATATATTTCAGAACGGGGACGGATTTTAAGTCACGACAGAACCGGGGTGTGTTCACGGCACCAAAGAGCATTGGCCACGGCAGTAAAGAGGGCTAGGCATTTGGCACTCTTGCCCTTTGTCTCCGGTCTGTAGTAGAGTAATTAAACATGCGCAAGAATTTATGGATTGTAGTGTTGGTGGTGCTGGCGGGTTATGGTGGGTTTTTGGTTGGGGAGCAAAAGCTGAAGTTAGAGATTAGAAATTGGAAACTAGATGTAGTCACTCGGGAGACGCCGAAAAGTACGGCGGCTGATTTTGGTTTGTTTTGGACAGTATGGGACAAGTTGAACGAGCAATACGTGGATAAATCTAAACTGGTCCCGCAAAAGATGGTGGAGGGCGCGATTTCGGGAATGGTAGCGGCGGTGGGAGATCCATACACGGTGTTTTTGCCAACAGCGCAGAATAAAGAAGCCAAAGACGAGCTGGACGGAGTGTTTGAGGGGGTGGGGATCCAATTGGGATTTAAAGATAGTAAACTGGCCGTGGTGGCTCCTCTGGAGGGGACGCCAGCCAAAAGAGCTGGAGTGAAGGCGGGGGACCTGATAGTGCGCATCAAGGACAAGTCTACGGAGGGAATGACTTTGCCGGAAGCGGTGAGTATGATTCGGGGGCCAAAGGGGACATCAGTGGAGTTGACATTGGTACGTAAAGGTGAAGACAAGCCTATTGAGGTGAGCCTGACGCGGGATACGATTTTAGTCAAAAGCGTGACCGTAGAATTTAAAGACGGGGTGGCGATTTTGAAATTAAATAGGTTTGGCGACCGGACGCAGGAAGAATGGAATGAGGCGGTGGCTAAAATTAGGGATGAAAAGATCGTTTTGGATCTGAGGAATAATCCGGGAGGGTATTTGGATGGAGCGGTGTATATGGCCGGTGAGTTTTTGGCGCCCGGAAAAACGGTGGTGGTGCAGCAGTATGGCGATGGAACTAAGGAAAACCGGAGAGTGGACCGCAATGGCAGATTGCTTAAAGCCAAATTGGTGGTGCTGGTAAACGAAGGTTCGGCCTCGGCGGCGGAGATTCTGGCAGGAGCTTTGCAGGACTACAAAAGGGCTAAGATTGTGGGCGTAAAGACTTTCGGTAAAGGCAGTGTGCAACAACCGGAAGATTTTCCCGGCGGAGCGGGGTTGCATGTAACAATCGCCAAGTGGCTGCGGCCCAGCGGAGAGTGGATTGATAAAATCGGCGTCAAACCGGAAGTGGAAGTAAAACCAGATGACAAAGACGAATCCCATGATTTACAATTAGAAAAAGCCGTGGAGATGCTATGAAGACACTAGTCAGACTTGCCGTAGCTATACTTGTTATTGGGGCGGTTTTCGGCGGAGCGGTGGGAGACAGAATCTGGGGATACAAAATACTGGATAAATATTGGCCTAGATTAAAAACTCAAGAACTCCAAAACTCAAAAACTCAAATTGTGACGGAGGAGAATGTGGTAATTGAGGTGGCGGAAAAAGTAAGCCCAAGCGTGGTCACGGTGGGGATTAAAAAAACCCAGATATTTAGGGAGATTGACCCGTTTGATTTTTTTGGAATGGGGAGAATACAGCAGAAGAAGGTCGAGCAAGACATCGGGACCGGATTTATTTTGACGGAAGACGGGTTGGTGGTGACGAATAAACACGTAGTTGGGGATACGCAAGCGACTTACAAGATTGTAACTAAAGATGACAAGACATATGAGGTGCAGAAGATTTATCGGGATCCGGCCAATGATTTGGCGATTTTGAAAGTTGACGCCAAAGAATTGAAACCTGTTGAGTTGGGAGATTCCAGCAAGCTTAAAGTGGGGCAGATGGTGATAGCCATCGGAACTGCTTTGGGTGAATTTAGACATACAGTTACCACCGGAGTTGTATCCGGCTTGGGAAGGGGAATTACTGCTGGTAGCCCGCTGGAGGGAGCTGTAGAGCGGCTGGATAACGTGATTCAGACGGATGCGGCAATTAACCCAGGGAATTCGGGAGGACCATTACTTAACTCCTCGGGTCAGGTGATCGGAGTAAATACTGCTATTTCTCCGGAAGGACAGAATATCGGATTTGCCATTCCTATTAACGTCATAAAGGACGCGATTGATAACTTTAATAAAACCGGCCAATTTAGCCGACCATATTTGGGGGTGCGGTACAGAATAAAACCGCGCTATTAAACGAGGTACCGCAAGGGGCATACGTGCAGGAAGTTATCAAAGACTCACCTGCTGAAAAAGTCGGTGTGGCAGAGGGAGATATTATAATCAAGCCCAAAGATATCGCTGGGGAAGTGGGAAAACATAAGGTGGGTGACAAGATAGAAGTGGAAGTGTGGAGGGATGGAGAATCCAAGACCATGACAGTGACCCTAGAAGAGGCTAAGTAGGTTTGGTATAATTAGGGCGTATGAAGGCTACAGGACATCCCACGTATTATCCCGATGCGAAGGTGGTGTGTGCGTGCGGGAACACGTTTACAACCGGTTCTACCAAGCCGGAGATTCACGTGGAGATCTGCGCCAAGTGTCACCCGTTCTTTACAGGTGAAATGCGGTTTGTGGATACTCTGGGGCGCGTAGAGAGATTCCAAGCCCTTCGCGCTAGCGGCGCTCAGGGTAAACCAGTGTCTAAAAAACAAAAGAAATTGCTTAAAAAACAACAAGAAGAAGCAGAGGACGCTGCCAGACCCAAGACGATTCGGGAGATGTTGGAGAGAGTTAAAGCCCGTGCTTAGATTGTGGACTACTTTGAATGGAAAAAACTGCAGGAGAACAAGAGCCCGGAAGAGCAGAGCTTTAATGCGGTGATTGTGGAGGTGCGGCCGGGAGTGGGGGGTGACGAGGCCAAAATTTGGGCGGGAGATTTGCTACGAATGTACGACAGATACGCAGAAAGTAGAAAGTGGAAAATAGAGGTTCTTGATGATGGAGTGGTTAAGATAAAAGGGAAAGAGGCGTATGATCGGATGAAGTGGGAGACGGGGGTACACCGGGTGCAGAGGATTCCGGAAACGGAGAAGGCAGGGAGAATCCATACGTCTACCGCGTCGGTGGTAGTGTTACCGGAAGTACCGGAGACCCAGGTGGATATAAGAGAGGATGATTTGGCGTGGGAGTTTACTCGGGGTGGGGGGCATGGTGGGCAGAACGTGAACAAAGTGGCTACGGCAGTGCGGTTGACGCATAGGCCAACGGGGATCGTGGTTCAGTCCAGGCAGGAGAGATTTCAGGAGCAGAACCGGAAAATTGCCCTGGAACTCTTACGGGGGGAGTTGTGGGAGAGAGAGGACGAAAAGAAGCGTCTAGAGACTAGCGTTCAGCGTTCAGTGATTGGGAAATCAATGCGGGCGGAGAAGATCAGGACGTACAATTATCCGCAGAACCGGGTGACGGATCACCGGTTGAAGAAAAGCTGGTACAAACTAGACAAGGTGATGGAGGGAGATTTACTTGATCTCACTAATAGTGACACCGGCAGCGATGATGACAGCTCCGATGACGAAGGGTAAAGTGATGGGTTCTTTGAGCCAAAAATAAGCCAGGGGAGTAGAGAAAAGGGGCATGAGATAGGTAAAAACATTAGCTTCTGATGTTTCGATAGATTTCTGGGCGCGCTGAAAGAGAAAGTAAGCAATAGCACCGGAAAAGACGGCCATATAAATTACGCCTAAGTGAGCGCCGAGAGGCTGATTTACGATTAATGATTTATGATTCACGAATAGTAATAATGACATGGAGAGGAAACCGATGAAGAAGTTTGAGGTGGTGATAAGCAGGGGTGAAAGTTGGTGCCGGAGAAGTTTTTTGGAAAGAATGAGGTAGGCTACCCAGACCACGTCGGCGGCTACAACTAGGAGGTTCCCCGCTAGCGATCCGGAGAATGGTTGGAAGACAACGAC
This sequence comes from Candidatus Amesbacteria bacterium GW2011_GWA1_47_20, assembly GCA_001002405.1. Lineage (GTDB taxonomy): Bacteria > Patescibacteriota > Microgenomatia > CAZETR01 > Amesbacteraceae > GWC2-45-19. The sequence continues at coordinate 29,727 of LCOA01000003.1, forward strand.
TATGGAGCCAACAAAAGCGATGGCGATGCCGATTTTTTCGCGGCGGGTGATGTGATCGTGGAGTATCCACCAGCCGGCGAGAGTGGAGAGGATGGGAGAAGCCGACGAAAGCAGAGAAGCGTCGATAGATGTAGTGAGATTAAAGCCCCAGAAAAGCAGGCCTAGCTGTAAACTGGTGCCGGTGAGGCCACACAGGCCTAAATAGAACCAGTCGCGGGGGGTGAAGTGAGACAACTTGGTCCAGAAACGGGGTTCAAAGATAAAGAGTAAAGGGATAAGAATTAAAGAAGTAAGCAAGAAGCGGTAGGTGAGAAAGACGACGGGGTCGAAATAATCTAGGGTAAATTTGATAACCGGGCCGGCAAAGCCCCAAATGGCAACGGTTATGAGAAGAAGGATATAAGCTCTTGTTCTGGCAGACATTTTTGCTCTCCGGTGGCCATGTTTTTAACTTTGACTTCGTTCTGGGCGGCTTCTTCCGGGCCGATGATAGCGACGTAGGGGATACCTTTGGCATTGGCGTATTTGAGCTGTTTGTCGAGTTTGGCGGAAGCGTCTGGATAGAGTTCGGTGTTGATGCCGGCGTCGCGCAGAGAGCTGGAGAGGATAAGAGCAGGAGAGTATAAGTCTTGAGAAAAAATTGTGACTAGAATTTTGGTAGCAGATTTGGGTAGATCTGGCCAGAGAGTGAGCTCTTCGATGACATCACAGATGCGGTCCAGCCCCAGAGTCGTGCCAACCGCGGGCAGGTCAGGACCGCCCAAGGACTTGATCAAGTTATCGTAGCGGCCGCCGCCGGTAATGGAGCCAATCTTAGGTTCGGTAACCATAGTTTCAAAAATTACTCCGGTGTAATAATCCAGACCGCGCACCAAACGGGGGTCGAATTCAATATTTCTGGCCCCCAGTTTTTCGGCAATGTCCATAATTTGGGTTAGATTGGGGTCCGGTTTGGCCGAATCGAGACCGGCAAAAATGTTTTGGATTTCGTCCGGAGACAGGCCTTTTTGTGACAGCTCCTGTTTGACTTCGTTGGCAGATTTCTTGTCTAACTTGTCAATTGACTGTAGGACAGATAAATCCTTGGTTATGCCAAAGAGAATTTGCCGAGAGTTGACCCGAATTTTGAATTCTTTAAAACCAAGGCCAGTGAGAGCATCAGAGATAATGGCTAAAATTTCGGCGTCGGCTAGTGGGGAAAGAGTGCCAACTGTGTCTACGTCACATTGATATAATTCGCGATACCGACTTTTTTGGGTATTTTCGGCTCTGAAGGCCGGCTGGATTTGATACCGCTTGAAGGGTTTGGGAAGGTCGGGATATTGGGCCATGACTCGGGCCAGAGGTACGGTCATGTCATATTTAAGTCCAACTTTTCGGCCACCTGGATCCTGAAAAAGATACATCAACTTTTCGGCTTCCTGACCGTATTTGCCGGTGAGAACTTCGGCGTATTCTAGAGTGGGTGTTTGCAGCTCTGAAAACCCATATTTTTCAAAGACGGTTTTGAGGATATTTATGACCCGCGAACGGACTGCCATTGTTTCAGGCAAAAAATCCCGAAAGCCTTTTAATGTTTGGATGGTTGACATATATGTAATTCTAACGTATTATAAAGCTTGAGAAGTCGGTGTATGTGCGGATAGCCATGGCCGGCTTTTCTGTAATTTTCTCAATTCTACTTTTTCCAACCACCCCGGAAAAGATCATACCCGCAATGGGAGCTAATGCATCGGCTATTTGGACATCTGGATCTAGATTGGTTTTTTTAACAAAACTAATAGACGTAACGCTATTTCTATAGTTTTGGTTTAGTGACTGTAGGCTAGCATGTGCTTCCATTAGGAACAAGTCTTGAGATGGGTCGGATTCGGCAATGATTTTCCCTCTCGATTGATCTTTGGTTAAATTGGTTAAAAAGAGTTCAGCAAGTCTGGAATATGACCTTTTTAAAATTGTTTTGGGCTGCCATCCTAGTTTTTTGGCCTTCAGTTTATTTGTAATGACGAAAATCAAGGATATTTCGTCGTTGTTTAAAATACTTATAAATTCTGACCAAAACAGAGTCTCATTCTTAGGATCACGCAGTAGCGAAAATTGGCCCTTCTTCCTAGACATGTCACGACTGTGGAAAACTATATCCTCGTTCTTAAAAAACTTCCTTTTTAGCTTTCTAATTTTTAAATCTAATTTTGGTTTGAATGATTCAGGAATTAAGACTGCCGAAAGTGTAAATAGATTCGAAGGATGATTAAAAGATGCTTTTCCGCTTTCGTCAATTGAGAGGATTTTATAATTATTAGACATATTTTTTATCAATTCTTGGCAATAAACCCCGAATGCCCTTGAGAGTTTGG
>LCOA01000004.1 GCA_001002405.1 Candidatus Amesbacteria bacterium GW2011_GWA1_47_20
TTTGGTTTGGTCACCGCCATTCCATGTGGGAAGACACAGCAGACTCAGCTGAATACAAAGAGGTAACTGCAGCTGGAATTAAGTTCATTGATCTCAAGGCCGGTAAATTTTACCGCACATTTAATCCTCTCAAACTCATCAGAATCCCTCTCGGCTTTTTCCAAGCACTGTGGCAGTTACTGTTACTGCACCCCAAAGGCATAGTTTCTTTCGGTGGTTACCTAGCCGTCCCCACTGTTCTGGCAGGGTGGATATTGGGAATTCCTTCGGTTACCCACGAACAAACCGTGGTTTCTGGCTGGGCCAACAAGTTCATCTCGCTCTTTGTCAAAAAAATCGCCCTAGCCTGGCCAGACAGCGCTCACCGTTATCCACGAGGTAAAAGTGTATTTATTGGGTTGCCACTACGCAAAGAGATTCTGAATTTGAAGAGATCAAAAATTAAAAATTTAATCTATATAACTGGAGGTAAACAAGGGTCGCAAACGATTAACAGGGCGGTTTTTGCAGCCTTATCCAGACTCGGTGGTTACCAGGTTGTTCACCAGACCGGAAACTTGGATTATTCCCTTGCCCAATCACATCTCAAGGACGGATACGAGTGTTTTGCCTTCGATTCGGCCAAAGCAATTGCGGCTCTCTCTCAATCCGCAGTGGTAGTCAGCCGGGCCGGAGCGCACATCGTTTATGAGTTAGGCTACCTGGGCATCCCATGTGTCTTAATCCCCATCCCATGGGTCTCTCACAACGAACAACTTCTAAACGCCCAGATACTGGCGAGGAATCATCAGGTTGTGATCTTGCCAGAGTCCCAATTAACTCCCGCGTCCTTAATTTCTTCAATTAAACAGGCCAGTAAATTAAAACCTCAAACTCTCGGCCTACCTGTGGATGCTTCCGCCAAACTAATTCAACTAATTGAACAGGAATTTGCATGATTAATTTGTTTCCGGTAATTTGCATCACCCAATTCGGCCCCTGTCCTCCAAATTATTTAACTGCCCGCAAACTTACAGCCTATCCGGAGATCAAATCCGTTAAGAACACATACCGTTTCCCTTTCACCCGTCAAATTAACGTTCAACTGCGCACTCCCCTAGGCACTGTAGGCACACCCGACCAAACCACTGTTTGGGTAACAGACGACGCCGGCGTAATTTTTAGCCAGACAACTAACCTTTCTCTGCCTCTTCTCGTGTTATCGCGGGAGTTTAAACTTTCCGATCAGTTAACCACTCCGGAAATCCAGGCCTTAAAGATTCTCGGCTCAGCTGGCCACCTCTCTACATCCAGACTCATAGGCCAATTATCTGGTTCAGATGTAACATTTACCGTAAACGCCACCCAGGTTTTGATGAACGCCCCCTCCTCCTCTTTACAAGAGCTCCTCACCAGAAGTAGAATAGACGGGAAATTGCCGCACAAAATTGATTTGCGGTTCAATCGTCCCATTGTTACATATTGAAAATGGCCAAGAGCAAACAAATTAGCTCCATCGACATCGGTAGCACCAAGATAACTACTCTGGTGGCTCAAGTTCGGGAAGAGGATTCATCTAAACTTCATATAGTAGGCGCCGCTACTTCTCCCTCTCGGGGTGTCCGTAAAGGTCAAATCGTCAATATTGATGAAGCGGTGGAAAGTATTGTGGAGTCTGTAGAATCTGCCGAACGCATGGCCGGTTACAATGTGGCCCGGGCCTGGGTCTCGATGGATGGGGCCCACATTGCCTCTCAAAACAGCCAGGGGGTGGTGGCCATCTCCGATCCTCATGGAGAAATTTCTGCCGAAGACGTCAGAAGAGTATTGGAAGCCGCCCGGGCCGTGTCTTTGCCCACTTCTTCCGAAATTCTGCACGTAGTTCCCCGGTCTTTTTCGGTGGACAGTCAGCAAGGAGTCAAAGACCCCATTGGTATGACCGGAGTCCGCCTAGAAGTCGAAACCCACATTATTACCGGTTCGACCACCGCTCTGAAGAATCTCACCAAGTGTGTGAGTGAAGTAGGGTGTGATATTTCCGGCTTGGTCTTTGGCGGATTGGCCTCTAGCCTGGCTGTTCTGACCGATACTGAAAAAGAACTGGGCGTCGTTTGTGTAGATATTGGGGGCGGCACCACGGATATCGTCATTTACGTCGACGGCGCTCTGTCTTACACCTCTGTCCTGCCTGTGGGAGCCCGGAATGTAACCAATGATTTGGCCATTGGCCTGCGTATTTCTTTGGAAAGTGCGGAAAAGATCAAAATTTTTATCAGTCAAGTACGCGGCAAAGACAAAGAAGACGAAATCGATTTGACCCCCCTGGCTTTACCAGAAGAGTTAAAAACCATTTCCTACAAAACTGTCGTGGAAGGAATTATCCGTCCCCGCCTAAACGAACTGTTCCAAATGATTTCGTCAGAAATCAAAAAGAGCAATTTGGCAGGACTTACCCCCGCAGGCTTAGTAATTTGCGGCGGAGGAGCGCTGACAGTGGGATTAGTAGATTCAGCCAAAAGAATTCTAAGTATGCCCGTTAGAATTGGGGTTCCTTCCGGACTCTCCGGTTTAATTGATGAAATTGAAAGCCCAGCCTTTGCCGCCTCGGTGGGGCTTCTCAAATATTCTTTGGATAACGTAGAAGAAGCTAGCTCTGGGAATTTCCTGGACAAAATTCCTCTCACCGGATTCATGGGGAAAGTCGGTAATGCTCTTAAGTCTTTACTACCTTGAATTGCCCTGATACAATCAGACCCACTCCTGCCCGCTATGTATGGCTTTAGTCAAACCTGACGTTGGACGGTACGCCAAAATAAAAGTTTGTGGAATTGGTGGCGGCGGAGGAAACGCGCTTAACTCCATGATTTCTTCCGGAACGATAAACGGTGTGGATTTTATCGCTGTCAATACTGACGCCCAAGTACTTCTTACCAATCAGGCCAATCTTAAATTGCAAATTGGAGAAAATCTCACCCGGGGCCTAGGTGCCGGGGGGGATCCGGAAATCGGCCGCCAGGCAGCCGAAGAATCCCGCGAGAAGATAAAAGAATATCTTATTGACTCGGATATGGTCTTTATCACAGCTGGTATGGGAGGTGGAACCGGGAGTGGAGCCGCCCCAATCATTGCAGAAGTTGCCAAGGAAATAGGAGCTCTCACCGTGGGTATTGTCACCAAACCATTTGCTTTCGAAGGAACCCGCCGCATGGTCAACGCTGAAGAGGGCATAGAACAACTCAAAGGCAAAGTCGATACTTTAATCATCATCCCCAATCAACGCCTCCTAGACGTCATCGACCGCAAGATGACTCTTCTGGAAGCTTTCCGGGTCGTAGATTCGGTTTTGTCCCAAGGAGTACAGGGCATTTCAGACATCATTACCGTACCGGGTCTCATAAACGTCGATTTCGCAGATGTTAAAACTATCATGAAGGATGCCGGGTCGGCCCTCATGGGTATTGGCACCGGAGTAGGGGACAACCGGGCGCAAATGGCTGCCCGGGCCGCCATTTCTTCCCCGCTTTTGGAAATCTCCATCGAAGGAGCCAAGGGTATTCTCTTCAACATCACCGGTGGTCCGGATATGACCATGGCCGAGGTCGACGAAGCCGCCAGGATTATTTCCGAAGCCGCCGATGCCGATGCCAACATCATATTTGGCTCTACTCTAGACGAAAAACTCATCGATCAGATGAAAATCACCGTCATTGCCACCGGTTTTGATGAAGCCAGAATGCGTCTATCCAGCATGGTCAACCGTTCCCGTCCCATAGCCCCCACCGGGATGGCGGGCATTGTCTCTGAAAAACCCAAAACTGCTCCACCAGCTCCTGAACCTGTATCAGAACCTGAACCTTTTACTCCCCCAGATCTAGCCGAGCCCATGGCCGACGACTGGGACATCCCCGCCTTCTTGCGGCAAGGTAGGTAGTAACGTAAAATCACTTCATGGCCTTTAAGCCAGTTTCGTCTCAAGTTGATTTTGTAGCTTTGGAAAAAGAGCTCCTTAAAGAGTGGTATGAGAAGGGGATCGTAGACAAGTATCTACACAAAAACGATTCGTCCAAGAAGAAATTCAGTTTTCTAGACGGTCCCATCACTGCCAATAACCCCATGGGCGTGCACCACGCCTGGGGCCGGACCTACAAAGACCTGTGGCAAAAATTTAACGCCATGCGCGGGTATGCCCAGCGCTACCGCAACGGCTTTGACTGTCAAGGATTGTGGGTAGAGGTAGAAGTCGAAAAAGAATTAGGTTTCAAATCCAAGAAGGATATAGAAACATATGGTATCGCTAACTTCGTCAATAAATGCAAAGAGCGGGTAAACAAGTATTCTGCCATCCAGACAGAGCAAACCAAGCGCCTAGGAAATTTTATGGACTGGGACAATTCGTATTACACCATGTCTGACGAAAATAATTATGCCATTTGGGATTTTCTGAAAAGTTGTTGGCAAAGAAAATGGCTGTACAAAGGCCACGAATCCATTCCCTGGTGCCCCAGGTGTGAAACCGCCATTTCCCAACACGAAATTCTCACCGAAGACTACAAGGAGGTCACTCACGAATCAGTGTATCTCAAATTGCCCCTGGTCGACCACCCAGGCGAATCTCTCTTAGTTTGGACCACTACACCTTGGACGATTCCCGCCAACATCGCGGTAGCCGTAGATACCACATTGAAGTACTCGCTCGTCGACGGACAATGGTTATTGGGGCCAAAGGCCGGTGCAACTAAAACAGTCTCAGGCAAAGAATTGGTCGGATTAAAATACAAAGGACCATACGACAGTTTAGAGGCTGTGCAAAAAGTCGCCGCTCACAAGCTTTTCCATACCGTCATAGCCACCGATTCCAAAATTATGCCCATTTCTTCCCAAGAGGGAACTGGTCTTGTGCACACTGCTGTCTCTGCGGGAGAAGAAGACTTTAAACTCGGTAAAAAGCTGGGGTTACCCATGATTCCGGTTATTGCCGACAATGCTGATTACTTACCAGGTTTGGGCGAATTATCTGGGCAAAACGCCAAGAAGCACCCCGAAATTATCCTCGACTATCTCAAGGCCAACGGTTGGGCCCAGCGCACAGAACGCATCACCCATCGTTACCCGGCCTGCTGGAGATGTAAAGCTGAACTAGTCTGGAAAGTGGCTGATGAGTGGTACATCGCTATGGATAAGCCGGACGAAAGCGGTAATTCTCTGCGGAAACAAATGATGGCCGTAGCCAGAAAAATCACCTGGCTGCCTTCATTTGGTTTGGATCGCGAGTTAGACTGGCTCAAAAACATGCACGATTGGCTCATCTCCAAGAAAAATCGCTATTGGGGCCTGGCGCTGCCCATTTATGAATGTACCCACTGCGGCTATTTTGAAGTTGTTGGTAGTAAAGACGAACTCAAATCCCGAGCAGTTTCCGGCTGGGATAAATTTGTCGGCAATTCTCCCCACCGGCCTTGGGTCGACGAAGTAAAGATTAACTGCAGTAAATGCCGTCAGCCGGTATCCCGGATTCTTGACGTGGGCAATCCTTGGCTGGACGCCGGGATTGTGCCGTTTTCTACCATGTCCCGAGAGTGGTTTCCTGCCGATTTCATTACCGAATCATTCCCCGGGCAGTTTAAGAATTGGTTTTATTCCATGATCGCCATGAGTACCGTTTTGGCCAAAACCAATCCGTTTAAGACAGTTTTTGGTTACGCCTCACTCTTTGATGAAAAAGGCCAAATTATGCATAAATCTGCCGGGAACATGATCGAATTTAATGAAGGAGCAGACAAAATTGGGGTAGATGTCATGCGCTGGACGTTCATGACTCACCAACCTTACGACAACCTCCTTTTTGGCTACAAAGTCACCGACGAAGTCCGCCGCCATTTCCATCTCATGCTTTGGAATGTTTACAACTTCTTCGTCACCTACGCCAATATTGATCACTTCGTTCCCAACTCGAAACGAGCTGTTTTAGACCGCTGGATTCTAGCTCGATTAAACCAGACAATTTTTCAAGTAACTAACTCTTTAGACAAGTACGATCCCTATTCTTCCAGCCGTACACTGGAAGACTTGCTAAGCGATATCTCCCTGTGGTATGTTCGGCGCAGCCGGGATCGAGTCGGCCCCACGGTCCCTAATTCCAACGACAAGCAAGCTTGTCTCTCTACTCTCTATTCACTACTCACTACTTTCTCCCAACTTCTAGCCCCTTTCAACCCATATATCTCTGACACTATCTACAGAAATCTGACTGGAAAAGAATCAGTTCACCTTTCAAATTGGCCAAAAGCCAAGAAATTGAGCAAGAATGATATTCAGTTAATCGAAGATATGAAACTTGTGCGCAAAATAGTAGAAATGGGCCTATCCCAGCGCAAGATCGCTGGCATAAAGGTCCGTCAACCCCTCCGACAGATTATTATAGTCACGAGTCTAAGTTTAAGTGATGACCTAGCCCGGCTCATCAAAGACGAGTTAAATATTAAAGATGTGGTATGGGGGAAAGGCGAAGAATTATCTGTCACTTTAGATTTAGATTTAGACCCCCAACTGCTCGCTGAAGGAAAACTCCGTGAGCTTATCCGCCAGGTTCAGGAAAATCGCAAAGAACTTGGAGCCAGGTTGGATCAAAAAATTCGCATAATATTGCCAGAGCTCCCCGCTGATTTATCAGAGTTCAAACGTCAGACTTTAGCCCAGGATGTAAAATCAGGCCATGAACTTCAAATCGAACTACTTTGATTGGTGGTTGATATTGCCAGCAGTTTTACTTGTTATCATGGGGCTTACAATTATCAGAAGCGTTGCCCCCTCGCTGCTCTTGTATCAATTGGCCTTTGCTGCAACTGCGGCCTTGGTCCTTGTCCTTATCGCTTTAGTTGACTATCGCATTCTCCAGGCGCTGCACTTGCCCATTTACATCGGTTCCTTAATTTTTCTAATCACCCCGTTTATTTTCGGATCTCAAGCCCGGGGGGCATTGCGCTGGTTACAATTTGGTCAAATTTCGATTCAGCCCTCGGAGATTGTTAAACCGTTTCTTCTCTTAAGCTTCGTCATGTTTCCCACCAGATGGCGGGCTGTGGCCTTTATCGTCCCAGCGCTGATCATTTTTTTTCAACCAGACCTAGGCACAACTCTGGTGTTGACCGTGGGTTGGTTAACCGTATTTCTTTCCAAATTTTCTTTCCGCCGCATTGTCGCGATCGGTCTGGTAGTCTTTTTTCTGGTCGGGCCGTTATTTTGGCTTGTCCTTAAATCGTATCAGAAAGACAGACTAATGACTTTCATTAACCCTTATGCAGATCCGTTAGGTCGGGGGTATCAGGTAATCCAATCGGTTATCACCGTAGGATCGGGCCAATTTGCCGGCCGGGGATTGGGCCAGGGGACACAATCGCAGTTACGCTTCCTTCCCGAAAGACATACGGATTTTATTTTTGCCTCACTAAGCGAAGAACTGGGATTTGTGGGGTCGGGCTTTGTCTTAGTCCTTTTTTTACTTATCTTGTGGCGCATTTATCTCCTGTCGCAAACAGCCACTGATCAGACCGTTACGCTCTATGCTTTAGCCACTTTGACCATGCTGGCTTTTCATATTTGGGTCAATATAGGCATGAACTTAGGGCTGGCTCCCATAACCGGGATTACATTGCCGTTTGTTTCATACGGCGGATCCTCCTTGGTGTCGCTCGGTCTCACTCTGGGCCTTCTTATCTCCATGAACCGCCAGACTACACGCGCCTCCTTCCAAATCAAGTGATTTTTGGGTATAATCCCCATATGCAGGCCATAATTAAAGTAGGGTCCTCCCAATACATAGTTGAGCCTGGGCAAGAGCTTCTCGTGGATCACGCAAAGGTTGACGCCGTTCTGTTTCCGGATGGGGCCAAAGTCGCCATCAAAGACTTGGGCCAAGTTAAAGGCCGTAAAGTCAGGGTGGCCAAGTACAAAGCCAAGAGCCGTTACCGTAAAGTCCGTGGATTTAAACCCGTATATCACAAAATCAAGATCGAAAAAATTACCGTTGACAGTCGTGAAAAAAGAGTATAGGATGTCAAAGTGGCCCACACAAAAGCTGGAGGTTCTACAAGACAAAAAGGAAATCGCAGGGGGAAACGTTTAGGCGTTAAGATTTTCGGTGGTCAAAAGGTTGCTGCCGGAAACGTTTTGGTTCGTCAGAATGGCACGCGTTTTCACCCGGGTGATGGAGTTCAAGTAGGCCGAGACTTTACATTAACAGCTCTAAAAGCCGGAGTCTTACATTTTTATAAAAAACTTAGCAAGCAGTATATTTCCGTACAATAATGGATCAACAAATTATTGACTTGGACATTGATTCTCTTCAAGCTAACCCCTTGCAACCCAGAGGCATTATCACCCCCGAGTCATTAGTCGATCTGGTAGATTCCGTACGCGAACACGGCATCATGCAGCCATTGGTAGTGGCCAAGACTCCCGCTGGTTATCAAATTATTGCCGGGGAACGCAGGTGGCGAGCTTCCAAGCTGGCCGGCCTAAAAACTGTTCCCGCCATCATCAAAGAAACTACTCCCCAAGGAATGCTAGAGATGGCTTTGGTTGAAAACGTCCAGCGCACCGACTTAAATGCTATCGATCGGGCCAAAGCTTTTGAAAGATTAATAAGTGAATTTGGTTTAGCCAATAGTGAGATTGCCCAACGCATCGGTAAAAGCCCCGCTTACGTTAGTAACTCTTTACGACTCCTAACCCTCCCCGACGCTCTCAAAGATGGGCTTCTGACGGGCTTGATATCCGAAGGCCACGCTCGGGCTCTGGCAGCCATTGACGATAACCGTTTGATAGTTGAAGCCTACAAAATCATCCTGCGTGAATCTGGATCCGTGCGTCGGGCGGAAGAATTGGCCCGCAAGATGCGGGTTCAAGCCGGTCACAGGCCTAGTGGCAAAGCAGCCAAAGCTCCTCATGAGGTGAGCGAAGACATTGATCGCATGCGCGATGACATACAGGACCTTCTTGGAGGGAAACCTGCCAATATCGTTCGCCTCTCGCGCTCGAGAGCAGAGACTAGACTTACAATTATTCTCAAAGGCACACTCGAAGAAACTGAAGAGCGGTTGCAAAGAATTTACAAAGGCATTAAGGGTTAAAGAAACGGTACCTCTCGTGCGGAACTGGCCCAAATCTGCCTACCGGCCAATATCTCACCCAGGCTTTACCCACAACAGCTTTCTTTGAGATAGGTCCAAACTCTCGTGAATCAGAGCTGTAATTCCGGTTGTCTCCCAACACCACATAATATCCAGCCGGAATTTGATATGGCACCGCCTCTCTCAAAAATGACTTTTCTATCGTCTGGAAAGTAGCGGGCAGATACGCCTCCGGCAGTTGTTGACCATTTATAAGAATATGGCCATTCCTAACCATAATCGTTTCCCCCGGCAGACCAATCACCCGCTTAATATAATCGTTATTAGCCGGTGGGGGGGCATGAAATATAACCACATCTCCTCTTTGAGGATCACTCCGTCTATAGCTAACCTTATCAGTCAAAATATACTCTTTATCATGGAAATTGGGGTACATCGAGTTTCCGTCCACCTTATGCGGCTGGAATAGAAACAAGTAGATCATCATAAACACCGCAAACGCCATCACCACCGGTTGCAAAGCGTCCAGTACCATCAATCCTCGCCGAAGCCTCATAGATTCATTATGGGGTCCGTGCTAAAATTTGTCTACCAGGACTCGTGGCGCAGCTGGTCAGCGCGTTTCGTTGACATCGAAAAGGTCAGAGGTTCGAATCCTCTCGAGTCCACCACACTTACCAGCAGAAAAACCAGAAGCAGCGTCTTTGTTTGGAAGCACCTAAAACTTCAGGGACATTGATTTCCCAGTGTTCAGGCTCTGACCAAAATTTTCCTATTCCGTACTTCATATGCACGTAATGCCTACCTGGGGATACGTTTGTGAATGTATAAAAATCGTTATACGTGTCTACTAGGGAGTCGGGTTTAGAATACCCATAGTCGTTTAACGATAAACTAAATCCTGTGTTAGAAAAATTCTCCCAGAACATATGTACAGTGCCTGGTCCGTATTTGAAAGTCACTTCCGGGCGGGCAAGTACCGAACTGCCCCCGGCCATTCCCACAGCCAAAAATACCATCAGATAAACAAGCTGCTTCGTACACCCACGTTATACTCCACCCGATTTTAATTTGCAAACCGATCCGCTCTTTCCTGCTCTAAATCGGCCTTAACTAGTCTCAAGTTATCTTTTATAGACGTCGGTACACTAGCGCGGTTTACTAACGAATCAATCGTTCTGATAAGCCGCGAAAGCTTGGTATCAAAATTTTGCGGTTTCTTGATGTCCGTTAAATAACTTCTAATCCTAGCCAGGTCCTGTTTCAGGATCACATTAGCTCCGGCCAAAGTCAAAGAATCGTTAATCCGACCGATAGCCGTCGTCAGCGGCACACTTCCCAGATTTGATTGGTTCATTTGGGCTCCAAAAGTGTATGTGGTTGATTCGCCGGTACCCAAACTTCCCGTTCTGCTTTCCCACGCAGAATCACCACCCTTTAATTTACCAAAATACAAATTATAACTTCCTCCACCACCTTCGGCCGTCACTTGCACTTGGTAATTTCCGCTTGCCGGATTCCCAATCACCACTAAACCATCGGTAGGAATGTAAGAGTTGCCATTTGGATCGACAACAGTGAAATTAGCGGGCGATGCCACACTTACAATTACAGCCTGACTCAAGTCTGCTTGAGCTGCATCGCCCGTGGTTCCGCTCAACCCCAACAGCCCCAAAATCTTATTCTGCCCCGTCGCCGATCCTATTATTTGGTCGTGGGTTAGCCCAGCCAACTCCTCTCCACCCATGTTGCTACTAGTTGTAAGTACCGCATTATCTCCACTTCCCATAAGTGTCGCCGTCGGCTTTCCATCCACCCATTTGTTCAACAGCGCATCAGTGCCTGACCTGCTGGTTAACGTCAGACTCCCTGGGGTATTTATACCACTGCCGTAAATCGTTTTCATTTGCACCGGCTCTGCCAACCCAGGCAAAAAGTTATTGCTCCAACTCACCGGTCTGTCGGTAAATGTAAAAATTGGCCAAATATTGCGCATACTGGGAAATAACGCCTGGATCTCCGCTACTTCATTGGCATAACTCGCGCGGTTGACACGCAGCAGCAGCCTGCTGGCCAGCCCCATCCATCCCGGCATGTCCGAAAAATCCGCTCCTTCCCATATTTTGTACACCGCCACGGCTCCTTTGTGCGGGCTGCCCACCGTTATTAGGTTCCGTACCTTCTCCGGATGTGCCGCCGTATAAGCTCGTCCTACCATTCCGCCCATGCTATGGCCTACAATATCTACCTGTCCTGTCGGCACCTGGGCGGCAATATAACTATTCAGGTTCTCGGCCGTAGTGCTGATGTTTCTTCTCCAATCGTAAGGGTAAACCAACGCCTTGTCTCCCAGGGCGTTAATAATTCCGTTATACAGGGTCACAAACGGAGCTATCTCCCAATCCGTGTCCGCAATACCAGTCTTCCCATGCATCATGGCTTCATAATTCCAGCTAGCTCCCATCCCCGGAATCACCACTACCGGCACGTCCGGCGTCGGCGTGGGAGTGGGCGTCGGTAAGGCAATATTTAATTTGGATCTGTAAACTTTATCGGTATATCCTGTCAGACTGTCGAATCCTCCAGTGTAATACATGTATCCGCCAACTTCCGACAGTGCGCCAGTCACGTTCCCGGCCGGCAGGTTATTACTGCTGGTTTGCCATACGGCCATTTGTCCCGAGTTATCAATAGAAGTGTAATACACAGTATTTAATAATCCTGCCCCATTATGCCCGCCCACCACGAATACGTAATTACCGGCCAGCGTCACTCCCGCATTCCGCACCTTACCGGGTAGACTGGGCATGGCAGCCCATGCACCCAATGTGCCATCTGCATTTGTTGCCGCCCGCCAAACTTCCACCTTCTCGCGCGTGCTACTGTTCCAGCCGCCAATGACGTACACATACCCTCCATATGCCACCATCCCGTGCATGGACAAAATATCCGGCAGATCCGTGGTCGCCGTCCACGTTCCCAGACTTCCATCCCCGTTAATCGGCGCATAGTACACCTTCCTCGAGCTATTCGCCCCATCATCCGTCCATCCCCCGGAAAAATAAACATAATTGGTCGTGCCCGCCCTCGTCGCCCCCGCCGCCCCCATGGACAAGCGTTGTGGCAACGTATTTAATGTCCTCCAATTTGATAATCCCCCTGAATTATCCATCGTTGCAACAAAAACCAAATCTTTTGAGGTTTGTGGAGGGTATTGTGTACCACCGAGCGAATAGGCGTATTCACCACTAGATACAGCAGCATGCCAATATAAGTTTTGCGGAAGATTCGAACTATTAACCCAAAGACGTGAGGCACCGACGGCTGAAGTATCGAGCCGACCGACTGTGGAAAAGTCATCTGTAGTTGAACCCGCGAACGTAAAAAGAAATACTCCATAGCCATGAGAGGTGTGATTGGCAGTTTTTTGCAAAAAGGAAGCATCTTGAGACCATGGGTCATTGACTTCGGCCGCTCCCACCAAAAAGGGGACAAACAGAGAAACAAAGGGTAAAATAAGAAGAAAAAATAAAAAACGAAGCCCATCAATAGGCAACCGTTTCATTAAGTCCATCATCAGTTAATTTTCATCCAATGTCAACATGAACCCAACAACCCAAAAAGCCTTTGAAATCGAAGAGGAGAGAAACATTCTCGCAAAAAGAAATCAACTGGAAAAACTAAAAAAGACGTATCAAAAAAATATCGCTACAATACCCAACTTAAATACCGGTGTAATGTGGGACAGGCTTAATCGTAAGCGTATTACTAAAACAAATAACCCTATGGCACATGATCGTATCACAAAGATTATTAGTTACATTAATGGATTAAACCTAAAGATTCTTGATTTGGGGTTCGGCCAAGGCGCAGTTGAAGAAAGACTCAACGAGTTGGGTGTTTGTACCGAACTTCTGGGATTCGACCTATCAGGTGAATCTGTAGCCAGAATGAGCAGGCGATTCAAACACTGGAAATTCGCTAAAGGAAACGTGCTTTCTGCAATAATCCCTTTAAATAGATATGACTACGTTCTCGCCTTGGAGTTACTTGAGCACATTCAGCCTTACAACGTTTTTGAAGTATTGAAAAAAATAATTAAGTCACTTAAACCCAAAGGTAATTTGATTGTCTCTGTTCCGATCAACGAAGGTCTCAAAGCCCTAGTTTCAAACGGACTAAACCCCAATGCCCATGTGAGGACATACACCCCAGCACTAATTACCTCAGAACTAAAAATAGCCGGCTTTGAGATCGTCCGAACAGAATTGCTATATGCCTTTTCCAACTTGTATAAAATTAAGTCAATAATTGCGAGGTTTAGCGGTATTCGAGAGCCCAATAACGTTATAGTTCTCGCTCGGAAGCCATGAGGATTTTGATGATGACTAGGTTATATTGGCCGCATGTGGGTGGGGTAGAGAAACATGTGGAGAAAATTTGCGACGTTTTGTCCAAAAAACATCAGATAACCGTTGTTTGCGAAAAGCACGATCCCAAACTTCCGGATTTTGGGCGGAGGAGGGGAGTGGCAATTTACCGGATTATGGGAGTGGACAAATGGACGATTTGGAAATGGTGGTTTGGTCATTTGAATCTCATAAACAACGCGGATATTATTCACATTCACGACGTCTTCTTCTGGTTCCTACTGGTTCAAAAAAGTTTACATGACCTTTCACGGCTATGAAGGAGCAGACGCTCCCAACTGGAGACAAATAATGTGGCACAAACTAGCATTCTGGCTTACTCGCGGTAATATTTGTGTTGGCGACTTTCACCGTAAATGGTACGGAGTTAAGCCCGATTTTGTGACATATGGCGCAGTTTAAAAAAGCCACTTTTATCGGCCGCGACAGTCTGGACAACGGACTGGATGCTTACCGTCGTCTACCGGTCAAACTTGATGAATATATCGGAGTCCCCGATGCCGCCCGTTTTTTACCCAAATACGAATTGGCCTGCGTTTCCCGTTACCTGGCCATTCTCGAAGCTCTGGCCGCAGGTGTTCCCGTCCTGGCCCATTACAACAATGACATCAAGTACGACTATTTGGCCATGGCACCTTTTGCAAAATATACTCACATTTTTCAAGATCCGAAAACCGCCAACCTCAATTTTGATCCTAAACTGGTTAAACAAGGCCAGGCTTGGGCCAAATCACAAACCTGGACTAAATTAGCAAGTATTTACGAAAAACTATGGCAAATGTAGCAGTAGTGGTCACGGTCTTGAATGAAATCAAGGACATAAAGCTCTTAGTAAGCTCTTTGATTAAACAGACTAAAGAAATAATTATTGTTGACGGCGGATCTACCGATGGCACTTGGGAATATTTGCAAAAACAAAAAAACATCAGAGCATTTCAAAAAATCGGTAACAGGTCCAGGGGCCGTAATTACGGTATGACCAAGACCAAAGCCGATATCATTGCTTTCACTGACGCGGGTTGCATTCCTGAACTCAACTGGCTAGCCGAACTGGTCAAACCCTTTTCCAGCCTTACGGTGGAAGTGGTCAGCGGTTATTACAAAGGTCTGCCTCAAAATATTTTTCAGAAATGCCTGGTGCCGTACGTTCTGGTCATGCCGGACCAAATCAAGGGTGAATTCTTTCCCGCCACCCGTTCCATGGCCATGCGCCGCGGCACGGGATTATTCAATGAGCAGCTTGATCCCAGCGAGGATTATGAGTTTGCCCACCGTTTAAAGCGCCAGGGTATTAACTTTGTTTTTGCTCCCCGGGCCATAGTAGGCTGGCTGCCTAGGAAAAATCTCAAGCAAGCCGCTTGGATGTTTCTCAAAATGGCCATTGGTGACGTTCATGCCGGTCTCATCCGCACCAAAGTCAAGCTGTTATTTCTGCGTTATTACCTCTTTTTCTTTTTATTTTTTCTTAATCCCTGGACCAGTCTCTTGGTTATTCCATATCTTATTTGGGCCGTTGCTAAAAATTACCGTTACGTCAAGGATATCCGGGCGGTTTTCTGGCTCCCAGTATTGCAACTCACAGCGGATGTATGTGTGATTTTTGGTACTATTATGGGAGTAATGTCTAAACCCTAATGACCTATTTTGCAAAAACTCTCTCTGGTGTTTTTTGGATCACTTTCTTGCGCGGAGTAGTGAGAGTTATCTTGCTGGCCAAAACAGCCATTTTGGCTCGCATCTTGCTGCCAGAACAATTCGGTGCTTTTGGAGTTGCCGCCCTCACCATTTCTCTTCTGGAAATTCTCACCGAAACCGGCATCAATGTTTTTCTGCTGCAGGGCCAAGAGAAACTGGAGGATTACATTAGTACCGCCTGGGTTGTTTCCATAGCCCGTGGAGGACTCATTTCTCTACTTATTTTTATGGCTGCTCCATATGTTTCCGGCTTCTTCCATATCCCTTCTGCCTTGCCACTCCTTTACTTAATTGCCGTAGTCCCTGTCCTGCGAGGTTTTATTAATCCTGCTTGTATCCGCTTCCAAAAAAATCTGCAGTTCCACAAAGAATTTTTTTACCAGGCCTCACTAGCCATCATCGAAGTCTTATCCACAGTTGTCATCACCATATACACCCTTTCAGCCATTGGCATCGTCTGGGGTCTCGTTATTGCCGCCCTCGCTGAAATTATTTTCTCCTTCGTCGTTTTTCGTCCTCGCCCCAAATTTGCTTTTATCCCTCATCAAGCCAGAGAAATTCTCTCCCGGGGCAAATGGGTTACCGGGTTTGGCATTTTTGATTACTTGTTCACCCAGGGAGACAACATAATCGTCGGCCGGCTCTTGGGTGGCGCCCCCTTGGGAATTTATCAAAACGCCTACAAATTCTCCACTATTCCCTTGACTGAAGTCATGAACGTGTATTACCGGGTAACTTTTCCGGTTTTTTCCCAAATGCACCGTGCCGGTCGGCATCTCAAATCCGCTGTCATCAAAAGCGTGGCCGTTTTCATCTCTCTTTTGATTCTTTTGGGTTTGGCAGTTTTTCTGCTGGCCCAGCCTCTGGTTCTAATCGTCCTAGGTTCCAACTGGACAGCCGCCATTCCAGTGGTTCGCATGCTGGCATTTTTAGGAGTGGCTCGGGGGATCGCCTTTTCGTTTAATTCCGTTTTTCTGGCTCTGCATCAACAGAAATATGTGACTGCCATTACTTTTGTCAGCGCTTTGGGACTAGCCGTAACTATTGTTCCCGCTGTCCGGTTGTACGGTCTAATCGGAGCCGGCGCCTCGGCCATGTTTGGTTCGCTTTTGGCGCTTCCCGTGGCCCTGTTTTTCATTCATCGCCTCTTTAAGAAATTATGACTTGCCCGGTTTGCAAGTCTGCCCGTTTTGGCCGCTATTACACAGGCATTACTTCCTGGGAATACCCCGGCCGTTTTAATTTTGTCTGTTGTCGCCACTGCGGCCTGATCCTCCAGCACCCTAGGGTTCCTCAAGATCGAGTTGGTCAATATTACAATCCTCAATCATACTGGGGAGAAGTTCATGACGCCTGGCAGGAATATGCCCCGCTCTACCGCGCTATTTTTAAGTCTCGATCTTCCGCCGGCTCTATTTTAGACGTGGGTTCAGGCCTGGGTTTGTTTCTGTCTGAATTCAAAAAGCGGGGCTGGCAAACTTTGGGCACGGAAATATCTCCGGATATGGTCCGTCATGCCCGGCGTACTTACGGCCTGAAAATTCTCCAGGGTGATCTCTTAAAATTGCGCCTTACCGGTCAATTTGACGTTATATGTCTCAACAATGTCCTCGAACACCTTTATTACCCGCGGCAAACACTGGTCAAAATTCACTCGCTTCTGCGTCCGGGCGGGATGCTGGTTATCGTCGTGCCCAATATTGACTCTCTCGGCCATGCCGTGTTTCGCCGTCGTTGGTATCATCTCCAGCCCGGTCGGCACGTTTATCATTTTTCTCCGGCCACCATCACCCAGCTTCTCGAGTCCACCGGTTTCCACGTCGCCCCAATGGACCACTCTTACTGGCGGCATAATTATTACAGCTGGTTTTGCAACTTCCGTTACAATTATTCGCTCAGGTTTACGGTCAACCGGGGAACCCCCGTTGCGCATTCATCCCCTGGGGTTAAAATCGGTAAAGTAATCGTTCCCATCCTGGCTGGACTGGGAGCAATGCTTGGTCAAATCACTCGCCATGGCGAAGTCATCACTATCTATTGTCATCGTTAAATATCGGGCGGAGAAGGAGTTAGCCGCCTGTCTTAAGTCCGTCCGGGGTTATCACACCATCATTGTCGATAACGATGAGGTTAACCGAGGCTACGCCGCGGGCAACAACTTGGGCGCCGAGCAAGCCACGGGCGACTATCTGCTTATTCTCAACCCAGATACTGTCGTTTCCCCAGGCGCAATTGAATCTCTGGTCAAATTCTTGGATTCCCACCCCAAAGCAGGCATCGTAGCTCCGCTTCTTCTCAATCCTTCCGGCCGGCCGTACCCCTTGCAAGGCACCCGTGAGCTCACGCCCCTCACTAGTATATTTGCTCTGTCTTTTCTTAACCGCATTCCCAATCCCATCTCCCGTCGTTACTGGCTGGCCGATTGGAATAAAAAAGATCCTCGCCAGATGGATGTCGTTCCAGGTACGGCTTTTCTCATCCGCCGCGGTTTGTTTAATCGAATCGGAGGTTTTGATGAGCACTTTTTCCTGTACTTCGACGAAACCGATCTCTGCCGCCGAGTGAATCAGGCCGACTGGGAAATTTATATGCTGCCAAGTGCCAAAGTAATGCACTACTGGGGCGCCAGTACTCCTAAATCTTCGCGTATCCAAGCCATTTTTAACAGATCCCGTTTTTATTACTTCAAAAAACATTTCGGCTTGTTTTGGGCCATCGTAATCCATCTGATATGTTCCTTTTCTCTTCTCTGGCTGGCTGTTATTTTAGGAACCGTCCTGCGTTTCTACCGGCTACCCAGCCTCATGCCCTTTATCGGCGAC
The DNA here is from genome assembly GCA_001002405.1 of Candidatus Amesbacteria bacterium GW2011_GWA1_47_20. Lineage (GTDB taxonomy): Bacteria > Patescibacteriota > Microgenomatia > CAZETR01 > Amesbacteraceae > GWC2-45-19. Next base: position 18,055 of record LCOA01000004.1, read on the forward strand.
CAAGCCTGGTTTTATCTAGCTGCCCGGGATGCATTTCTCGGTCGCAGTCTGCCCATCTTGGGTATTACCGCTAGCATCACCTGGCTGCACCAAGGCCCGTTGTGGACGTATCTTTTGGTTCCCCTGATCGCTCACCCAGTTTTGCCGGCCCTTCTCACCTCACTGGCCGGAGTTGTTTCCATCTTTTTAATTTATTTCTTGGGCGGCTGGCCAACCTCTCTCCTTCTGGCCATGTTGCCTCTGGCCGTTCTTCAATCGCGCATGCCGTATCACACATCCTTAATTCCTCTGTTTTCAATTCTCTTTTTTCTATTTTTACACCGCCATCGCGATTTCCTGGCTGGTCTGTTCTTAGGATTTCTTTACCAACTTCATTTACTCACCTTTATCTTTTGGCCAGTTATGTTTTTCCGTCGCCGTCTCGTCCCGGGTTTTCTTTTAGGCATCCTGCCTTTTCTCATCGCCGGTTCAGTGCAAACTTTCGGCGTTTTCGCCTGGATTGCCAAACACGCTCTCACCGGTTTCGGCGGCTCCACTATCTCCACCGCCTACTTGGTTGTCCTTCTCGTCCCGGCCATTTTAATTGTCTCCTGGCTCATTCGTCGTCTCCCCAAGGTTATTGGTGTTTTAGTCATTTTAATTTTGATCTTGATTTCAAATTTAAAATTTAAAATTTCAAATTATGGCCCTCCACTTTCAAGTAGACTTTCTTTGTCTCGAGAGATTTTGTTGCAAAGCAAAACCTCCTTGCCCGAGATAATCGTTACCGGTCCTGGAGCCAAATATGCCACCAGTCGTATGCCTTACGATTATCTTCTCTGGTGGCTGTCTCAATCCACCCTTTCCTCTGGCACTCAATCTTCATTTCAAGTGATAGAATAAGGCTAATGTTAACCGGAATAGTATTAACCTATAATGAAGAGAAGAATATTGCCAGGTGTTTGGAAAACTTGAAATTTTGCGACACGGTTTTAGTAGTGGACGGCGGTTCGACCGACAAAACCGTATCTCTGGCCAAAAAAGCCGGCGCCACAATTTTAAATCACGAATTTGTTGATTTTTCCTCCCAACGCAATTGGGCCATTTCCCAAGCCAAAACTCCCTGGATACTCTTCGTAGATGCCGATGAAATTGTGTCAGTCAAACTAGGAGAAGAAATCGTATCTGCTACCAAAAAAATCGAGTACAAAGGATTCTTAATTCCCCGTACAGACTACATGTGGGGCAAAAAGCTAACCCACGGCGACGTCGGGGGCGTTCGCCTTCTCCGCCTGGCCCGTCGCGGAGCCGGAGCGTGGCACGGGGCAGTCCACGAGCAATGGTTAATTGACGGCAATGTAGGCATTTTGAAGCATTATATCCATCACTATCCCCACCCCACTCTGGTTGAATTCCTTCAGGAGATCAATTATTATTCCACCCTCCGCGCCCAAGAACTCTATACAGCTGGCCAACACGCCAGTTTCTTCCAAATCGTTTTTTATCCTCTCATCAAATTCAAATATCTGTATTTTCTCAAACTTGGCCTTCTAGATGGCACAGTCGGGTTTGTGCACGCCATGACTATGGCTTTTTATTCATTTTTGGTCAGGGGTAAACTATGGCTGCTTTGGCGCTCGCGCTAGCTTTTGCCTTCGGTAACCTGTATAAGTTTTCATTTTTTTCACCCGAAGTTCGCATTTCAGCTCTGGATGTAGTGGTTTTCGTGCTCACCTTACTAGCTCTGCCCTTAAACTTTAAAAGATATCGGTATTTGATCCTACCCATCGGCGTATTTTTCACTCTGGGTTTAGTCAGCCTTATTTTGGCCCTTCCGGTGTATGGTTGGCAGGCAATTTTTGTCGGATCGCTGTATTTAGCCCGCTGGGTGGTTTATAGTCTATTTTTTGCCTCAATAATTCAATTAATTAAATCGTCCAAAATCGCACCTCTTTTGTACTCACTCGGCCTCATCACGGCTATTTTAAGTTTAGGCCAATATTTCGTTTTCCCGGACGTGCGGGCTCTGACGGTAGCCGAATGGGACCCGCATTATTTCCGGGTAGTAGGCACCTGGCTCGATCCCGGCTTCACGGGCATAATTTTAGTTTTCACTCTCATTCTCCTGGTGGATAATCCCTTAGGCTGGGTGGTAGTTTACCCCGCTTTGGCCTTGACTTATTCCCGCTCCAGCTACTTGGCTTTTCTTGTCTCCATGGCTTATTTAGCCTGGAAACGCAAAGGCTGGCGATTTTTCGTTAAGATTCTCTTACTCTTCACTCTAACTCTTACTTTATTGCCTCGGGCTCCCGATGGTGAGGGCGTCAAACTAGAGCGCACCAATTCCATCCAGGCACGTATTGACAGCTGGACTACAGCCTGGAAGATTTTCACCCAACACCCAATCCTGGGAGTGGGTTTCAACACTTACCGCTATGCCCAAGGAGCCAGCCTCAAGTCCCATGCCGGAGCTGGTACCGACTCTTCGCTCCTGTTTGTGGCTGCTACCACCGGCATACTCGGCCTCCTGGCTTATCTCTGGTACCTTAAACGTCTTTTTTCTTTAACTCCCAACTCCTATCTCCTGGCTCTTCTAGTCCACTCCATATTCTTAAACTCTCTCTTTTACCCGGCCGTCATGGTCTGGATAGCTCTACTTCTTTCCGTGCCTGGTTTCCGGCCTGGTCCGTGGCCACAAAAACCATCACTTTCTCGTCGGGGTTGAGACTAATAGTCGTGGAAAATTTTCCGTTTTGACCGATAATGATTAGCCGGTCGTTAGCCGTTAGCCTCTCGCCATTGGTCGTTCCCTTAATCTCCACTTTGTTGTCAGCCACCATGGACGTTTCCACAGTCAGTTCCGGCGGCTTGTTGGAGTAATACACTTCCACCTCAGACGAAGCGTTGCCTTTATTTCCGGCTTGGTCAATGCCCACCGCCACCAGGGTATTATCGCCATCCTGTAGCCGGATATCGCCCAGGGTAAACGCTCCGTCGTCCTTGGTAACCACATTTCCTACGCTTTCCCCATTCAAAGTCAAATATATCGTGGATCCAGGTTCAGCACTGCCCGAAATTGTCTGCCGGGCACTGTTGGTGGCATCATACGGCAGGGAAAAACTGGGCGGAGGTGGAGGAAGCGTATCTGTTTTGTCTACCGGCATTTTAGACGACTTCAGATCCCCCAAAAAAATCGCCATTCTAACTAATATCGGGATACCCAAAAACACCGCCAGCGCCAGAAGCACAATTGTTCCCAAAATGAGCAGCACGGCTTTCCGGGAATTTCGTCTGTCTTCCAACCGGCTCAACCTGCTCATGCTAAAATTATAACAGGTTCGGGTGAACCTGATATATGAAAGGATCCACAAGCGTCAGCGAGTGGTAGGTTTCCTTTCATATAGCACTCAGTTTACGCTGAGCGCAGTCGAAGTGCCTCCTTAGCTTAGTGGTAAAGCAGCGGTTTCGTAAACCGCGGACGCTAGTCCGATTCTAGCAGGAGGCTCCACAGAGCGAGATACGGGAGTCGAACCCGTCTCCTTTCCTTGGGAAGGAAATGTTGGACCGCTCAACTAATCTCGCGATCCTCCAATTTTACCTTAGTTACAAACGATTTTCAGCACTTGGCCCACGTAGAGCAGGTTGGGGTTGGCCAATTTGTTTTCCCGGGCGGTTTTCACCCAAGTGTAACCATTGCCGCAGCTTTTCACCGAGATGTTCCACAGATTATCGCCGGGAGTTACGGTGTAGCTGACTGGCTGTTTGACTTCCACTTTGGGCAAAACCAGCTTTGTCCCCACAAACAGCAGGTCGGGGTGCGCATCCAAAACATCTTTGTTGGCAGCATACACGTCCACCCAGTTATATCCGGAGCCGTAGGCTTTTTCAGACACAGTCCACAGGCTGTCACCGGCCACTACCGTGTAGTCATTTCCGGCCACCGGTTCCTCGACCTTAACGGTAGATGTAGATGTGGTCTCACCTTTTTTGTTTACAGATTTAAAGTAGTTGTACAACAGCCCCACGACCAAAAGTACCACTACCAATCCCAACGCCATGCTGATATTTTGTTCGTTTAATTTGATTCGTTTTAGTAAATCTTTCATTTTTCCTCCTTTCTAGGCAGAAGTTCTGGCCCAAATATAAGGGTCTTCTGGTATTATGTCAACAAATGGACAAAACCTGGGTCATTATTCCTGTATATAACGAGGATGCAAGCATTACCTCCGTCGTCAAATTCGTTCGCCGCCAGGGATTTAAAAACATCATTGTTGTAGACGACGGCTCACAGAACCCGGCCAATGTATCCGGGGCAAAAGTTATCCGTCATACCATAAATCGCGGCAAAGGCGCAGCCACTAAAACCGGCATCCAAGCAGCCTTATTACTTGGTGCAGATTATGTAGTGACTCTGGACGGCGACGGACAACATGACCCCAAAGATCTTTCCAAAATGCTGGCTCCTTTACATCACGGCGTGGATGTGGTTTTAGGTTACCGCAAATTCTCTCCCCGCCACATGCCATTATTCAAGATTTTGGCTAATCATTTGGCTAACGTTCTTACCGGAGCCATCTCTGGTCTGTGGGTTAAAGATTGTATGTGTGGCCTCAAGGCTTACACCGCTCGGGCCGCCCGTATCATTATTCGCACCTGTGGTGATCATTATGAATACGAAAACGAAGTTGTCATACAGGTATCACGACACAAACTGAAATTCAGCCAAGTTCCCATAACCACTATTTATACCAGACACTCCCGGACCAAGACTACCCAATTAAACTCTATCTTTGCTCTTAAAACTCTTTATTTCTTGTTGGTCAATCAATCATCGCGTGTAAATTCCAATCGCCGTCGGCGTAGGAATTAAATTGGCCAATTTAAAATCCAGGACGCTTTTCCACATTTGCGGTCTGAAGATTGCTTGTTCGGTGTAACCTTCCCGAGTCAAGCGTTGCAGCAATTCCTGATGTTCGTTGGTCACAATCACAATCTTTGGGAGTTTTCCGTCAATCACCTGGTATTTATAAGTTCCGTTCATTACTACATCGGGCAAGTACTGATAAATGGGGATATTTTCCACGCCCACCACGGTATCTCTGGGCAAATTTGCGAGCATCCACTCGCTGGCGACCCTTCGTACATCAGGCGCAAATTTAATCGCCAGTATATTGGTGCTTTGCCAAATTTGCGCCGTCAGTCCGATAGCTAGTAGCCACTTCGGCCATTTAAACAAAGCAATAATCAGAACCATAAACGGCAGCAGTACCAGTGCTCGGTTGCCTCCGGCGCCCAAGCCTAGGGGCACCAGGCTGATTGCAAACATCACGAGTCCCGCCATTATCAATATTCCCCGTGGCCGTTTCAGCCATCTGATTATCGCCACCCCAAACAACCCATATAAAGCGTATCCAAAGATATATCCGAATTGCTGGCCCACCAGATATATCCCGGCCGGTTGGGAGTTGGTGACAAGATTAACCTTCAGCACATCCAGATAGCCTTCCCACCTCCAAAAAACGTCCGGTATGCCGGTTATCAGAAAAGTGGCCGCCATAATTACCAGTCCCATCAATAAATTCCGTTTATTCATCCACAGCGAAAGGGCATATACTCCTACCAGCGGCAGAAGCGCAATTTTAATACCCATAGCTAAGCCGGTAATCACCCCGGCCAACCTCCAGCTCTTGCTTTGGCAAAAATACAACGTAGTCAAAATTGCCGCTACCACCGCAATGTCATACTTAAACAACCCGCTTAACGTCAGCCAAATAGGCGTAATGGTAAATAAGGACACCGCCCTCCAATCCCGGGTCAGTTTATACATCATGACTAGAGCTAATATTCCCCAAGCCAGAGTGTTTAACCGCAATGCTTCAAACAGCCTGTACTGCATGGGCAGGTTATCGACAATTGACTTAATAGCCAGGGGATTAATATATCCCCCGATCCAGAAGGGGATCAGCCAAGCCCCGGCCAGGGCAAAGTACAGCAGTGTCCCGTGAGCCGCGCCAATAATATTCACCGACCCATACTTAAACAAAAATCTAATCGATTGCAGGCTATGCCACTCATCCATCTGATATGTAAAAGGATGATCGGGTCCAGGTATTCCCCAATGTATCTGCGCCACAACTAAAATCGCATAGACAACAATCACTCCCCACAGCTTCCAATTTCTCATTACTCCCCATTCTATAGTAAAATCATAATTGTTGGGATCGTAGCTCAGTTGGTTAGAGCGCTTCCCTGTCAAGGAAGAGGTCGGGGGTTCGAGTCCCCTCGGTCCCGCAAGTATGAAAGAAACTCAACCCAAATGTCACATCAAGCCAAATTGCAGTAACCAAGGCCCAAGAGGTGAGTGTTTAGCTAAAGGACGCTGTCCCCACGTTCTCAGAAGATTTTTATCGCCATAATCTTAATTTGGGCAAAACTCTCAACGTATGGCAATTGAGCTCAAGGAAATTGAAATAACTGACCCAGAATACACCAAGGAGCCAGCCTGGGTGATCAAGAAAACCTCTGTAGTTCCAGGTGACGAAACGCCGTTTTATCTCGTCAAACAAATCTTGCCGGGGGGGATGGTAGAGCTCGAATATTTAGGTGCCATCTTTGGGAAAGGAAACCCCTTATTAATTACTAAAAAGGAACTCGATACTGATTTTTTCAAAGCCCGCATTATTAGTACATGAGTACAGAACTTAAAAGAGCAGATGCAGTCGTTATTGAAACCCCCGAAAGCCAGTGAGCGAAAATATTCATATCCAAGAACCATCTGTAGACTTGGAAGCATTTAGGAATCAGATTCAAGCGGCTTACCTCGAATCGATGAAGCTGGCTAGACCCAGACTGCATTTAGGAGAAGTAGAGGTGGTAGTTGTAAACAATCCGCGTGTTGTTATTCCAGAAATGGGTATGGTTGGACGCACTATTGATTCTAAAAACGTAGTCGTTTCTCTTGACCCTCATCATCCAAATCTCAGCACAACTCTCGAAACAGACTTATTAAAAACACTTCTTCATGAATACCACCACTGTGCCAGACAAGCCGCACTGGGTTTTCCCCAGACTCTCTTAGACGCCTTAATCTCTGAAGGTCTAGCGGACAATTTTCAAATAGAAATTACTGGAGGCAAACCCCCAAGATGGGCTGTGGCCCTCACTGAAGCTGAATTGACACAGGCGACCAAAATGGCAGAAATGGAATACTCTAACCCAGGCTATGACCACAAGGGTTGGTTCTTTGGAAGCAAAGATCAAGGCATTCCTAGGTGGGCAGGGTATTCTCTAGGATTCAAAATAGTTTCTGATTACCTGCGCGCACATCACCAAGAGTCCTCATCCAGCCTCCATGCTTTACCATCTGGCGAATTTGTGCTATAATACCCACACAGGTTTGAACCGACAAATCTGTTTAAATCTGATTTGTATTTAAAGCAGGCAAGATAGTTTTTTCTTCTGGTTTTGATACACGCTCTTATTTAGGCAGTTTTGTATGTTCAAACGTTACCCATCTAGAACGTTATTTCGTCAATCTGGACATAGGATCAGAAATTTTGACCCTTCTGTTTTGGTCAGAACTTCTCCCCATATCCCAGCTTCAGCCCCGGAAACCTATATTTCTAAAAACAGATTTGCCAACCTTGGATTCCCTCAGCAATTGGTAGACAATATTATTCAACGCAATTACTCCACCCCCACTCCTATTCAAGATCAGGTTATCCCCCTGCTTTTAGCAGGTAAAGATGTCATTGGTCTGGCTAACACCGGAACCGGCAAAACCGCGGCTTTCTTGCTGCCATTTATCAAAAAAGTGGCCCAAGACAGGGCTCAAAAGGTGCTCATCATGGCCCCCACCCGGGAATTGGCCGTGCAAATCGAAGAGGAATTTAGAAGTTTTGCCCGCATGTTAAATATGCGCAGTGCCCTATGTATCGGCGGAGTCAGCATTCATGGTCAAATGCGCATCTTGCAATCCAACCCCAGTTTTGTCATTGGTACCCCGGGCCGTCTCAAAGACCTGGCCGACCGCAGAACCATTACCTTCAATTCTTTTAACACAGTGGTTCTAGACGAAGTTGACCGGATGCTGGACATGGGCTTTATTCACAGCATGACCAAGATTCTTTTGGCTATTCCCAAAAATTGCCAATTAGCTTTTTTCTCTGCTACCACTACTCCTGCGGTGCAAAAAATTATGAATACTTTCTTAAAAAACCCGGTTACTATTTCCATCAAAACCCAGGCAGTTATTAGCAATATCTCCCAGGACATCATCAAAATGAACGGCAAGACCAAAATTGATGTATTGCATGATCTGCTAATTAAACCCGGCTTTGACAAAGTGTTAGTCTTTGGCAGAACTAAATGGGGACTGGAAAGACTTGCTACTGACCTTGCCAAACGTGGATTTAGAGTGGCCGCAATTCACGGCAACAAAAGCCAGGGCCAGCGTCAACGCTCTTTAATGGAGTTTAAAACCAACCGGGTCAAAGTCCTGCTGGCCTCTGATGTGGCTTCCCGGGGATTGGATATCGACAATGTAACCCACGTTATCAATTTTGATCTGCCTGAATCCTACGAAGACTACATTCATCGCATCGGCCGCACCGGCCGGGCCGACAAAACTGGCATTGCACTCACCCTCATTCCCTGAAGTGATATCATTTTCTAATGAAAGGTACAGCACACGCGCTCTTAGTACACAACCACAAGCTACTACTTCACTTGCGTGACGAAAAACATCCTGACCCTAACCTACGAAACAAATGGGGTTTAGTAGGGGGTGGAGTAGAACCAAACGAGAAAGCACTTACCGGTATTTTAAGAGAAATTAAGGAAGAGACAAATCTTGAGCCTAAAGAACTCAAATATTTCACAAAATTAGTGATTGATGGCCCAGATCAAAAACTCGAAGCAAGCATATTCGGAGCGCATCTCTCCGATGATGAGGTTAAACACCTAAAACTTGGGGACGAGGGTCGAGAAATCAAATTTTTTGCTACCAATGAAATAGCAAATCTCCATCTAGCTCCCGAAGTAAGAAAGTATTATGAGGCCTTCAAGTCTGCCATAAACAAATATATAAATGAGGGAGTTATTCAAATTCAATTTGATACAATGAATCAATGCGAACCGGGAATCGTGCCTCAGCGGTAATAATTAAAGACGGTCAGATACTGCTTATTCATCGCAAAAAAGACGGCCACGAATACTGGGTCTTCCCCGGCGGGGGAGTCGAAGATTATGAAACTCCGGAGGAGACTATGGTACGTGAGATCAAAGAAGAAACCAACCAGACTATTTTGTCATTCAAACCACTTTTCAATGAAGCCTTTGAAGTCAACGGCAATGGTCTCCGCCACAACTATTTTTACTCCTGTCAGATAGATGGCGCCGAATTGCTACTAACCGGAGAGGAAGCGTCCAAACAGTCAGAGCATGATTGGTACAATCCAGAATGGGTAGAGTTATCAGAATTTCCCGCACTTGAAGTTTTGCCAGAAAGAGCCAAAGACAAAATACTTGCTATACTAAAGCAGTGACAGAGCCTCACCTAGCTATTTTCCGGGGAAAACAAATCCGCAGGGTCATCTATCGTAATGAGTGGTGGTTTTCCGTGATCGACATAGTTTCCGCACTAACAGGATCTGAAAGACCAAGAAAATATTGGAATGATCTAAAAACAAAATTGGGAAAGGAGGGTTACGTTGAAGTGTCCGAGAAAATCGGACAGTTGAAACTGAAGGCACCGGACGGGAGGATGCGTGAAACCGATTGTGCAAATACCGAGACATTGTTTCGTATAGTCCAATCCATTTCATCACCCAAAGCCGAACCGTTTAAACGTTGGTTAGCCAGAGTTGGCTACGAACGAGTTCAGGAGATCGAAGACCCAGAACTAGCCACCAAAAGAACCAGGGCACTTTACAAGGCCAAGGGCTATCCAGACAGCTGGATTGAGAAAAGAATGCGCGGAATCGAGATTAGAGAAACTCTAACAGACGAATGGAAAAAAAGACAGGTTGGTGCAGAGAGAGAATATGCCATTCTGACCGCAGAAATCTCCAAAGCCACTTTCGGTATGGTACCTTCCGAATATAAGAAATTTAAAAATCTGGCTCGGGAAAACCTCCGTGACCACATGGACGACCTAGAGCTCATTTTCGCTATGTTAGGAGAAGCTTCCTCTACTCGTATCACTCAAACAAAGAATGCCCGCGGGTTTCCTCAAAACAAAAGAGCAGCTCAAGAGGGCGGCTCCATAGCTGGCGATGCCAGAAAAGCGCTCGAACGTAAATCAGGCCAAAAAGTTTCGACTCCAAGCAATTATCTTTCTCTTTCTCAAAAACAACGAGCCTTAAAACAATGAAAACATCATCGATGCAAGTGACAAGCGCGGCTTTAGCTCAATCCGCGGCAAACAAAGCCTTCGAATTATTTCAAGACAGGAAGTTTCGTTCCCTGGCGGATTTTCCCAACTTACCCCAAACTGAGCAAGACAGAATTTTTAACGAGTTAGTTCTAGCCGGCTTAGTAATGATAATGCTAACTTTGGAGGCGCCTGACCTACGAGTGACAGAAGAGTTAAAGAAGGATTTCATTTCTATCAAAGATCACGTTGGATGGGAGTATATTCAACAACTGGCCGGGATGGGTATTGAAAAAAAATATCTCAAAGACTGGGAAAAATTAATTAAGATGCGGTATGAGGAATACGCTTTAGACAAGTTGCAGGCTCGAGAAGCGACTATGGAGATAGAGTCAAAAGAGTATGGACTGACTACAGAAAAAATGTTCCGTATAACTCTCATGCTTCCGGTTAACACGGTAGCAATTGGCTGCCATAATCATATTTGCCGCGGAAAGACAGACGGTAGAGACGAATTGTTTAAAATAATTATTAAGTGGTTGGGAAAATTCTATCTTGAAGTACGGGTTCCGTTAGAGGGCGGAAAGATCGACTGGAAATCTAAAACTAAGGCATTTATCAAAAGAAAATTAGGAATTTAATGATCAAACTAGATCAAAAAGACCACGCCCTTCAAAAATGACAACTAGTCGCCACATGACTAATTTGCAGATTGCCAAATTATTTAGGTCGGTGGCGGCGGCTCTGGAGCTTTCGGGGGGAGACAATAGATTCAGGATAATAGCATATCAAAGAGCTGCTGACGCCATTGAACACGCTTCATCTGAAGTAAAAGATCTTTGGGACGACGGCAATCTTAAAGAGCTGGCTGGCGTTGGTGAAGCTATCGCCGGACATCTGGATGAACTGTTTAGAACTGGCAAGGTCAAACATTTCGAGTCAATTCTCAAACCGTTTCCCCCCGCCATGTTTGAACTCATGGAAGTACAGGGAATTGGCCCTAAAACCGCTCTTAAGTTCTGCAAAGAACTCGGCATCACCAAAGCGCATTCTGCCATTTCCGAGCTGTACAAAGCCGCCAAAAAAGGCCGCATTGACGAGCGGTTTATCAAAGCTGTCGAGGAATACCAAGGTCGGTCAAAACGTTTACTTTTAGATGTAGCGCAAACGATCGCTGATTCAATAGTGGATTGGCTGCGCAAAAATCCCCATGTACGGGAAGTAAACACCTTAGGCAGCCTGCGTCGGCAGGCATCCACAGTGGGAGACATCGACGTCGCTGTTGCCAGCGATTTTACCATTGACGTCATTAATCATTTCGTCAAATATCCCAAGAAATCTCGCGTCCTAGAGGCCGGCGACCACACAGCCTCTCTTATCCTTCCCAATGAATCCCAAGTAGACCTCATGGTCCAGCCACCGGCCGCCTACGGGGCTCTCCTACAGCATTTCACTGGCTCCAAGCACCACAACATTAAATTGCGTGAATATGCCCTTAAAAAAGGCTACTCACTTTCTGAATATGGCATCAAAGTCAAAGGCAAACTGCAGCAGTTTCCAGACGAAAAATCTTTCTACAACTTCCTAGGTCTAGACTGGATACCTCCGGAGTTACGCGAGGGCGAGAACGAAATTGAATTGGCTCGCCAGCACAAACTGCCACGGTTACTAGAGTTAGCTGATATCAAAGGCGATCTGCAAACGCACAGTAATTTTAATATCGAGCCTTCTCACGACCTAGGAATTTCATCAATTTCAGACATGGCTCTGGTCGCTGCAAAACTGGGATACGAATACATAGGCCTAACGGAACACAACCCAGCCGTATCAGGCCACACTCAACAACAAATCATTGATCTGGTTAAACGTAAATCCGAGGCTATTGAACACTTTAATTCCTCAAGAACACTTTATGTGTTCAATGGTATGGAAATCGACATTCAGCCCACCGGCAAACGAGCTTTACCAGACGCTGCTTTAGAATTACTTGATTATGCTTGTGTTTCCATTCATTCCAGTTTTCAAGAAACACGTGATCAAATGACGGACCGGGTATTAGTAGCCATGGATCATCCCAAAGTAAAATTCCTTGCTCACCCTACTGCCAGACTTCTGGGCCAACGGGAAGGGGTAGAACTGGATTGGGACAAAATCTTTGATTTCTGCATAAAAAACAACAAATGGCTAGAAATTGACGGTTGGCCCAACAGACTAGATCTGCCCGACGTAGTCGCTAAAGACGCTATTCAACACGGAGTAAAGCTAGTTGTAGATACCGACTCACATGCAGCAGGGCAACTCGTCTACATGCGTTACGGCGTGTCCGTTGCCCGCCGCGCCTGGGCCACCAAATCAGATATTATAAATACTCAGCCTCTCTCACAAATCAAATCTCTTATGTTAAACTAGACGCCAAATGCCGAGTCGTAAACTTTCATCATTTAGTTACTACTTTCTCAACAAGCGACTCCATCCTTCCGCCCCCGCTGGATTTAGAGCCTCATTAATCCTATTCATAGTCAATCATAATTCAGGAAGAAACGCCGGCAAGTTTTTGTTCGTAAGAGAAATTTCTGGAGGATATGTGTCATGGGGTCTACCCAAAGAGGGACTGGAATCTCCAATTGTAGTGGATGACATATTTACAGCACTTACTCGAAACTTGGAAGAAGAGTTGGGTTTTAGAGGCATGAAGATAAACGAACTAAAACCTATCTTTTATCAAAAAGCTTTGCTTTTCGATTTTGCACTCCAAAAATATGATCGAGCAAGATCAGTTCATGAAGCTACCCGAAAACGGCCAATTAAAGGTAAAATATATCACTTGGCAATTATGGAGTATCATGGGCCAGAAGAAATCCCAGGCGATTTCGATTCCAATAAGTCTGAGATCGACGCATTTAGATGGACATTTTTGGAGGAAGGCAAGAAATTGATCGAGGAGTCAAGTAGAACATTTAATCCATCTAGTGCAGAATTTAACGCAGATCTCCTAGAAAAGATAGTGAAAATGCACCAGGATTTAGAGCGGCACTTCACTTCTCAACCCTCACTGTTCTGACTTCATTAACTTGTGATAAACTTTGGATATGGACGTAAAACACGTTGCCAAATTGGCAAATCTCCCTCTTACAGACGTCGAACTGAAAAAATTAGAAAAAGATTTGGAAAACGTTCTTGAACTAGTCGATCACATTCAAGATTTAGACACTTCTAATATCGAGACAACCTCTCAGGTTACTGGGTTAACTAATATAACCCGTCCAGACAAAATAGACACCAGTAGGCTCACGCCTCACGATGGATTTTTTAAAGTTAAATCTATATTTTCATCATAATGCTCACTGATGAATCAATTGCTTCCTTGGCCGGTAAACTTAAAAGTAAGGACATAAGTCCGGTTGATATTGCAAAACAATGTTTAGAGCAAATAGAAAAACTTAACCCCACAATTAACGCCTTTATCACCAAAGTAGATTCCAAAGCGGTTCTTGATCAAGCCAAAAAGGTTAAGTTAACAACTCCC
>LCOA01000005.1 GCA_001002405.1 Candidatus Amesbacteria bacterium GW2011_GWA1_47_20
TTAGAATCGGCCGAAGGCGAAGATACCAAACGTTACATGTGCCATTACAATTTTCCGCCTTTTTCTACAGGTGAAACCGGGCGCATGGGTTCTCCTGGCCGCCGGGAAATCGGCCATGGGGCTCTAGCCGAAAGGGCCCTAGCCCCCGTTATTCCTGCTGAAACCGATTTTCCTTACGCCATTAGAGTCGTCTCTGAAATTATGAGCTCCAATGGGTCCACCTCTATGGCCAGCACCTGCGGCTCCACTCTGTCTCTCATGGACGCCGGAGTTCCTATCATGGCTCCTGTGGCCGGCATTTCTATCGGTCTAGTTGACGACCAGCTCCTGACGGATATTAACGGAGGTGAAGATCATTACGGCGATATGGATTTCAAAGTCGCTGGTACTGAAAAAGGCATCACCGCCATACAATTGGACGTTAAAATTCCGGGTTTAACCCTGGAAACCTGTGAGGAAGCTTTCAAGCGCGCCCGCATTGCTCGTATGCAGATTTTGTCCACCATACTCAAAGCCATCCCTGAGCCTCGAAAGCAGTTATCTCAATATGCCCCTAAGATTCACGTAGTCACCATTCCCGTGGACAAAATCGGTGAGCTCATTGGTCCAGGTGGCAAAGTTATCAAAAAACTCATGGCGGATTTCAGTGTTACTATCGATGTCAACGACAATGGCTCGGTGTTTGTATCCGGCACCGATCAAGACGGCGTAAATGGCGCCATCGGCTGGATTGGCTCTTTAGGCCAAGAAGCCAAACCCGGAGAAATCTACGAAGGTACCGTGGCCCGTATTCAGCCTTTTGGCGCCTTCGTAAACATTCTTCCTGGAAAAGATGGTTTGGTCCACGTTTCCCAAATGGCCCAGGGCTTTGTGGCCGACCCCAACACCATCGTCCATGAAGGAGACAAAGTTCGTGTCTGGGTCATCGAAATTGACGCCCAAAACCGTATCAGTCTCTCCATGCTTTTTGATGCGGCTGGCCAACCCTTAGTCAAAGCCCGCGAACCCCGTGAAGCCCGACCCATGAATCGCGGTCCCTTCCGTGCTCCCCAACGCCGTGACACCCGTCGCCGGTTTTAATACGTACATCTTGACATACTCTAATACATAAGATATCATGTAAACATGAACATTCTTCCTACCTTAGTTTCAGCCTCCGATTTACAACGGGACTCCGCCCGGATTTTGAACTTGGCCAAGTCGGGAAATCAGCCCGTAGTTGTCATTCGTAATAACAAGCCGGAGGTAGCGATGCTGAATGTTAAAAAACTGCAAAAGATTCTAGACAGAATCCAGGAACTAGAGGACGAAAGCCTATTAAGTGGAATTAGGAAAACCGAAGCAGATTTTAAGGCTGGTAAACTTAAATCCACCACAGATTTTTCCGAATTTTTAGATGATTAAGAAGTTTTACTACTCTTCTCAATTTGAGAAAAATTTTAGTAAACTCGAAAAGAATCTCCGCACAGAGGCAATAGAAGAGCTAAATAGTTTTGCCGAAAATCCCGAGCAGACTCACTATCGAATTCATCCCTTGAGGAAAAAATTTAGTGGCTGGTTTTCCATGACCATTTCTCCAGATTTATTAATAATTTTTAAATTTACTAAAGCTGATCACTCCGCAGTATTAGTCCACAATATTGGTACTCATGAGATATACTTAAATTAATGGATGACAAATTAAAATCTGCCACGCTGCCCGATGACTTGCGCGCCCGAGCCGAAGAAATCTTGACTCGCGGTACCAATCCCGAACAAGCTGCCCATTACATTGACTGGATTACCAATTTGCCGTGGGACAAAACCACCAAGGATATTTTGGATCTAGGTCATGCCAAGCAAATTCTCGACCAGCACCACCACGGTTTAGAAGACCTAAAACAACGCATTTTAGAGTATCTCTCCGTTTTAATTTTAAATCAGCAAAAAAGCACTATCTATCACGCCCCCATTTTATTGTTAGTGGGTCTGGTAGGCACCGGCAAGACCACCTTAGCCAAATCGATTGCCGAGGCCATGGGCAGGAAGTTTGTCCGCATTCCTTTTGGCGGCATGGGTTCGGCTCTTGACCTGCGCGGCCAATCCCGCACCTACCCTGACGCCGAGCCAGGCCAGATTATCAAAAATATCCGTCGGGCCGGAGCTAAAAACCCGGTCATTCTTCTCGACGAGATTGATCGTGTGGCCGAGTCGGCTAGATCAGAAATCATGGGCGTTCTCGTTGAGCTTTTGGATCCCGAGCAAAACGCCGGTTTTACCGACCATTATTTAGATTATCCTTTCGATCTGTCTCAAGTCCTATTCATTGCTACCTGTAACAACACCACCAACATATCTACAGCTGTCATGGACCGTCTCGAGCCACTAACCATGCCGTCGTATAACGACGAAGAAAAAATCAAAATTGCCCGCGATTACGTTCTACCGACTGAAATTAAAAACGCCTCTCTGCCCGAAACTGCTCTCAAAATCGACGACGCCGTCTGGCCCCAAATTGTCCGCCCTCTGGGCTTCGACGCCGGCATCCGCACGCTCGAGCGCACTATCCAGGGCATCGTCAGAAAAACCGCCAAGTTGATAGTTGAAGGCAAAGGCAAAGAGTTTTATATCACGGCTGATAATTTGAAACAATTCCTGCCCACGTACTAGCGTATAATTAGCTCATGAAATCAAATCAAGTAATTTCCACTATCAAGCCTATTTTGCTCAAATATGGGGTAACTAAATCCGACTTATTCGGATCTTTTGCCCGTGGGGATTACAACGACCAGAGTGATGTAGATGTTCTAATTAATGCTCCAGACGGTATGTCTCTCTTTGATCTAATTCATCTAAAAAATGATTTAGAGAAGGATCTAAAACGTGAGGTTGATGTAGTTACGTATGATTCTGTTAACAAATATGTCAAGAAATATGTATTTCAAGACACGCTCCCAGTTTTATGAGTAGACCCAAAGACCCATTTGTATTTATTCACCATGTGTCTGATGCTATCGACGATGTTTTAAAGTATAGTCAGGACGTTAAGAACCTGGACGAATTAAAGAACGACCCCAAAACCTTTGATGCTATAGTCAGAAAGTTGGAAATAATTGGCGAGGCTGTAAATAATCTACCGCAAGATTTTTTGCAAAAATATCCAGATGTAGATTGGACAGGGCCGGTTGGATTGAGAAATGTTCTGACGCATGAATACTTTGATTTAAGTCTGAAAATTATTTGGGAGTTAATCGACAAAAATCTGCCAGTCCTCAAAACCCAGATTTTAAAGATTCTTGAAGATGAAAAATAATACCAAAAACAATCTCAAACAATTCCTGCCCACCTACTGATGATTTTTTTTGAAACTGAAAATTTTGTAGTCGAGACTCACGAGCAACCATTTGTAACCAGAATTGAAGGGGGACATCTGCGAATATCAATTAAGGACAAGTCGATAACAGATCGTACCAAGCTCTCTCCAAAGGCGGCTGTAGAATTAATTAGACTAACAATGATCGTCGGCCAAGCTCTGGAAGAGGGGATGAATAAACAAGGCATACCCGTAGTCAAGGTAAATTACCAAGACATGGGTAACTGGTCTTACAAGGACGGAAAATTGCCTTATCTGCATGTGCATATTCTGGGTAGGGCACAAAACGCCGCCAAACAACCCTTTCCGGAATCTGTTTATTTGCCCGATAGGACAACCGGATTTTATGACGGATTCGAGCCGCTAAATTCTGATGACATAAAAGTGGTGAAAGCAATAATAGAAAGATTGTTTAAAGAAAAGAAATATCAAGACAAAGAATGGAGGTTGTAACAAAATGACCACAGAAGAAAAGAAAATTGAGTTGGGGAAAATTGCCCAGGAGATTAAAGCCTTTAAAGGCTTGGATATTGCTAAAAACGCCACTTATGCTGTCCCAGGTGAAGGCAATCCAGATGCCGAAATAATGCTAATAGGAGAAGCGCCGGGAATGGTGGAAAATTCTACTGGCCGGCCATTTGTCGGCCAATCGGGCCAATTGATGAGAAAGACTTTGTTAGAAACGACAGGCATCAAGCCCGAAGAGGTGTTTATCACCAATATTGTTCGATTGGTTGGACCGTCAGATAAAGATTATTTCCCCTAAAATTATTGTTACCCTGGGCCGTTTTAGTATGGCCAAATTTATTCCCGGCGTGACTATTTCCCAAATCCACGGCATCTCTCGTTACTATCAACTACCAACTATGAACTATCAACTAATTATCTTCCCGATGTATCATCCCGCCGCCGCTCTTCGGGGCACAACCATGATGAATGCCTTTAAAGAAGATTTTGTTAAATTAAAAAACCTGCTGGCACCTCAACCTAAAATAGAGGATAATGCTCCTAGTCAGACTAGTTTATTTTGACACATGGATAATCTAAGAATAATTTCATTGGGAGGGTTTGGTAAGGTAACGTCCAATATGTTCGTTTACGAATATGGCGATGATATCCTATTGGTTGACTGCGGCATCGGTTTTCCTACCGAAGACATGTTGGGAGTAGATTTGTTAATCCCCGACGTCTCATACCTTAAAAACAAACATAAATCTATTCGGGCGCTAGTGCTCACACACGGCCACGAGGATCATACTGGTGCTCTCCCCTACATTCTGCCCCAGCTCAAAAATGTCCCGGTTTATGCCAGCAAACTTACAGCTCATCTCGTAATGGAAAAACTAGCTGAATACGAAGGGATTCCTAAACTAGTAAACATTCTCGTTCCCGGACAACCCTTAACCTTAGGAAAATTTACAGTCGAATCCACCCGCATTTCCCATTCCATTCCTGATGCCACCAATTTAATTATTAAAACTCCCGTTGGCACCGTTTATCACGGCAGCGATTTTAAATTTGATTTCTCCCCCGTCGATAGTGTACTTCCCGACGTGGGCGCGATCGCCGCTGCAGGAAACTCAGGTGTCCAACTTTTGCTTTCGGATTGTTTAGGTAGCGAACGCAAAGGCTACACCCCTTCCGAAAAAACCCTGGAGGAAATGTTCGAGCGCGAAATCAACACCTGCCCCGGCAAATTCATTGTTACTACCATGGGTAGTAATATTAGCCGTTTCCGCCAGGCTATCGACGCTGCTGTTCGGCATGGTCGCAGAGTTGCTGTCTTGGGCCGCTCTATTGGCCGCAACTTAAACGTGGCCCAGAACCTG
Source organism: Candidatus Amesbacteria bacterium GW2011_GWA1_47_20 (assembly GCA_001002405.1). GTDB lineage: Bacteria > Patescibacteriota > Microgenomatia > CAZETR01 > Amesbacteraceae > GWC2-45-19. Next base: position 5,182 of record LCOA01000005.1, read on the forward strand.
GGGTATCTCAAAGTTCCCAAGGGAGTATTTATCGATCCCAAACAAGCTCGTCGCTTCCCTCCCCAAAACCTGTGTTTATTAGTAGCTGGCTCCCAGGGTCAGACCGGCTCGGCCATGGACCGTCTAAGTATGGGAGAGCATCAGGATGCAGCCATCAAGTCCGGAGACAAAATTGTTTTCTCATCAGACTATATTCCGGGCACAGAGTCAGCAACTCAGTCTCTAATTGACTCACTTTCTAAGCTGGGGGCCACTGTCGTATATTCCAACATCACCGACAATTTACACGTCTCCGGCCATGGCAGCCAGCAAGATTTATTACTCATGATGGCCCTCACCCGGCCCAAATATTTACTGCCCATCGGCGGCACATACCGCCACATGGTTCAATACTCCCGTCTGGCCCAATCCATGGGTTATCAAGCATCCCAAATTCTTCTGCCGGAATTCAACCAAACTATTGACATGAGTCCTGAAGACGTCAAACTAGGTTCGGTAGTCGAAGTCAAAAACGTCATGGTGGACGGCCTCGGAGTTGGCGACGTAGGCCATGTAGTTTTACGCGATCGCCAGGTTTTAGCAGAAGAAGGAGTAGTAGTGGCCGTCGTTCAGACCAAACAAAATCAGTTGTCCCAGATCGAAAATGTGGATCTGATCAGCCGGGGATTTGTTTTTAATAAGGAGAATACTAACCTCTTATCCGAAGCCAGCGCCCAAGTTAAACAAAACGTTTCCCGCAAAGCTGGTCACATTGACTCCGAGCGCCACCTGCGGGAACTGGTGGCGGACACCTTAGAACGTTTCTTCTTTGAAAAGACCGGCCGCCGCCCCATGATCCTACCGGTTGTAGTTGAGGTATAATAACTTCATGCCCAGATCACGCGCTTTCTTTGGCCGCAAGACATCGTTTAAGGTCAAACTCAAAAAAACCACGATTTATTCTATTACCGCCGTCCTCCTTTTTGCCGCCGCCGGTCTTATCTGGCTGTCATTCACCAAACAAGGTTCTTTTCTCTCCACTCTCCACTCTCTACTCTCTACTAAATTGGGTATCATCACCACTTTCTTCTTGCCCTTTCCTTTTATCGTTGGCGGGCTGATGCTGACCAAAATCCGCTCTTCCTTAGCCGAGCCCCACGTTTTTATCGGTAGTTTTGTAGTTTTGGCTGCTCTGGCCGGGTTGTCCCGCGGGGGTCAGTTAGGCGGTCAGCTCTGGCAGGGAAGCAGTGCCTTTTTATCTCCCCTGGGTGCCGGCCTCTTTTTAATCGCCGGTTTGTCCATCGGCATTATTATCATGTTCAACATTCCTTTTGAAGACGTCTTGGCTTTTTTTGTCAAAGCTCTCTCCAGAGCCAAAAGCCTTCTTTCCAAGTTCAAAAAAGTTCCGGAGGGCCCCACTCAAAGAGTTATTAAATTTTCTGGCATGACTCCCTCTCAACCCAAACTTCCCTTAACGCCCTCTCTCGCCCCGGCTTCTACTTTCCGCCCTCCCCCCCCACCTTCCGCCTCCGACTCTCCCTGGCATTTCCCTTCTCTCTCGCTGTTGTCCGAGAACATTTCCGGTAAAGCCGATCGGGGAGACACCAAAACCAACGCCGATACTATTGAAAAAACTCTGGATGCTTTTGGCATTACCGCCAAAGTTACCGAAATCAATTATGGCCCGGCCGTTACCCAATATGCTTTGGAAGTAGCCATTGGCACCAAACTCTCCAAAATCTCTGCGCTGTCCAACGATCTGGCCCTGGCTCTGGCCGCTCCCACCGGTCAAATTCGCATCGAGGCCCCCATCCCCGGCCGATCTCTAGTAGGCATTGAACTCCCTAACCGCTCGCCCGAATTCGTGTCTTTGCGGAAAATGCTCGAGTCTGATCCTATGAAGCACCACAAAAGTAAACTGGCCGTCGCCTTGGGCCTGGATGTTTCCGGTACTCCGCTCGTTGCTGATATTGCCAAGATGCCCCACGTCCTCATCGCCGGCGCCACCGGTTCCGGAAAATCCGTATGTATCAACGCTTTTATCGGCTCTCTGCTTTTTAGGGCCTCGCCTAGCGAGGTTAATCTCATCATGGTCGACCCCAAGCGCGTAGAGCTTACCAACTATAATGGTATTCCTCATTTATTATCCCCCGTGATCGTTGAGCCCGCCAAAGTTCTCTCGGCTCTCAAATGGGCCACTGGTGAAATGGACCGCCGCTACAAACTTTTTGCCGAAGTTGGGGCTCGAAACATCGACGCCTACAACGAGCTTTCCGGCTTCCAAGCCTTGCCCTACATTATTATCATTATCGATGAATTGGCGGATATCATGCTCTACGCCCAAGTGGAAGTGGAAGACGCTATCACCAGAATTGCCCAAATGGCTCGGGCTACCGGCATTCATTTGGTTCTAGCTACCCAGCGCCCGTCGGTGGATATTATTACTGGCCTTATCAAAGCCAATATTCCCACCCGCATCGCTTTTGCTGTGTCCTCCATGATTGATTCCAAAGTTATTATCGATCAACCCGGGGCCGAAAAACTTCTGGGCAGGGGAGACATGTTGTATATTCCTCCGGATCAAGCCAAACCTACTCGTATTCAGGGCGCATTCGTGTCTGATAAAGAGATCCACCAGCTCATTGAGTTTTTGAAGAAACAGGGAGTAGCCCCGCATTACACCGAGGAAGTCACTTCCATGCCGGTTGGCATTAAGGGTCGCGGAGGAAGCAGCTTTATTTCTCCCAATGGCGAAGACCGGGACCCGCTCTTTGAAGATGCCGTGCGATTAATTCTTTCTGCCAACAACGCCTCCGCTTCATTCCTGCAGCGTAAATTGAGTATTGGTTACGCCCGGGCCGCCCGCATCCTGGATGAACTCCAGCAAGCCGGTATCATTGGTCCGGCTGATGGGGCTAAGCCCCGGGAAATTCTCATTAGAAGCATAGATCAGCTAGGAAATGAAAACAGTCGGCCAAATTCTCCAAGCAACCCGTAACGCCCAAAAGCTCGACCTCAAGGACGTTTCGCGTATCACTCGCATCCGGGACCGCTTCCTGGAAGCCGTCGAGGCAGACGATTACTCCCAATTGCCCTCTGGTGCCGTCGCCCGGGGCTTTATCAGAAACTACAGCGAGTTTTTGGGATTAAAGCCGGAAAGCATCTTGGCCGTCTTTCGCCGGGATTTCGTGGAAAATGAAGCCGGCCAAGTCGTTCCCCGGGGACTGGCTCAGCCCGTTTCCGAAGTTAGTCTGTGGACCCCCAGAACCACTATCATCGCCATCATTACTTTTATTTTCACTCTTTTTGGGGCCTATTTAATTTATCAATACCGGGTGCTCACCGGCCCGCCCCCTCTGCGCCTGGTGGCCCCGGCAGATAAATTAGAAACCACAGATACCACCATCGAAATTGTAGGCATCACCAGCCCGGAAGCCACCATTTCGATTAACGGTGATCTGGTGGTTTTAGAAAAAGGCGGTCGGTTCTTTCTCCGTCTGCCCCTGACAGATGGCGAAAATACTATTTCTATTATTGCCACTTCCAAATCTGGTAAAACAGCAAGTCAAATCCGTACTATTATTAAAAAATGACCAACCTCGCTCAATTCTTACTAGTCGTAGTCATTATCACCCTCACTTTACTTTTGGTATTTGTAGCCTTTGAAGCCGTTCTTCTTCTGCGCGATATCCGCGCCGCCGTCAAACAGTTCAATGGCAAATCCCCCAAAGAACTCTCCGCCCACCTCCGCCGCTTCTTTCACCAATCGGGCCGCCCTCTCAAACCATCTTGACAAACCAAATCTTATGTACTAACATCGTTAGTACAATGCAAATTCAAACAGTTTTTCAAGCCGGTAATAGTGACGTCGTGGCACTCGCACGTGAATTGGGTTTCAAAAGAGGAGACAAGGTTGTCGTGGAAAAAGTTTCTGATAATGAAAATCTTGTTACGATCAAAAAAGTATCCGCCAAAAAAACAAAAAATTCAGCCTCCGGCGCGGAATTTAAGAAATGGTTAGATAATGTGTTGGTAGAAGATGCCGAAATCCTCGACGAATTGGCAAACCGTTAGCATCGATCAGGTTTACGAAATACACAAAAGTATTGTAAAACGAGCCGGTACCATAGCTTCCGTACGTGATTTTGCCTTGCTGCATTCAGCCGTCGAACGGCCCAAAGCCACCTATATGGGCCAGGATTTATATCCGACACTTTTTCTTAAAGCCGCGGCTCTTCTTCAATCTTTATGTCTTAACCACCCGTTCACAGACGCTAACAAGAGAACAGCTTGGATTACCACCAAGCGGTTTCTTCACGTCAACGATCTTCACCTCAAATCAAATCGTAAAGAAGCCGCAGACTTTATGGTTTATGTGGACAATTCCAAGCCGGAAATTAAGGAAATCTCCTCCTGGCTCAAACTCCACAGCAACATTCGTTCCACCTAAGAGGTGGAACAATATCACTTCCTACACTCAGGTGGGAGTGGACAACCACATTTATCTTCTCCCGGACTAACAATTACTCCGCCTTTACAGAAATTCGGTGGAACGGTGGTATACATTGGACAAGGCCCACAATCTTCCGGGAGAAACTTAAACGTGGAGAGGATTTGATCCAAAAGTTCTGGATTCCGCTCTCTTTGTTGCATATGGATTATCAACTTTGGCTTTACAGCCTCCGAAGGAAAGCTGTTGATAAAAATTAGCCGACTTGTACATCCATATCCATTCGTTTTGTATGAAAAATCTGCCACTTGGCCATTAAAATTGGTGCTTGTCACAGACTGAAATGCTGAATAATTTTCTCGTGCATCGTATTTGGAGATGTTAAACCACCTTGGGCAAATCCCCATAATTTCTCTGGGATCGGGTGGGTCTATAGCCAGTTGTATATTTGTCTCGGTTTCAGTAACCCTCAGATTGGGTGGATACTGAAAGCCAACACCTAGTTTGTAGTTAGTGTATGTTTTCCAGTTAGCGGTTGGATCGACGGATGGGGAAGGAGTGGGGGAGGCGGTTACATAAGCAGCCGGTTTTTGATAGCTCTTCAAAAATATTCCAATCCCAATTCCCACTCCCAGCATGAGCGCACATACGCCAACCCACAGCCAGATATTTGGTTTGGCAGGAGATTCCGGAGTCATGGAAATTAGGAGCGGGGAAGTCGGAATCGACCGCTCTTCCATGTTAAAATTGTACCATGGTTTCTGCAAACGACGTTAGAGCCAAATATTTGCAGTTTTTCAAGGATAGGGGACATATCAAAATTCCTTCGGCCCTACTAGTTCCTGAAAACGACCCCACCACACTCTTCACGTCCTCTGGCATGCAACCCCTAGTTCAAAATTTATTGGGTCAGCCCCATCCGGCGGGCAAAAGATTAGTCAACTCTCAAAAATGTTTTCGGGCCCAAGATATTGATGAAGTTGGGGACAATCGTCACACCACTTTTTTTGAAATGCTTGGTAACTGGTCACTAGGAGATTATTTCAAAGAAGAACAACTGGCTTGGTTTTATGAGTTTCTAACCAAAGAACTCAAACTACCAGAAGAAAAATTAGCAGTTTCCGTATTTGAAGGGGACAACCAAATTCCTCGCGACGAAGAATCAGCAGCCATTTGGAAAAAGTTAGGAGTGCCTAAAAATCGGATTTTTTATTATGGTGTAAAGAAAAACTGGTGGAGCAGATCTGGAGTTCCCGAGAGTATGCCAGCTGGTGAACCGGGAGGTCCAGACTCCGAAGTTTTTTATGAATTTACAGACATCAAACATAACCCTAAGTTTGGTGACCAGTGTCATCCCAACTGTGATTGTGGTCGCTTCTTAGAAATTGGCAACTCGGTTTTTATGCAGTATCAAAAACAAGCAGACAGCTCATTCAAAGAACTACCCCAAAAAAATGTCGACTTCGGTGGGGGACTCGAACGTCTCACCGCAGCAGCTAGTGACGAACCAGACATATTTCAGACCGATTCATTTAAACAAATTATCCAAACAATAGAGTACGTTACTCAAAAGAAATACGTCGATCACCCTCAATATATGAGAATTATCGCCGACCATATTAAAGCTGCCACCTTTTTGATTTCAGATGGGGCTACCCCTTCAAACAAAGCTCAAGGATACATGACCCGACGCCTTATTCGTCAAGCAGCAGTCAAGCTTCGTCAACTTCAAGTAGATTCTCAGTGGCATATTGAGAAAATCTGCCGTAGTGTAATTGAGACCTACAAAAATATTTATTTCAAAAATCTCAAGTACCCTGAAGATATTCCTGATTGGATATCTATGGAAACGCAAAAGTTTTCTCAAACTTTAGACAAAGGCTTAAAACTATTGGGTCAAGTTTCTCCATTCGACCTTTATCAGTCGTATGGTTTTCCCCCAGAAGTAATTGAGGAGCTGTATCAAGAGAAAGGATTAAAGTTAAATAAAGAAGAATTTGCGAAATCCCGGACTAGACACCAGGAAGAATCCCGCACCGCTTCTCAAGGTATGTTCAAGGGAGGGCTGCAGGATCAGTCTGAAATTGTGACCAAATACCACACCGCTACGCATTTGTTGCATGCGGCGTTGAGGAAAGTTTTAGGGAACCACGTTTCCCAAAAAGGCAGCAATATTACCGCCGACAGATTACGTTTCGACTTTTCTCACCCCGAAAAGCTTACCGATGAACAAATCAAACAAGTCGAGGATTTAATTAATGCCAAAATTGCAGCAGATGTTAAAGTAGAGTGCGTAGAGATGCCAAAAAGTCAAGCTTTGGCCGAAGGCGCCCTCGCCTTTTTCCCAGAGAAATACCCAGATGTGACTTCAGTTTACACCATTGACGACTTTTCCAAAGAGTTATGCGGCGGTCCTCATGTGCAAAGCACGGGGGAAATTGGTAGGATAAAGATAACCCGCCAGGAAGCGGTATCTGCTGGCGTCCGCCGTATTTATGCAACTGCCATTTCTTAAAAAATCTCCTAACACTTCCACCCGGGAATACTTTTTTGCCCTGGAGATAGATCACGGTTTAATTAAAAGTGCCGTCTGGTCCGTTATCAACGACAAACCCCAAGTTCTGGCTGTGAGTAGCAACCAGTCCTGGGACGACAAATCCGAAGATTCCCTGATTACCGCCGCCGATGCGGCACTTTCCGACGCCACTTCTCATCTGGACCCCACTGGAAAAGTAAATATCCACAAAGTCATTTTTGGCCTCCCCGCAGATTGGGTTGGGGCAGACAAAATTTCCTCCACCCAGCTTCACCACCTCAAGGCCCTATCCGAAAAACTCGACCTTCAACCGATGGGCTTTGTGGTTACTCCGGAAGCCGCTACCAAGTATTTACAGTTCACCGAAGGCGTTCCTCCCACTACCATCCTTATAGGTTTCTGGCCACATATCCTAGAAATCACTCTGGTCCGTTTAGGCAAAATCGACGGCACCCAGCTTGTCCACAAAAGTGCCCATTTGGCAGATGATGTAGTCGAGGGTCTGTCCAGATTTTCCGATATCGATATGCTGCCCTCGCGTATGTTGCTCTACGATTCCGGCATAGATTTAGAGGAGATCAAGCAACTGCTTCTTGCCCATCCCTGGCAGGCTCCTACCAAACACCTGCCTTTCCTGCATTTTCCCAAAGTCGAAATATTGCCGTCGGATTTCACTATCCGGGCCATCGCTCTCTCTGGTGGGTCCGAGGTGGCTCAGGCCACCGGCCTCATTAATTCTGCTAGTGAGACGGCCGTGGAACAAGAGACCGTTTCTGAACCAGCCCATTCTGCAGCTGACCTGGGTTTTGTTAAAGATGTGGATATCATTACCCAATCTCCACCCCCGCCTCCGCCGGCACCCTCACCCCCACCACCCCCACCCCCGCCTCCGACTCCCAAACCCAAACTCCGCCTTCCCCACATTCGGCTTCCGGAGTTTAAACTCCCCAGGATTCAACTGCCCGCAATGGCTGCCATTTCCGTATTGGTGCTTGCAGTAATGATTGGCGGATTGACTGCAGCTTACTGGTATTTGCCCAAGGCCGAAGTGATTTTGTTCGTCACTCCCAAAAACCTCGAGCATCAATTTGAGCTAGTAGCCGGCGGCAAAGATTTGCCGGCCGAAAGTATGGAGGCCGCAGTATCAGCAGACAAATCCATTTCTACTACCGGATCCAAATTAGTGGGCGACAAAGCCACGGGGGCAGTCTCTATAGCCAACAACGCCAAGACTGCTCGTTCTTTTCCTGCCGGGACTATACTCACTTCACCGTCGGGTCTGAAATTTGTTCTAGACGAAACAGTTGCAGTGGCTTCAGGTAGCGGTGATGTTTTTAATCCACAACCTGCCAAGGCCGTGGCCAAAATCACTGCCTCGCAAATTGGAGGAGACTACAATTTATCAGCGGGCACAGTTTTCAGAGTTGGCACGTATGCCGAAACCGAAACCGCCGCCAAGAACGACGCCGCCATTTCCGGCGGGACCAGTCGGCAAGCCAAAGTGGTGTCTAAGGATGATGCGGCCAAACTTCGTGCTGACCTGTCCGAAAGCTTGAAAAGCATAGCCAAGGATGAATTATCTCAAAAAGTCAGCTCCGAAGACCAACTTATCACCGAATCCATAAGTCTCCTATCGCTCTCTGAAAGTTTTGATCACAAAGTAGACGAAGAGGCAGATAATGTAACTCTTAAGCTTTCCGCTACCGCCCGTGGTCTGGTGGTTTCTAAATCCGAACTCCAGTCCATCATCGATGCCCAAGTTAATCCTCAAATTCCTGCTGGGTATGTTTTCGACACCGACGTTACCCAGAGCATGGCCGTCAAAAAAGCCGACAAAACCACCGCGACTTTCCAGGTACATGTTGCCGCCCAGTTATTACCCCAAATGGACGTGAGCCAAATTGCCAAAGATCTTACCGGCAAATACCCCGACCGGGCCAAAGAGTATCTCCAATCCCTGCCAGCCGTGGGTCAAATCGACATTCTTATTTCTCCCAAAATGCCCGCATTCTTAGCCACTTTACCCCGCATCTCTAAAAATATTACTGTTTCTGTCCGTCCCTTGAAGTAATGCGCCGTTTTTTTTCTTTGTCTTTTGTCATTGTGGGCCTATTTCTTCTCTTAAGTGTCTTTTTGCCCATCGGCCTGTCCCAGTTAAGTTTCAGTTTCCGGCCCAAGTTGCTGGATCCTACTGCCGTGGCTTTGGTCCCCGCTCCGTACGTGGCCAACATCTTGGGAGTTACCACTCCGGATTACACCCAGCCCACTTCTTGGTTTCCTGCGGCCAATACTACTCCCACAGCCAGCCGCGTCCGCTTCTATACCTTATCTATTCCCAAACTTAATCTCCGCGATGTCCCCGTCGAAATCAACGGCACCGATCTCAAAAAGAACGCCATCCAATTTCCTGGCACCGCCATTCCTGGAGATTATGGCAATACAGTTATTTTTGGTCATTCCACCCTGCCCCAGCTGTATAAACCCAACGACCCGCTATCAGTTTTTGTTCCTCTGCCCAAAATCAAAGTCGGTGACGCCATCGTCATTCAGTACGACGGCGTGACTTACAAATATGTGGTCAGAAGTACTGCCGAAGTTGAACCTTCCCAAATTGAAATTCTCGCCCAGCGCTACGACAAACACGAGCTCACTCTGCTTCGTCGCCCGCGCAGAACTGGTTAATTAGGTTATAAAAAAATAAAAAGACAAACAGTATGAAAAAGGCAAAATTAGAACAAGCAAAAGAGTTTAAAAACAGCAATTCATGCATGGCACTAGAATATTCATTAGGTGATAAAGATATAAATGCAGCCGTTATTAAGTTAAACGGACGCTATCCTGAAAATGGTAGAGCAGTTAATACTGAGTGCAAAGAAGTGGGTTACGTTGTCGAGGGGTCTGGAAAATTAGTTGTTGAAGATAAAACAGTCAGATTAAAGAAGGGCGATGTAGTTTTAATCGAGGTTGGTGAAAAATATTATTGGGAAGGAAACTTAGTAATGTTTATACCCTGCACACCAGCATGGACCCCAAAACAACACAAACTAGTCCCCTAAAACCAATTCAACTGATCTGTCAAATCCCGCGCCGAACTCGTAAACTAGTTTATAATTGACCCATGAATTGGACAGTCATAAAAACTTTTAACACCCGCCATGAAGCCGGAGTTTCCAAGGGATTACTCGAAGCAAATGGAATTAAATGCATTATTTCAGCTGATGATGAAGGTGGACTAGCCCAATTTCCATTCCAACCTAGTTTTACAGGAGTACGATTGTTAGTTGAAAAATCAAATGAAACAAAGGCCCATGAATTATTTAGGGCTTGACTATGGAGAGGTCAAAATTGGGGTGGCGTTGGCTACCGGTCCGTTGGCCGAACCGCTGACAACTGTAAAAACCGCTAAGGCGGTTCAATTAATTAAACAACTGATTTTGGATCACCAAATTGACGCGGTGGTAGTGGGGGATTGTCCGGAAGTTTTTTTGGATAAATTATCGGATTTAGCCCCGGTACACCGGACTGATGAAACCCTTTCTTCTCACGACGCCAGACTATTATTGTTGCACACCACCCAAAAAAAACGCCGGACGCACGAACACGCTGTTGCAGCTACCATCATGCTTCAATCTTGGCTTGATGCTTCGGCTTAGGCTCAGCATCAATCCTGAGCGGAGTCGAAGGGATTGACTCCCCAAACCAAAACCTGTAAAGTCAGCCTAATGTTTAAGAATGTCATTGCTCCAGTCCAAGCTTGGTTGTTGTCCCAAGGCCGATGTGTAGGTTGCGGCACTGATTTGTCTCTGGGAAAATCTGTCAAACACCCCAAAGGCACTAAAGTCACCTGCAAAAAGTGTGGCCGTATTTTCATCAGAGAGTCCCAAGATTCCAAATACCGTCGGGCCTTGTTTGAGGAGGTCTAACACCGTGAAATTTCTGGCAGGTTTGTTTGTCGCTCTGGCTTTAGCTTCTTTAGTGGGTTTTGCCTGGTGGACGCGGGAGCTTTCTCCTCTAGATCTGTCTTCGGATCAGCACCGCCCGTTCATCATCGTCCCCAATCAATCCGCCTCGGCAGTTTCCCAAGCCCTTTTTGATCAAAAATTTATCAGATCACCCAGTGTGGCCAAGATATATTTTGTCCTTTCGGGGCTGGACAAAAAAATCAAAGCCGGGACATATCTGCTCTCGCCCTCCACCGATCTAAAAAATCTTCTTACTTCGCTTACCGCAGGCCCCCGGGATATTTGGGTTACTATTCCCGAGGGTTGGCGCCGGGAGCAAATCGCTACCCGCCTAGCATCCAATCTCGAGAATTTTGATACCGCCACCTTTTTGTCTCTGACAGCGACACTCGAAGGTCGGCTGTTTCCCGATACCTACCTTATTCCCACTTACGCCACGCCGGCGGATATTGTCGATACCCTGACTGCCACTTTTAATCGCAAGGTAGGTTTCATCGACCAGGATTCTTTAATTCTGGCGTCGTTGGTTGAACGGGAAACCAAAACCACAGCCGACCGTCCCATTGTAGCCGGGATTCTTCTTAAGCGTCTCAAAGCCAATTGGCCCCTTCAGGTCGATGTGGCCAAAGATACCTATCAGCATATCGGTCTGCCAGTCGCCCCCATTGCCAATCCTGGTCTGGCTGCCATCGAAGCCGTCCGGCGGCCTCAAACCACCCCATATTGGTTCTACTTGCACGCTCCGGACGGAACCAGTCATTATGCCGTCACCATCGAAGAACACAATTTGAATATTGACAAATATCTTACCCGCTGATATAACCTTAACCAGCTTAGAAACCCCAAGCGGTAGAGATACCGAAGGGGCCTTTTGCGCTTAGATGCCTGTATCTCGCCGTCTCATCTGGGGACAGGAACCCACCCACCTTCCTCCCCTCAATCTGACTCAGATCCAACTTGACTCGTGGCTGTGGTTTATTAGTGACGGTATCAAAGAAGCCGTCGCTGAAATTTCCCCCATCGAAGATTTTACTGGCAAAAACTGGCTGTTGGAGTTTGGCCAGTACTCTATCGAGAAACCCGGCCTTTCTCCTCTTCAGGCCACCCGCAAGGGCCTTACTTATTCTTCAGCTTTACGTATTCACACCAAGCTCACGAATAAGCAAACCAAAAAAACCTCGTCCACCGAGGTTTTTTTGGGAGATATCCCCCAGATGACTCCCCAAGGGACATTCGTTATTAATGGCGTCGAGCGGGCTGTCGTTAACCAAATTGTCCGTTCCCCGGGAGTTTACTTTGGTTCCGAGCTGGACGCCGCCACCGGCAAACTGCTGTATAGTGCAGAACTGCGGCCCATCCGCGGCACCTGGCTGGAATTCGAAGTTTCCAAATCCGACGTCATCTCAATAAGAGTTGACCGCCGCCGTAAATTTTTAGCCACCACCATCCTCCGGGCCATGGGTTTGTCAGAGTACCCTGATGGGTTAGAAGCCGCTGCGGCCAAAGATACCACCAAAACTACCGAGGACGCTCTCATTGAAGTTTACAAAAAAATGCGTCCCGGCGAGCCAGTGGTATTGGAAAATGCCCAGAAACTTCTTTATGATCTCTTTTTCAATCCCCGCCGCTATGACCTGGGGGTTGTCGGCCGCTACAAAATCAACAAGCGCCTCGGGACTACTTCCGATTCCCGAGTCCTCACTCGTGACGATCTGGTAGCCACCATTAAGTACTTAGTTGGTCTGGCCCAAGGGATTGGTCACATTGATGACATTGATCATTTAGCCAACCGCCGAGTCAGACGGGTGGGTGAATTAGTAGCCGCCACGGCTTTTCGCGAAGGATTGTTGCGTCTGGAGCGGGCCATCCGCGAAAAAATGAGCCTGGTTTCCACCGAAGAGTTGGTCAGCCCCACCCAGCTGGTCAACGCCCGCCCGGTGATTTCCGCCGTCAATCAATTTTTCAGAAGTTCCCAATTGTCCCAAATTTTGGACCAGACCAATCCCTTGTCCGAAATCGACCATCTCCGCCGTCTGTCTGTGTTTGGCCCCGGCGGACTGACCCGCGAACGGGCCTCGTTTTCCATCCGCGACATCAACGCTTCCCAATACAGCCGCATCGACCCCGTCCGCTCTCCGGAAGGTCCAAACATAGGCCTTATCACCTACTTATCTCTCTATACCCGGGTCAATGAATACGGTTTCTTGGAGGCTCCTTACCGCAAGATCGTCAAACGCCACGTGACCGACGAGATTGTTTACTTAACCGCCGACGACGAAGAGCAGTATCGCATTTCCTACTGTGACATCAAAGTCGACGCCAAAGGTTATATCACCGATGATTGGGTACCCATCCGGCACGCCAACATCTTCACCGAAGGCCCTTCTTCTCAAGTTGATTTTGTCGATGTAGTTCCCCGCCAGGTAGTGGGCACCTCGGCTGCCTTGATTCCCTTCCTGGCCAACGACGCCGCCAACCGGGCCCTCATGGGCACCAACATGCAGTCTCAAGCCGTACCCTTGCTTCATCCGTCAGCGCCGGTGGTGGGTACTGGCATGGAAAAAGATATTGCCGCTGCCATGGGCTGGGCAGTCTACGCTACTCTTCCCGGCACTGTGACTTTCGTCGACGCCCAAAAGATTGTGGTCAAGTTGGCCAAAAAATCACTTCTTCCTCCCAGCACTGAAAACATTTCCTTCAAAGGGAATTTGCAGACCTATTATCTCACCAAATTCAAACGCACGTCCCACAGTACGTGTTACAACCAGCAACCGGTTGTTACTCCTGGCCAAAAAATCACCTCCGACACCCTGCTGGCCGATGGCCCGGCCACCGCCGGTGGAGAACTATCTTTGGGCCAAAATTTGATTATCGCTTATACCCCCTTTGACGGCTTGGGTTACGAAGACGCAGTTGTTATTTCCGATAGGTTAGTCACCCAGGATTTGCTGACCTCTATTCACATTGAAAGCTACGAAGCCGATGTGGTGGACACCAAGTTGGGCCCAGAAGAACTTACCCGGGATATCCCCAACGTCGGAGAAAGCTACTTGGCCAATCTGGACGAAGGCGGTATCGTCACCGTTGGATCAGAAGTCCGCCCCAACGATATTTTGGTGGGCAAAATTGCTCCCAAAGGCGAAACTGAACTCTCTGCCGAGGAGAGATTACTCCGGGCCATCTTTGGTGAAAAAGCCCGAGATGTCCGCGATACGTCGCTGCGCATGCCTCATGGCGAACGGGGCATTGTGGTCGACGTTCAAATTCTAGACCGGGACACCGGGGACGAACTCCCTCCCGGTACGCACAAGCGCGTGGTAGTCAAAGTAGCCCAAATAAGGAAAATTACTGTCGGCGATAAACTGGCCGGCCGGCACGGCAACAAAGGCGTCATTTCCAAAATCGTGCCCGTGGCAGACATGCCGCATTTGGCCGACGGCACGCCCATCGATATCATAATTTCCCCGCTTTCTGTTTTGGCCCGTATGAATCTCGGCCAGCTTTTGGAAGCTCGTTTGGGTTGGGCCATGACCGCCTTGAAACAAACCGTCGGGGTCCCTGTTTTTTCCAGAATTTCCGAAGACCAAATTGCCCAGAGTCTCCAAGAGGCTAATTTGCCGGTTTCTGGCAAAACCACTCTCATAGATGGCCGCACCGGGGTTCCTTATGAACAGACCACGGTGGTTGGCGTAGGCTACATTCTCAAGCTGTCTCACATGGTGGAGGACAAAACCCACGCTCGTTCCACCGGTCCTTATTCTTTAATCACCCAGCAGCCTCTGGGCGGCAAGGCCCAAATGGGTGGCCAGCGCTTGGGAGAAATGGAAGTATGGGGTTTGGAAGCGCACAAGGCCGCCGCTACTTTACAGGAAATGCTCACCATCAAATCCGACGACGTGGTCGGCCGGGCCAAAGCTTTTGAAGCCATCGTCAAGGGCACCGAAATTCCCAGCTCCTCCGTACCTGAATCTTTCAATGTCCTAGTCAAGGAGCTGCAAAGCCTGGGCTTGCAAGTTATTCCCCAGGGAGTTCAGCTCAAAACGGTTGAACCCGTAATTGTAGAATGACTACCAAACCTGTAGACCATCAAGATTCATTCAAAAATATTTTAGACTTTACCGGCCTGCAAATTAAGCTGGCCTCTTCCGATATCATCAAACAATGGTCTCATGGCGAGGTCACCAAGCCGGAAACTATCAACTACCGCACTCTCCGCCCCGAAAAAGACGGCTTATTCGATGAACGTATTTTTGGTCCGGTTAAGGACTGGGAGTGTTATTGTGGCAAATACAAGCGTATCCGCTACAAGGGCATCATTTGCGACAAGTGTGGCGTGGAAGTTACTCAATCCCGGGTTCGCCGTGAGCGTATGGGGCACATCACCCTCGCCTGCCCCGTAGCCCACGTCTGGTATTTCAAAGGTGCCCCTTCCAAACTCTCTTTACTTTTGGACGTCGCCCCCAAGGCTTTGGAATCCGTCATCTACTTTGCCCAGTATATAGTCACCTCCGTCGACCCTAAAGAACAGTCCGTAATTTTGGAACGCTTACAAAAAGAGTCTCAAGAAGCCCGGGCCAAAATTAAGTCCGATACAGCCGCCAAAGTTGCTGCCGCACAAACCGAGTCAGACAACGATTTGCAGGCTCTGCTCACTTCGGATCTCAACGAAGACGCCAAAGCTCTGGCCGAAAACCAGCTCCAGCTCAAACTCAAACAAACCACCCAGAATTTGCACGACGCCGAAGCCGCTGAAGATCAAGCTACCCAGGTCCTGTTCCAGCGCCTGACAGATATCGTCAAAAACCTTAACGTAGCCAGCATTCTCACCGAAGATGAATATCTTAAGTTGGGAGAACACAAAGCCGCCGAATTTCTTGAGGTGGGCATGGGTGCCGAAGCCGTCTTAGCGGTTATTTCTCAAATTGATTTAGCTAAATTGGCAGCCGACCTGCGCCAGGAGGTCACTTCCACTACCGGCCAGCGCCACATCAAAGCCACCAAACGCTTGCGGGTGGTGGACGGTATGCGCCGAGCCGAAGTCAATCCCGCTTGGACGATTCTCAAAGTTCTCCCGGTTATCCCTCCGGATTTGCGTCCCATGGTTCAGCTCTCTGGCGGTCGTTTCGCCACCTCCGATCTGAACGATCTTTACCGCCGGGTCATTAACAGGAACCATCGCTTAAAACATCTTATAGACCTCGGTGCTCCGGAAATTATTTTAAGAAACGAGAAGCGGATGCTTCAGGAAGCGGTTGATTCGCTCATCGATTCCGCCCAGCACACCCGGATTGTTTCCCGTAGGCCCGCTGCTGCCCGCTCCCGCTCTCTGTCGGATATGCTCCGGGGTAAGCAAGGTCGTTTCCGCCAAAATCTCTTGGGTAAGCGCGTAGATTATTCCGGACGGTCAGTCATTGTCGTTGGTCCCGAGCTTAAGCTGTCCCAATGTGGACTACCTAAAGATATGGCTCTGGAAATGTTCAAGCCGTTTGTGTTGCGCCAGATGATCGTCCAAGGCCTAGCCCCCAACGTTAAAAGCGCCAAGAATATTTTGGAGACCCGCCCCCCCGAAGTTTTCGACATTCTCGAAGAAATCACCAAAAACCACCCTGTGATTCTCAACCGGGCTCCCACTTTGCACAAACTGTCCATCCAAGCTTTTTACCCCATCCTTATCGAGGGCTCGGCCATTCGTATTCACCCCTGCGTCTGCGCCGGTTTCAACGCCGATTTTGACGGCGATCAAATGGCCGTGCACGTCCCCATTGGCGCCGCCGCCATAGAAGAAGCCAAAACCCTCATGATGCCCGAGCAAAACCTGCGCAAACCCGCCGACGGTACGCCCGTTTCTATCCCTTCCACCAAAGAAATGGCTCTGGGAAATTACTATCTCACCTCCATCGATTCCGGCCTCTCGTCATACCCGTCTCCATTGACTTGGGACGAGGCCATTCGAGCTTACCACATGGGCTATCTCAAGCTCCGCCAGCCAGTCCGGGTTCAGATTGCCCCGGATTCCGTTATCGAAACCACTGCCGGCCGTTTGTTCTTCAACGCCATTTTGCCTTCGCAGCTCCGCTTCCTTAACGAAGCAGTTCGTCGTTCCACCGTCGTTTCTCTGTTTGCCAAAGCCTTCAAGCTGTATCCCACTGAAACCGTAGTGGCTTTGGTGGACGATATCAAAAATCTAGGTTTTTGGGCCGGCACCATTTCCGGTCTGTCGGTCAGTATTACCGACTGTGTAATTTCTCCGGACCGCGACCGAGTCATTGCCGAGGCCAACCAAGCAGTGGCCGAAATCGAACGCAACTTCACTTCCGGCCTCATTACCATCGAAGAAAAGAAGCGTCTATCCCAGGAAGTTTGGCTGGAAACCACAGATAAACTGGCAGATATGACTTGGCAACTAATCGACGAATCTAATCCTATCCACCTCATGGTCGACGCCCAGGTGGGTCGTATTTCCCGCGAGCAGGTCAAGCAGTTATCCGCCATGCGTGGACTGGTCGTCGATCCTTTGGGTAACATTGTCGACCTGCCCATCAAAGGCAACTACCGCCAGGGAATCTCCACTTTTGAGTATATTTCTGTTGCCCGTGGTGAGCGCAAAGGTCTGTCCGATACCGCCATTCGTACCGCCGACGCCGGTTACTTGACTCGCCGCTTAGTCGACGTCGCTCACGATGCCATCATCCGTCTGGAAGATTGTGGCACCACTTCCTATCTAACTATCAATCGCCATAATCGCCGGCCCAAATCCTTTGCTAATCGTCTTTTTGGCCGAATCCTGGCCAAAGAGGTCGCCGGTATCCCCGCCGGAACGCTTTTGGATGAATCTCATTTGAGTATTATTGAAACCAAGAATATTGATCAAGTGGTCATCCGTTCCACTCTCACCTGCAACGCCCCCTATGGACTATGCGCTAAATGCTACGGGCTAAACCTGGCCTCTATGACCATGGCCCAAGTAGGCGATCCCGTAGGCGTTATCGCCGCCCAAAGCATCGGTGAGCCGGGCACCCAGATGACTCTCCACGGCAAACGCGGCTCCATTTCTGCCGGGGGCGTAGATGTTACTCAAGGATTGCCCCGGGTAGAAGAGCTGTTTGAAGCCAGAACTCCTAAATCTATCTCGCCTCTGGCCGAAATTTCCGGCAAAGTGGAGTTGGTAGAAACGGACTCCGGCTACAAGATCCGTATTAGAAATACCAGTGTCAAACCTATCGAAGAGCGGGAATATTTAATTCCTTTAACCGCCGAGCTCAAAGTTGCCGACGGAGATTTGGTCACTACCGGCACTCAATTGGCCGCGGGTTCCCTGGATATCAAGGAAGTTTTGGAAGTCCGGGGTCTACGCGGCGCCCAGGAATATCTGATTGAAGAAATCCAGCTCGTCTATGAATCCCAGGGCATTCCTATCCACGATAAACATTTCGAAACCATCGTCCGCAAGATGAGTGACCGGGTGCGCATCTTAACCTCCGGTGATACTACGCTTCTGCCGGGAGATATTGTGGACCGCTATACTTTCGAGACCGAAAATGCCCGCGTCTTAGCCGCCGGCGGCGAACCTTCTACTGCCCAGGTTGTCATTCTGGGCATCACCCGCTCCGCTCTCAAGACCGGCTCCTGGCTCTCTGCCGCTTCGTTTATCGAAACCACATCTCAATTGGCCGACGCCGCTGTCGAAGGCCGGGTCGATCCTCTCTTAGGGCTAAAAGAAAACGTTATTATCGGCCGTCTCATCCCCACCAGCCCTGAAAGAGCGGCCATAGTATAATTACAGGATATGCCGACTATCAACCAACTTATTAGAAAAGGCCGGGCCAAAAAAACAAAAAAGATTACTGCTACTGCCTTGCGGCGTTCTTTCAATACCATAGACCGGAAATTTGTGCAAACAGTAAATCCTTTCAAAAGGGGAGTGGTTACTTTGGTTAAGACCATGACTCCCAGAAAACCCAATTCCGCTTTGCGCAAAGTGGCCCGGATCCGCCTGTCCAACAAAACCGAAGTCACGGCGTATATCGGCGGCATCGGTCATAACCTGGCCGAGCACGGCATCGTCTTGGTCCGGGGCGGCCGAGTCAAGGACCTTCCTGGAGTTAAATACCACATCGTTCGCGGTAAGTTTGACGCTTCCGGTGTGGACAATCGCCGCCAGGGCCGGTCCCGTTATGGCACCAAGGCTACCTCCGGTCCGCAAACTGCAGCCGCCAGCTAACTCATATGAGATCACGCCCCGCAAGCTCAAGACCAAAGACCATCGACCCGATTTATCCCCATCCTCTGGTCACCCAACTCATCAATAATTTAATGCACGACGGTAAAAAAACCGTGGCCGCCAAGCAGGTTTACGCCGCTTTTGCTCTCCTCAAAGCCCAAGGTCAAGCCGATCCTTTAGCCGCCTTTTTGTCTGCTATGGAAAACTTGCGCCCCCAGATGGAAGTCCGCGCCCGGCGTATCGGCGGAGCCGCCTATCAAGTTCCATCGCCCGTTCGTGGTCCGCGTAAGGATTCACTGGCTCTCCGCTGGTTAGTAGCTGCTGCCCGGGATCGGGCCAGTAGCCAGTATCATACTTTTGCCGAAAAATTAGCTGCCGAAATTACCGATATCCTCGCCAGTGCGGGCGCCGCTTACAAGAAAAAGTTAGATATGCATAGAATGGCCGAAGCCAACAAAGCCTTCGCCCATTTTAGGTGGTAACATGGCCAGATATACTGGACCCAAAAACAGATTAAGCCGTAGAGAAGGCCTGGATTTGTTCGGCCGGGGTAATAAACTCCGCCGGGCCCAGGTTCCGCCCGGCCAGCACGGACCCAAAGGCATCCGTCGGGTTTCGGATTATGGGGCCCAGCTGCGGGAAAAACAAAAGGCCAAGCGTCTGTACGGCCTTTTGGAAAAGCAATTCCACCGCTACTACGAAACCGCATCTAGAAACCCCGGTAATACCGGAGCCACTCTCTTGTCTCTTCTGGAAAGTCGTCTGGACAACACGGTTTACCGTCTGGGATTTGTGCCCACCCGGGCCATGGCCCGCCAGCTAGTCGGCCATTATCACGTTTTAGTCAATTCCCGTCCTGTGAACATTCCTTCGTATCAAGTCCGGCCTGGAGACATTATCACTTTTGGCCCCAAAATTAAACTTCCCGCTCCCGAGGCGGAAGCTGTTCCGCCTTCCTGGCTCTCCCGTAAAGCCCTCGTCGGCAAAGTGGAGCGTCTGCCCGAACGGGCGGACATTGACACTAGCATAAATGACCAACTTATAGTAGAATATTATTCGCGCTAATTACGCCTTTTTTGTACCATGCAAACTCCTCAATTTACCATTGCCCAATCCGGTCACAAGTTCACAATCGAGCCTTTACCCCAAGGCTACGGCCACACTCTGGGTAACGCTCTCCGCCGTGTGCTCTATTCCTCTATTCCTGGCGCTGCTATCACTTCCGTTAAGTTTGGTGGCGTCCGCCATCAATTCACCACAATCGTTGGTGTGCGCGAGGATGTAGTTCAGCTCATTCTCAACCTCAAACAAGTCCGTCTGTCTTACGTTGGTGCCGAACCCGCGCAAATTACTCTGGAAGCCAAAGGTCCGAGCGAGGTCAAGGCCAAGGATTTTAAGCTTCCGGCCACCGTCACTCTCGCCAATCCGGATTTAGTTTTGGCCCATTTAGCGGATAAAAACACCAAATTGGATATCACTGCCGTCGTCGAGGCGGGATTAGGTTACTCTCCCGCCGAAGAGCGCCAGACTACCACCATCGGCGTAATTCCTGTCGATGCCACCTTCTCTCCCGTAACCCTGGTCAATTACAGCGTGGAGGCCACCCGCGTTGGCCGGGTTACCAATTTCGACCGCCTGATTTTGGAAGTTACCACCGACGGCACTATTGCTCCTGAGTCCGCTCTAAAAACCGCCTCCCAAACCTTAGTTGATTTCTTCTCTGCAGTGGTTACTCCTCAATCCGCTCCATCCGTTTCTTCTCAATCTGTTCAATCCACAGTTCCCGGGTCAACGGTTTCTGTAGAAGAGCTAGATCTCCCTACTCGTATTGCCAACGCTTTGCAAAAAGCCGGGTTTGAAACCATTTCTTCCCTTATCTCCACCCCCAAATCAGAGCTCTCCAAAGTTAAAAATCTTGGGGCCAAATCAGTCAAAATTATCGAACTCGCTCTCCGTGATCGCGGCTTCGAGTTTTCTCTATAAACCATGTTATCCCGGGACACTAATCAGCGCCAAGCCCTGCTCAAAGGTCTAGTGGGAGCACTCATCCGCTCCGAAGCTATCGAGACCACCGAGGCCAAAGCCAAGGCCGTGCGGGGGCTGGTCGATAGCCTGGTCACGCACGCCCGCAAGGGAACACTGGCCAGCACTCGTCAGGTTGAAAAGACCGTGGCCGATAAAGACCTGGTGCACAAATTGGTGCACGACATTGCCCCGCGTTTTAAATCCCGCCCCGGCGGCTACACCCGGCTTATAAAAACCGGTCGCAGATCAGGTGACAATGCCCCTCTGGTACGCATGGAGTTTGTCAAATGAAAACCTACACCCCCACAGTTTCGGAGATTGATCGCAAGTGGCACCTGGTCGACGCTTCGGGCCAAGCTTTGGGCAGGCTGGCTACTCAAATTGCCATCTGGCTTTCCGGCAAACACAAGCCTGTCTTTGCAGCTCATTTGGACATGGGAGACAACGTGGTCGTTATCAACGCCGCCAAGGTTGTGCTGTCCGGCAACAAAGCCCAATCCAAAGTTTACTACCGCCATTCCGGGTACCCCGGAGGGTTGAAAGTGACCCCATATTCCAAGCTGGGTCCCCAGGAAGCCATCCGTCACGCAGTTTCCGGTATGCTGCCCAAGAACAAACTCCACGATCCTAGATTATTACGGTTACATGTTTACTCCGACGCCACTCATCCCCATGGCCAGCACTTCACATAAAATATTAGCCTCCGCTCTGGGCCGCCGCCGCACGTCGGCCGCTTCCGTGCGCCTGCTTTCCGGCAGCACCGAAATGACCGTTAACGGCAAACCGATTTCTCAATACTTTCCCGGTCTAGTCGCCAAAGCCCGATATTCTCAGCCCTTCGCCGCCGCCGGCGTTACCAAGTATACCGCTTCCATCAGAGTTTCCGGAGGCGGATCTTCCGGCCAATTAAACGCCGTAGTCCTAGGTCTGTCCCGGGCATTAGTTCTAGCTTCTGAAAAACTTAAAAGCCCCCTTCGGGCAGCCGGTCTTTTGACCCGTGATCCCCGAAAGCGCCAGCGCCGCATGATCGGCATGGGTGGCAAGGCTCGCCGTAAACGCCAATCCCCCAAGCGCTAAAATGGATTATAATGGTCTTTAACCGTTATGGAGAATGTCGTCGGTTTAAGTCTTCTTCATGCGACTGAAGCGG
Source organism: Candidatus Amesbacteria bacterium GW2011_GWA1_47_20 (assembly GCA_001002405.1). Classification (GTDB taxonomy): domain Bacteria; phylum Patescibacteriota; class Microgenomatia; order CAZETR01; family Amesbacteraceae; genus GWC2-45-19. Next base: position 27,505 of record LCOA01000005.1, read on the forward strand.
GGGCGCTTGCGGCAGCCCGGGCTGCTGGATTTGGAGATAAACACAGAGCGGATCAAGAGGCGGTTTTGGCAATGCGAGAGCATTTAAATAGCATAGAATTTCGGGGTCTGGTGGTAATTGGCGAGGGGGAACGTGACAAGGCGCCCATGCTTTACATTGGTGAGAAGTTAGGAACCGGGAGCGGAGTTGAAATAGACATCGCCGTTGATCCTTTGGAAAACACCAACGCGACGGCTTCTTTGGGGTCTCGAGCAATTTCGGTTTTGGCTGCGTCTGAGAAGGGTGGTTTATTTCATGCGCCAGATATGTATATGGAAAAATTGATAGTTGGCCCGGAGTCGATGGGCAAAGTTAGTCTGGATGCCCCGGTGAAGGAAAACTTGAAGGCGGTTGCTCAAGCTTTAAACCGGGAAATAAGAGATTTGGTTGTAGTGGTGCTGGAACGGGAAAGAAACGAACGTCAGGTTTTGGAAATTAGAAAAGCCGGAGCCCGAGTAAAACTGGTGGCTGATGGCGACCTGCTTCCCGGAGTTGCGGTGGCGATACGGGGAACGGGGGTGCATGTGGTTATGGGAATAGGGGCGGCTCCGGAGGGAGTAATAACCGCGGCCGGGTTGCGGTGTATTGGCGGAGAAATTCAGGCTAGATTTTGGCCGAAAAGCGATAACGAAGTTGCCCGACTTAAAAAAATGGGGGGAAAGATTGACAAAATTTATAATCAAGACGAATTGGCCAGCGGGAGAAAAATATTGTTTTGCGCAACCGGAGTGACGGGCGGAGATTTACTTGAAGGAGTCAGGTTTTTTGGCGGAGGGGCCAGGACAAACAGCATGCTGCTGTCGACCGAGACGGAAAAAGTCAGATTTATTGACACTATCCATACATTTGACAAACGTGTTATAAAGTATACGCTGTAGTATGTCTACCGGTGTAATTGACATTAATAACGCTTCGGAAATGATAGATGAACTGGTTTGGGAGGCGGTATTTGGTCCAGAGGGAGACAAGAAGCGGGCTAGGTGGATCATATGGGAAGCGGCTCAAAACCTAAGTGTAAAACCGTCTTCAATCAATGATTTATATATGGCCAGAGGCCGGGGAGAGACCACTCTTGATTTTACTATACCGGCAATGAATTTAAGAGGTATGGCCTATGATATGGCGCGATCGATTTTTGCAACGGCAGGAAGACTAAACGCTCGGGCCATAATTTGTGAACTTGCCAGAAGCGAAATAGGCTATACCGATCAGACACCCGAAGAGTTTTCCATAGTAGTTCTGGCGGCGGCAATAAAGGAAAAATGGAGTGGGCCCGTTTTTATTCAAGGTGACCATTACCAGGTAAAATCCGAAGTTCCAGGTATGCCAAAAGAAGGAGACATAGAAGAGGTTAAAAAACTTATAAAATCCTCTATTGAATCAGGTATCTACAATATTGACATCGATATGTCTACTTTGGTCGATTTAAGTAAAAGAACCGAAAGGGAACAACAACTAGCAAATATCAAGTATTCTGTTGAGCTAGCACAATTTATTAGAACTTGGGAACCAAAAGGCCATGCGGTGTCAATTGGCGGGGAAATTGGCCATATCGGTGGAAAGAATAGCACCTTGGCTGATTTTAAGGCCTTTATAGAAGGATTTAATAAGAGTGTGGGCAGTGATGTTTTAGGGGTCAGTAAAATTGCTGTCCAGACCGGGACTAGCCACGGCGGGGTAGTGTTGCCGGATGGGACTTTGGCTAAGGTAAATATCGACTTTTCGGTTTTATCCGAAATTGGATTGTCGGCAAGGAAAGATTATAAGATCGGTGGTGTTGTCCAACACGGGGCTTCAACATTACCGGAAAGTTTATTTGGCCAATTTACCCAAAACGGCGTGTTGGAAATCCATTTGGCGACCGAGTTTCAAAATATGATATTGGACCACCCTAGATTTCCCAAAGATCTAAAAGCCGGCATGTATGCCTGGCTGGATAAGGAGCGGCAAAAAGAACGGGGGGAGGGCCAAACTGATGAGCAGTTTCATTACAGCGTGAGAAAAAAAGCCTGGGGGAAATTTAAAAGAGAGTGTTGGGAAATTAATGAAGATGACAAAAAGGAAATTCGTGATTCTCTAAGTAGAAAGTTTGAATTCTTATTTAAGGCTTTAAATGTCGTCAACTCCGACAAATTGGTCGAAAAGCATATAAAACCATTGCGCTTACATAAGAGGCCTTCAGACTTCGGACTCGGAGAATCTAAGATAGAAAATGTTTCTGACCTGTCAGATTAATATCTCGGTTTAATTATGAAGCGTGCTAATTTATTCATTAATGGCTACGGAAGGATAGGCAGAATTTTGCATAGGATACTGCTTGATGACCCCGAACTCGATTTGGTGGCGATTAACAGTCGTTCGTCAGCGGAAAACCTGGCGTATCTATTAAAGTATGATTCGACTTATGGAAAATTGCCCAGAGACATTTCCTTCGGAGAAGATTATTTAAAAGTTGATACCAAAAAGATAAAGGTTTTTGTTAATAAAAATCCCGGCGAAATTAACTTTAAGGAATTGGGAGTAGATATCGTGGCAGAATGTACGGGCAAGTTTAGAGATAGAGCGGCATGTGAAAAACAACTGGGAAGCGGAGCCAGAAAGGTAGTCATATCCGCTCCCGGAAAAGGTGAGGACGCTTGTATTGTGATGGGGATTAATCACGATAAGTACGCCGGAGACAAGCAGCACATAATTTCAAATGCCTCGTGCACCACCAACTGTTTAGCTGTGGTGGTTAAAGTTTTGCATGAAAAATTCGGTATTAAGTGTGCCCACATGACCACAATTCATGCGGTGACCCGCTCTCAAAACGTAGTTGATGGGTCGAGCGATAAAGATTTAAGGAAAGGCAGAAGTCTTCTAGACTCTTTCATTCCCACGTCAACAGGATCAGATAAGGCCATAGGTCTTATTTTTCCGGATTTGCAAGGGAAAATCAGTGCCACCGCGATTCGGGTCCCCTTTTCGACCGTGTCAATGATTGACCTGGTAGCCCAGCTTAAAGAGAAAGTTACACCAGAGCTAGTTAACCAGGCTTTTGAAAAAGCTTCCCAGGATGAGCTTAAAGGAATTTTGGGAATATCTTTCGAACCTCTGGTTTCGATTGACTATAAAGGCGAGACGAGGTCGGCGGTAGTGGATAGCTTGTCAACGAATGTCTTAGATGACAATTTGGTCAAAGTTTTTGCCTGGTATGACAATGAGTGGGGGTATACGACCAGATTTTACGACCTAATTAGATTGGTGGCCCGAGCCTTGTAACTTATGAAATTAAGAACTCTAGAAGAGACAGATATATATCAAAAAACAGTTCTATACCGGTCAGCTTACGATATTGGGGTTAAACAGATAGCCGGCGGCGATTATGTGGTCAAGGATGACTCGAGAATTAGAGCCAGTTTGAAAACGTTAGAGTATCTTATAAATAATGAGTGCAAAATTGTTGTTTTGACGTATGTAAAAAGGCCTGACGGAAAGATCGTTGAGTCGCTTCGAACCTCGCCTCATGCTAAATCGTTATCGGCTTTGTTGGGAAAACCCGTTAGAAAAATGGATGATTGTATTGGTGACGAGGTAAGGAAAGCTATTTCTGACTTGAAAGCTGGCGAAGTGGTGATGCTGGAAAATGTCAGGTTTCACCCTGAAGAGATGATAGATGATGATAAATTTGCTAAGGAATTGACTTACGGTTGTGACCTGGTGGTATTTGATGGTTTTCCCCAAGCCCATCGAGCGCATGCCTCCACCACAGGTATACTTCGGCACTTACCTAACTGTGCCGGATTTTATTTGGAAAGCGAAGTTGCGGCTCTTTCCAGATTAACGAGTGCTCCTCAAAAACCATTTACGATAATTATTGGCGGCGAAAAAATTTCTGACAAGATCGACGCTATCAATAATCTTTATGATGTAGCTGACGCCATTTTGGTGGGTGGAGGAGTGGCCAATGTATTCATGAAGGCCAAGGGAATAGACGTAGGCAGCTCATTTGTGGAAGACGTTTTTGTTGACTTGGTTAGAAAAGAAAAGAAAGATTGGGTTGAATACGCCTCTAAAATTCTTGCGCGGGGGGATAAAGTGCGGGTGCCTGTCGATTTGGTAGTGGGTGACGATTTAGATAACCCCCACAGAGCCGAAATTTCTGTGACGGTTCCCGCTGGTTGGGCTGCGTTGGATATTGGACCGCTTACTTCAGACGCCTTTTCTAAGACTATTAAACAGTCTAAAACGGTATTTTGGAATGGGCCAATGGGGGTATTTGAAGATGACAGATTTGCGGCCGGATCCGGAAGTATTGCCAGGGCCGTAGAGCAAGTTTCCGGCCTCACAGTCATTGCCGGGGGAGATACTATAGAGGCCGCTAAAAAGTATTGCGATATAGGAAAAATCACACATTTAAGTTTAGCGGGGGGAGCAACGCTTGAGTTTTTGGCGGGGAAAAAACTGCCCGCCCTCGAAATGCTTCGCAAAGAATAGTTCCAATCCTCAATCGCTAAACATCACACACCCGGTGTGATGCCTTGCCACTTTTATGAACCCAAAATAGGTAAGTGGTTGAATTTTAATTCCGTCCCATTACCCAAAACGATTTTCAATCTGGGAAAATCTGGGCGATTGACATTGTTGATATCCCATGGGAGATCAGGATATTTTTGACCAAGTCTTCAAAAGGGAAATCAATCGTAAATTCAGCGTGTTCATACCCCGACTTTCGCGACTCTCCGGTTTTTGGCTCTATCAATTCAACAGCGGAAATAAGATAGTCTTTATATTTTAATGGCTTAAAAATCTCGAATATCCCCATTCCCATCTTCTCAATCTCCAAAAACCACGAATCCAAAAAATTCCTATACTCATCAATTTTCATAAGTCGGGGATGACAGAATTGAACTGTCGCCTGACCGACCCCATCGGCCAATTCTACCGTTAAACTAATCCCCGTTGACCTCAATTTTATCAGACAAATATAAATTTAGCATCTTGACTTCGGATTAAATTCGGATTACAATTAGGACAGATAAAGCTTATTGGATTAAGAGAATATGCATTGGGTCACCGTCAAATGTGGTTGGTGTAAAAAGGAATACAAAAAGAATATATACCATTACCTTCAGAATCAGATTCTGGGCCACAAGTCTTTTTGCTCCCAGAAATGTTTAGTCACAAGTAGGCTGCGAAGGAAAACTGTGGTTTGCGAAAATCCTAAATGCCAAAAAATGTTTGAGAGACCAATTGGCCAGATTTCTCATCACAACTATTGTTCTCATCGTTGTGCAGCTTCCATGACCAATCTTTCAAGACCAAGAAAAGTTAGGATTTGTCCTAACTGCCAGAAAAAATTCTTTGAACACAGAAAGTATTGCTCACTCATATGTGTTCCTAAGACACAACCTAAATATTCGAGAGAAGATTTATTAAACAAAATTAAGAGGTTCCATAAACTACACAAAAGAATCCCCATTAAAAAAGAATTCTATTCCAATTGGCAAGCGTATCGTCGGATTTTTGGCAGCTGGAACAAGGCTATTCAAGAAGCTGGATTTATCCCCAACTTAGAGAGATTTACTCACAAATATCTTGCCCGAGATGGCCATATTTGCGATTCTTTATCAGAGAAAATAATCGACAATTGGTTAACAGTGCATCATCTTTCTCATGAACATGGTGTATGTTATCCCGGCCAGACTAAATTCAAAACCGACTTTTTAGTCGAAGACAAGCATTGGATCGGATTTCCGGGACTGCGGGGTCAGCTTAAACGTTACGATGAACTATATGAAGAAAAAAAGGAGTTAACCAAAAGACTTAAAATAAAAATAGTTGAAATTCTTCCTACAGATATTTTCCCTAAAAACCAACTGGATTCCAAGCTGGGCTTTCTGCTACAATGAAACCTGTGATTGCTACGTTCAAAGAAACCCTAGCCAGCTTGCAAGACCTCAAGTATGGCCAGATTATTCTCCAGAAATCGGTCGGTCAGGCACTGTGGTATTGGACCAAATATTTACTTCTGATTATCGCCATCGGTGTTATTCTAGCTATTGCCGCTCTTACTTATTACGCTCCCCAATTGCCCAAAATATTAGGTGACCAAATTCCCGACGTTGATCTCACTATCACTTCAGGCATAGCTTCAACCACTGTCAAGCAACCATTTACCGCCGGCGATGACAAATTTATTTTCATTCTAGACACCACAGGCAAACTGGAAGATCTGGATAAATACCCCGCGGGCGTCCTGATTCTCGCGGACAAAGTCGTGGCCAAGAAAGATTCCGCTGACATCCGCATTTACCCTCTCAAAGATTTTCCCGACGGGACCTTCACAAAAGATATAGTTTTAAATTGGGTCAAAAATAATCAACTTCTCATTCTTGGTCTCGGCGCTAGCGCCATCCTGCTGTTTGCTATTTTCATCACCGGTTTTACCTGGCTTTGGAAACTTGGAGGTATGACCATTTTTGCTCTTCTGGTTTGGCTCGCCTCCCGAGTTATCAAACGCACTATCAGTCTGGCCGATTCCCTCAAGCTCGTTCTCTACGCTTCGGTTCTGCCGACTCTCGTTGGTACAGTCTCTGTCCTTTCGCCCAACTCCCAAATTTCTAGCATCATCCAGCTCGCCCTGCTCCTTCTTTACTCCCTCGGCTGGCTCTGGTACTTACCAGCAGGTAAACCTGCCAAGTCAAAATAACGGTATCATCCTCTTCGATTCTCCCTCTTAATCTAAGAGGGAGAAAGTAATTCGTTCAAGAATTTTACCAATATTTTTAGTTATTCCCAAGTTGTGAAATCTTACAACTGTTATGTTAAAAGCTTCCAGATATCTTGTTCGATATTTATCATACTTTTGCTGCGAAGCGTTAAAGTGAACGTTGCCATCTAGCTCGATAGCCAGTCTTTTGGCAGGACAATAAAAATCCACAACGTAACCTTCAATACTATATTGGCGAATGAATTTAAACCCTAATTTTTTGTTTTGTAAATATTTCCACAACAACTTTTCTTCAAACGTTGCGCTGTTACGTAACTCCTTGCGCCTATTTTTCATTTCAGAGATTTGTAGGTGAAATAAGGTTTTCATAAGAATATTGTAACCCCCTCTTAGATTAAGAGGGGGAAGGGGGTGATACAACTTAGCTCTTGCATTTTAATTTCTACAGGGTATATTTGGGGCTGGAATGGCTACAGATCAAAGAATGCAGGCGATCAAAATCGCCATGGAACAAATTGAGAAACAGTTCGGTAAGGGATCGATTATGAAACTGGGAGACAAGACCGACAAAATGACCGTGGACGTAGTTCCCACCGGTTCCATTGCTCTCGATCTGGCTCTGGGTGTGGGCGGGTTCCCCCGTAGCCGGGTCACCGAAATTTATGGTCCCGAGGCATCGGGAAAAACCACCATTGCCCTGCACTGCATTGCCGAAGCCCAAAAATTGGGCGGCCAGGCCGCCTTCATCGACGCCGAGCACGCTCTCGATCCGGCCCGGGCTGAAGCCATTGGAGTCAAACTCAATGATCTATATATCTCTCAGCCGGACACCGGTGAACAAGCCCTGGAGATAGTAGAGACTCTAATCCGCTCCGGCGCTTTTGACGTCATCGTCATCGATTCCGTGGCCGCCCTGGTTCCCCGCGCCGAAATAGAAGGGGAAATGGGTGACGCCATGATGGGCGTTCAAGCCCGGCTTATGTCTCAAGCTCTGCGCAAAATTACCGGCGCCATTTCCAAGTCCCACACCGTAGTCATCTTCATTAACCAGCTGCGTATGAAAATCGGCGTCATGTTCGGTAACCCCGAAACTACCACTGGCGGCATGGCCCTCAAATTTTACTCGTCGGTTCGCGTGGATACGCGAAAGATCGAGACTCTCAAAGATGGGGACAAAGTTATCGGTTCCCGTCACCGGGCCAGAATCGTCAAAAATAAAGTCGCTTCTCCTTTCTCTGTAGCTGAATTCGATATTTTAAATGAAGGCGGCATTTCCAAATCCGGTGGTCTGATCGACGTGGGACTGGAACTGGGCATACTAGTTAAAAAAGGCGCCTTCATCTATTATGGAGACACAATTCTAGGCCAAGGCCGTGAAGCCGTCAGAATTTATCTCAATGAAAACCCAAAAGTCGCTAAACAAATCGAAGACGCTATTTGGAAAGCCGCTAAGGAATCCAAAAAAGCTCTTCCCAAGCAAATGGGTGAAATCGAAGAAGAATAAGTCTGCTCTCAACTCCGGGTTGCGGCTCCTGTCCCGTCGCCCCTACTCCCAAAAAGAAGTTTTCGAGCATCTTTCCCGTCATTGGCCGGAAGCAGACGTCAACGCGGCCATAGCCAAACTTAAAGACCTTAAATTTATTGATGACGAGGCCTTTGTGGACTGGTATACCACCTCACGACTTCGGGCTCGCCCCATGTCCAAGAAACTTCTAGAATTCGAGCTCAAACGTAAAGGCGTAAAAACTGTAGTGGAGTCAGACGATCTCGCTTCAGCGAAATTGGCGCTGTCAAAGAAGTCAGGCCTAACTTACAAACAAGCCATGCGTTTCTTGGCGTCACGAGGGTTCAATTGGGACACCATTGAGACCGTTCTCAAAAAGAGGTATAATGACCTCAATGTTAACTATTAAACTTTCATTTTATGGACGTAACACAGGATTTGGCCAAGCGTTTGGAGCAGGCCGAACAGGAATTTAAGCTCAAAGCTTCGGAGTTAGCGCAGGATATTGTTATCGACGCTATGCTGCATGGTGCCACCGATTACGTAGCCGAGTACACGGTTTCCACCATCACCTTGTCTTCGGATTCGGTCAAAGGCAGCATCATTGGCCAAGGCGGCCGCAACATTGCCGCTTTCGAAAAAGCCACTGGTGTGGAGATTGAATTAGAAGAAGGCAACTCTTTACGTTTGTCATCGTTTGACTCTTTGCGCCGGGAGATTGCTCGCCGCTCGTTAGAAATCCTTATCAAAGATGGTCGCATTACCCCCACCCGTATCGAAGAAGTAGTCGCCCATACCAAGCTTCAATTGGATATGGTTCTGGTCGACGAGGGTAAAAAGATTTG
>LCOA01000006.1 GCA_001002405.1 Candidatus Amesbacteria bacterium GW2011_GWA1_47_20
ATCAGCTCTACCGGTATTCTGGTACCGGCAATTACCGGTCTGCCAAACCGCACTTTAGGATCAACCTTAATCAACTTTTTGAGTTTAGGAGTCATGCTTTGATTATTATAACATTAGCTGGTATAATCCTCTTCACTGTGAGATTACAGGACGCATACTGCGGTTAACGTAAGTGCGGACGGCAACAGAAAACAAGTGCCTTCCGGCACTTTTTTTGTGCACATATGTTGAATACCATCTTTGCAAAAAAAGTCGGCATGACCATGAAGTACACCCCCGAGGGGAAACAGGTGGGGGTGACGGTGCTTTCCATCTTACCCACCAGTGAGTCCGGATCCCGTACCAAGGAAAAACATGGATACGAGGCTAGACAAGTCAAAATTCAAATGTCAAAATTCAAAAGTATACTGAAAGAAGTCCGCAACGCACAAGAAGCGGACTTTTTAGTTGGAGACGTAGTGCGGGTAACTGGAGTATCTAAAGGCAAAGGTTTTGCGGGGGTCGTGAAACGGCATGGGTTTGCAGGCGGACCCAGAACTCATGGCCAATCCGATCGAGAAAGAGCCCCCGGGTCCATCGGGCAGACCACCACTCCGGGAAGAGTGTACCGGGGCAAGAGAATGGCAGGACGGATGGGGGGAGAAAAAGTTACCACAAGAGGCCTAAAAATTTTGGAGATTAACGAGAAAGAAATGGCAATTATTGGAGCGGCTCCGGGACACCGAGGATCGCTGGTTACCGTGACTAAAGTATGATTTCAGCGGCAACTTACAATCTAAAGGGAGAAAAGGCGGAAGCCACTGGCTTACCCAAAGACGTGTTTGAGGTTAAAGTGAAGCCGCAACTTCTGGCACAAGTTGCGCGGGTATGGCTGGCTAATCAGAGAAAATCCCCCGCCAAAACCAAAACCAGAGGCGAAGTGGCCAAAACTACCGCTAAGATGTACAAGCAAAAAGGCACAGGCCGGGCCAGGCACGGTAGCTATGCCGCGCCGATATTTGTGGGCGGAGGGGTGGCCCACGGACCTAGCGGAGAGCAAAATTACAAAATGAGCCTACCGGTAAAGATGCGCAGGCTGGCTCTTTTGGGAGCGCTGTCTGCCAAGGCAGAAGCCAAACAAGTGATGGTGGTGACGGGCTCCGAGAAAGCCAGCGGAAAAACCAAACAAGTGGGTTGGCTAATGGGAGAGCGGGGTCTGGTGGTAGCGGCAAACAATCAGGATAAATTCAAGCAGGCAATCAGAAACTTGCGGGCAATCCGATTGACAAGTGTAAACAGTTTGTCGGCGTATGACGTACTGGCCAACAAACGGTTGATACTGACTAAAGAAACGTTAGCAGAATTGAAAAAAACCTATGCTGCTTAAAGCGGTTATTACCGAAAAAACCATGCGGGAGGCAAAAGACAAAAGATACACTTTTGCGGTAACTCTCGCTTCGACCAAACCAGAAATTAAAAGGCTGGTGGAAAACATGTTTGGGGTGAATGTAATCAAAGTGCAAACTTTAGTTATGCCTGGCAAATCCCGCCGCAGCCGAAGAATGGGAGCGGAAACCAGAGCTAACGACTGGAAAAAGGCCGTTGTACAAATTAATTCCAAACAGAGTATAGACCTATGGAAAAAAGATTAACCTGGACATTACCCAAAAACTCCGGCCGCAATGCCACAGGTGTGGTAACCGTACGGCACCAGGGAAAACGCGAAAAAAGACGCTACCGGGAGATTGATTGGAAAAGAGACAAACGGGACGTACTGGCCCGAGTGGCAGCCCTGGAATATGACCCTAACCGGACGGCAAACCTGGCGCTGGTGCAGTACACAGACGGTGAAAGACGATACATTCTGGCCCCCGAGACTTTGGAAGTGGGCCAAAAAATTGTGAGTGGAGAAGCGGCTCCATTGACGGCAGGTAACGCTTTGCCGTTGAAAGCCATTCCTGTAGGCACGCCAATTCACTGTCTGGAACTAATGCCCGGACAAGGAGCCAAATTGGTGAGAGGCGCAGGAGCTGCGGCAGTAGTTACCGGTTTCGAAGACCGATTTGCCCTGGTAAAATTGCCGTCAGGGGAAATCCGGCGGATTGGAATAAACGCTTATGCCACTATCGGACAAGTGGGCCGGTCGGAATGGAAAAATACGCCCCTGGGGAAAGCCGGCAGAAAAAGACATATGGGCGTCAGACCGACCGTCCGCGGAACTGCCCAAAACCCCCGGTCTCACAGCCACGGCGGCGGGGAAGGACGGTCTGGGGAGGGCATGCACCCTAAAACCCCGTGGGGTAAATCTGCCAGAGGGAATAGGACGAGAAATAAATCTAAATATTCGCACAAAATGATTGTGCAACGCCGCAAATGAGAACACCATATATTGATCAAAAATTGATGGCCAAAGTGGCCAAGAAAACAAATCCCATTAAAACCTGGGCCAGGGCGAGCATGATCCCGCCGGAGTTTGTGGGGACGACTTTCCAGGTACACAACGGCAATAAATTTATGGACGTGTTTGTAAATGAGTCGATGGTAGGACACCGCTTGGGAGAATTTTCTCCCACCCGAGTATTCCGTGGTCATGGAGCGATAGTTAAACGCACGATGGAGAAAACATGACAATTATTGCCCGCGCCAGTTTTGTGATGGGCAGTCCGCGCAAGTTGCGGCTGGTAGCTAACGCAGTGCGCAAGCTGTCACCGAAAACGGCGATTGATCAGCTAAAAATGCTACCAAAGAGAGCGGCGGGGACGCTGCTGGCCGTATTTGAACAAGCGATGGGTAATGCCAAAAACAACTTTAAACTGTCTCCCGAGGGCTTAAAGATCAAATCTTTACAGATTAACGATGGCCCACGAGGACCAAAACGGATGGACAGGTCTCACGGAGCCAGATTTGATAGGGGTATCAAGCGACGTAAATTTGCACATATTAGTTTGGAGCTGGAGGAGGCAGAAAAAACACATGGGAAATAAGGTTAATCCGATAGGCTACCGGTTACCCCTGTCCCCCACTGCGACCTGGAAATCGAGGTGGTTTACTACCAGCCCCAAGAAGTATCGGGAATATTTAGCCATTGACGTTAAATTGAGAAAAGCGCTCATGGAGAAACTGCGGGTCGCCGGCGTAACCAGGGTGAACATCGAAAGATCCATAAAGAGCCTGAAAGTGACCATCTTTGTTACCCGGCCCGGAGTAGTGATTGGGCGAGGTGGGGCTGGCATTGATGATCTGAAGAAATTTATTTCTAAAACACTGGGGCCGGTGGACCTGAAGGTAGATCAGCCGCAGATTGAAGAGGTAAAAATGCCGGACTTGAATGCGTATCTGGTAGCGACTAAAATTGCCGAGCAAATCGAGCGCCGGTTGCCGGCCAGGCGGGTAGCTAAAAAATCAATCGAAAGGTCGATGCAGGCCGGAGCCAAAGGAATAAAAGTGTTGATTGCGGGCAGAATCAATGGAGCAGAAATTTCCCGACGGGAGCTGTACCATGAAGGATCGGTACCCTTGCAAACTCTGCGGGCGGATGTGGACTACGCCCAAGTGCCGGCCTTGACCCGTTCGGGGTACGTGGGAGTGAAAGTATGGATTAACCGAGGAGAAACAAACTATGCTACAACCTAAAAAACAAAAATACAGGAAGCAATTCCGGGGCCACATGGGAGGATCGGCCAGCCGGGGCAATGCTCTAAATTTTGGCGAATATGGTCTAAAATCCCTAAGCCGGGGATGGTTGTCGGCCAAACAAATCGAGGCGGCCCGGAAAGCCATTGCCCACTATTCCCAAAGAGGCGGGAAAGTGTGGATCCGGGTTTTCCCTGACAAACCGATTACCAAAAAGGCACTGGGGACAAGAATGGGGTCAGGTAAGGGAGATATTTTTGATTATGTGGCCGTGGTGACTCCAGGAAGAATTGTGTTTGAAATCGCGGGGGTGTCCGAAGAAGTGGCCAGAACTGCCTTTGTCAGAGCGGCAGCTAAATTGCCTTTTAAATTCAAGATAATTTCTAAAAATGATTAAGTATAAATCACAAGTTAAAATTTTGACCCGGGAAGAACTGACGGTTAAAGTGCGTGAATTAGCCGCACAAATTGCCCGGGCCAGAGTCGAGAAAAAACCGACTTTAAAACTGCGTAAACAGTTAGCCATTGTAAAAACATATGAAAATACTAAGCGGTAAAGTTGTATCCAATAAGATGGCCAAAACGGTAGTGGTGGAGGTGGATCGGTTTGTGACCCACCCTATGTATCATAAACGAATAAAAAGAACCCAGAAGTTTCATGCCCATGATGAGCAGGGGGTTAAAATTGGTGATGTGGTAAAAATTGCAGAAGTTAAGCCCATATCCAGGACAAAAACCTGGAAAATTGTATGATCCAACTACGCACTATATTACAACCTGCGGATAACAGCGGCGCTAAAAAGCTTAAGGTCATCCAGATTATGGGGGGATCAAGACGTAAGTGGGGATCCTTAGGAGATGTGGCAACCGCCGTGGTGGATGGTGCTGACCCAACCGGAGTGGTCAAAGATTCGGAGATAGTTAAAGTAGTAATTGTGAGAATCCGAAAGGAAAAACGACGCAAAGACGGCAGCTATATCCGGTTCGACGACAACGCCGGAGTGATCATTGATCCAAAAACCAACGAGCCCAGAGGCAGCCGGATTTTTGGACCGGTGGCTCGGGAAGTAAAAGACGCCGGATTTAACAAAATTGCCTCGTTGGCGGCAGAAGTCATATGAAATTACACAAAGGTGACAAAATAATGGTGACGGCCGGAAAAGACCGGGGCCGTGAAGGTGTGGTGGAAAGAATATGGAAAGATAAAGTGTTGATTCCCGGAATAAATCAATATAAAAAACACCGAAAGGCCCAGGGAGAAAAACAGCCAGGTGAGATCTTGACGTTGAGCCGACCCTTACCGATTGGAAATGTGGCCATGGTTTGTCCAAAATGCAAACAGGTTACCAGAGTGGGGTATAGGATAGTCGGCGACAAAAAAGTTAGAATTTGCCGCAAGTGCGATCAACAAATATGAATATTATGGCTCAACCAAAACTAGTTAAAATAGTCCTAAATATCGGGCTGAAGGAAGCCGTACATGATAAAGGAGCGCTGGAGAAAGCCTCTGAACAACTGGCGGTAATTTCCGGCCAGAAACCCAAAGTCACTCGGGCCAAGACTTCCATCGCCAACTTTAAAGTCCGGGAAGGCGATCCGGTAGGGCTGACGGTGACTCTGCGAGGAAAAAGAATGCAGGACTTCATGACTAAGCTAGTAACGGTAGTTCTGCCCCGGGTACGGGATTTCCATGGGGTATCCGCTACGGCTTTTGATAAAAAGGGTAATTACACTCTGGGACTTTCGGAGCAGATTGTTTTTCCTGAAATCGACTACTCCAAGATCGACAAAATTAGAGGTCTGGAAATTACTTTTGTTAACAATGCCGGCTCCCCAGAGACGGCTAAAAAGTTACTGGAAGCTCTGGGCTTTAAATTTAAAAATGGCTAAAACTTCAAAGATCGTCAAACAAGAGAAGGGTTACTTAAAACATCCGACGCAGTACCGCAATCGGTGCAGCCAGTGTGGCAGGCCCCGGGGTTATATCCGCATGTTCGGCCTATGCCGGCTGTGCTTTCGAGAATTGGTCCACCGCGGCGAGCTGCCGGGTGTAAAAAAAGCATCATGGTAAACGATCCCTTATCAGATTTAATTGCCCGCATTAAGAACGGCTACCGGGCGGGATTGCCCGAGATAACTCTTCCCTGGAGCCGGATGAAAGAGGATGTGGTGCGGGTGCTGGTGGAACAAAAAATGCTAGAAAAAAGTGACAAACAAAAGGATGAATTGGTGATTAAGCTGAAGTACGAAGGAAAAACTCCGGCTCTGACCGATATCCGGAGAGTGAGTAAACCCGGAGTAAGAATTTATTCTGGAGTAAAGAAGCTGCCGCGGGTACTGGGAGGCTTAGGCATAAATATCCTGTCGACACCTAAAGGCATCATGGCCGATAAAACTGCTAAAAAGTTACATGTGGGCGGCGAGATTATCGCCCAGGTGTGGTAAAGATATGTCCAGAATAGGCAGACTACCCATCGTCATTCCCGAAGGAGTAACAGTCACTGTAAATAGTAACAGGATTTGCGTGGCCGGCCCCAAAGGACAGCTGGAATGGATGATGCCTGCGGGAGTGGAAGTGAAAATAGCGGATAAGCAGGCGGCGGTAACGGCTAGTGCCAGTAACTTGCACGGTCTATCCAGATCGCTGATTGCCAATATGGTTAAGGGTGTAAGCGACGGCTGGAGCAAGACGCTGGAACTGGCGGGCACGGGCTACCGAGCCAGCACTACTGGAGCAGAGCTGAATTTGTCTTTAGGATTTTCGCACGGAGTGAAAATCCCGGCTCCGGAAGGCATTGCGTTTGAAGTGGCGGAAAATAAAATCACTGTCCGGGGAGCAGACAAGGTGAAAGTAGGAGAAGTGGCTGCTAAAATTAGACTCCTAAGGCCAGCAGATCCATATAAAGCCAAAGGCTTGAAGTATGAAGGTGAAGTTATCAGACGCAAGGCCGGAAAGGCGGCCAAAGCTGGAGCAACCGGCCCCGCAGCTGCCGGGGGAGGAAAATAATATGAGACTAAGCGTTTTCAGATCAAACAAATATATCTATGCTCAAGTGGTAGACGATGCCAAAAGAGCAACTGTAGCCGCCGCCTACGGGAAGAAAGCGGCTGAGGTGGGAAAACTGGTGGCCGAGAGGGCAATCAAAGCCGGAGTTAAAAAAATTGCTTTTGACCGCGGACGGTACCGATATCATGGCCTAATCAAGACATTGGCGGAGGCCGCCAGGGAAGGAGGGTTGGCGTTTTGAGACCGTTTGTAAGAGTTGGACAATTTAATGCCGAACCCAAGGAATTTGACGAGAAAACGGTGCAAGTTAACCGGGTGTCTAAAAAAACTAAGGGGGGTAACCGCATGAGTTTTTCGGTGTTGGTAGTGGTGGGAGACAAAAAAGGTCGAGTAGGTGTGGGCCTGGGAAAAGCAGCTGACGTGAGCTCGGCTATGCGCAAAGCCAGCACGTATGCTCAAAAACACCTGATCACAGTTCCGCTTAGGGGCCGGACAATTCCCCATGAAGTGCGCATTAAAGTGGGCGCAGCCCAGTTGATTATGAAGCCGGCTCCGGATGGAACCGGAGTGATTGCCGGGGGACCGGTAAGAGCGGTTGTGGAGGCGGCGGGGATTCGGGATATAGTAAGCAAAATCCTGGGAACCAATAACAAGGCGTCCAATGTGTACGCTGCATTTGAAGCGCTAAAACGCCTGAAGCAAATATGAATTTGAATACATTACCCAAAATTACGACTAAGCCCAAAAAAAGAGTGGGGCGGGGCATGGGATCCGGCAAGGGCAGCCACACCACGGGCCGGGGCACTAAAGGACAAAAAGCCCGAGAAAAAGTATCCATTTTATATGAAGGGACCAAGACTAAAAAATCTTTAATCAAGCGCATTCCCCTCCTGCGGGGTAAAGGAAAGTTCAAGGCCAAAACGAAAAGGGCTATCATGCATGTGGGAGATTTTGCCGATCTACCGGCCAAGTCCGTAGTGACTGGAGATTTCAAGATCGTCGACGGCGGAGAGGTGAAAAAGGCGTTGATTGTGAAAGTACCAATATCAGCTGGAGCAGCCAAGAAAATACTAAAAGCGGGTGGTAAAATTGAGAGTAATGGATAAGTGGCTAGTAAGTTTGCGGCAGATTTGGGGGACGCCGGAGATACGTAAAAAAATGCTGTTTACGGCAGCCTTACTTCTTATTTATCGGTTGCTCGCTCATATCCCGGTGGCGGGAATAGATCGGCAGGCATTGGCTAACTTGTTCTCGGGATCGCAGCTTTTGGGACTATTGGACATTTTTTCCGGAGGAACGTTGGCTAACTTTTCGCTAATTGCCCTAGGCCTAGGTCCATATATCAACGCTTCGATTATCCTGCAGCTTCTGACCATGGTTTTTCCTAAACTCGAAGAGCTATCTAAAGAGGGAGAATACGGACGGGAGATGATTAATCAGTACACCCGGTGGCTGACGGTGCCGATTGCGATTCTACAAGGGTTTGGCATGTACTCACTACTACGAGGCCAAAACGTAATCGGACAATTGAATTTGGGGTCACTTCTAGCTCTGATTGTAACCATGACGGCGGGGACAATCCTTTCGGTGTGGTTGGGAGAATTGATATCTGAATATGGGGTGGGCAATGGCGTTTCTTTGCTTATTTTTGCCGGAATCGTGGGCCGACTGCCGGTAACGCTGGGACAAACGGCGGTGACTTTGGAGACGTTGTCGTTGGGGAATTTAGGGATATTTGGGATTGTAGGGTTAGTACTGGTGGCGGCAGTAGTATTCATGAACGAGGCTTCGCGGAATATTCCGGTACAATACGCCAGACGCATCCGGGCCGGTAAGGTGTACGGCGGACAATCGACGCATTTGCCGCTAAGAGTAAATCAGGCCGGGGTAATTCCCATTATCTTTGCGGTGTCACTGGTGTTACTCCCCTCTTTGGTAGGGCAATTTTTGCAGAACGTGAACAACCCCCAAGTAGCGTTGGCAGCCAGATCGGTGCTGGCGTTTATGCAGCCTAACGGTTGGGCCTATAACCTGATTTACTTTGCTTTAGTCGTCGGGTTTACTTACTTTTACACTGCGGTGGTGTTTAATCCGGTAAAAATCTCTGACGAGATAAAAAAATACGGGGGGTTTGTGCCGGGAATCAGGCCCGGAGAAGCCACGGCGAATTACTTAAACGGCATCATGAACCGGGTGACATTGGCCGGGGCGGTATTTTTGGGAGCCATTGCCATCATGCCGGCCATAGTGCAGGTGGCTTTCAGAATTCCCACATTGTCTTTGGGGGGAACCGGGATTCTGATTGTGGTATCGGTAGTGTTGGAAACGGTCAAGTCGCTGCAATCCCAATTGTCTGTTAGAAATTACGACAGTTTTCTGATGTGAACATCATAATTCTTGGACCACAGGGGTCGGGAAAGGGCACACAAGCGGCGTTGCTGGTGGAGAAATTCGGCCTGCAGCATTTTGAGGCCGGAAAGATTTTAAGAAGCATCGCCGATTCGGACAATAAATATGCGGCTGCAGTAAAAACGGCTATAAATAGCGGCAATCTGGTACCAGACGAACTGGTAAGATTAATCGCTTGGGATTTCATTACCAAACACAAAAATGGGGGGGTTATTTTTGATGGCTACCCCCGGTCGGTGGCCCAGTATGAGCATTTGCAGGATATGTTGATGAAGTTTGGACAAAGAATTGACCGAGTAATTGATCTGGAAATTTCGAAGGAAGAAACTATTAAACGACTGACTAAAAGAGGAAGAGAGGACGATACGCCGGAAGCAATTAAAAAACGGTTGGAACTTTTTTGGCAGCAAACCAATCCGGTGATTGAAAGAGCCAAACAGGAAGGAGTTTTATTAGAAATCGACGGGGAAAGACCGATTGAGGTTATACATCAAGATATTAATGACCAAATTAACACTTAAAACCGAAAAAGAGATCGCGGTGATGGCGGAGGGGGGACGGAGGCTAGCGGAAATTAGAGACAAGATAATGAGGGCTGCAAAACCAGGAGTGACGGCCATAGAATTGGACCGACTGACAGATAAATTGATCGCCAAAGCGGGAGGGAAAGCTTCGTTTAAGATGGTGCCCGGGTACAGGTGGGCGACGTGCATAAATATTAACGATGCAGTAGTACACGGAATACCAGATGGCTATAAAATCAAATCGGGAGATAAGGTGGGGATAGATGTGGGCATGTACTACAAAGGTTTCCATACCGATACGTCGGTTACCGTAGGCGGACCAGAGAAGTTTCTTACGGTGGGACGGTTGGGGTTAAAACGGGCGATCGCCCAAGCCCAGATGGGTAAGCGGGTGGCAGATATTTCCGCAGCCATGCAAAAAACCGTGGAGGAAGCCGGGTACAATGCAGTACGGGCGCTGACGGGGCACGGAATAGGCCGAGAGCTGCATGAAGAACCGGCTATCCCCTGCTTTACTTTGGGAAAATATGAGTATAGTCCGAAACTTACGGAGGGCATGGTGATCGCCATCGAAATTATGTATAACGCCGGAACCAGCGAGGTAGTGTACAAGAATGACGACGGTTGGACAATAGTCACGGCTGATGGTAAAATATCAGGGCTGTTTGAGGAGACCGTGGCGATAACCTCCCACGGTCCTATTGTTTTAACAGCAAGTTAATCAATGCCAAACTCATTAACTTTCGAGGTAGAAGGAGAGGTCATAGAGAATCTACCTAACACCTCTTTTCGAGTGAAATTAAACGGCTCGGAAAAGGTCGTGTTGTGCCACTTGGCAGGCAAAATGCGGATTCATTGGATTCGCCTACTGCCAGGAGACAAGGTGAGAGTGGCCATGGCAGGCCCTGATGAAACATTAGGAAGAATTATTTTTAAACTAAAATAAAAAAGCGTGAAAGTTCAAGCCAGTATCAAGACCAGATGCAGAAACTGCAAAATAGTAAAGCGGAAAGGTGTGTTATTTGTGATCTGCACCAATCCGAAACACAAACAACGCCAAGGATAAAATATGCCTAGAATTGCCGGACGAGATATCCCCGAGAACAAAAAAATAGAGTTTTCTTTGCGGTATGTGTACGGCATTGGGCCAACCAACGCGCTGGCGGTATTGGCTAAAGCGGGCTTAGACGGAAACAAAAGGACAAAGGATCTGACCGCGGATGAACTAGCAAGGCTGCAAAAGTGTGTGGACGAAGTAAAAGTGGAGGGAGACTTGCGCAAAGAAGTGCAGCAAAATATCGCCAGATTGAAGGAAATCGGGTCTTACCGAGGGCACAGGCACGCCAAGGGACTGCCGGTGCGGGGACAAAGAACCAGGACAAACGCCAGAACCAAAAGAGGCAAGAGAGTAACTATCGGAGCTCTGAAAAAAGAGGTGTTAGCTACTAAGGAAACAAAAGTTGAGGAGAAAAAATGACCGGCAAAGCTTTCATTACGGCCACATTCAACAATACGCTGGTGACCATTACGGATATGGCGGGAAATGCCATTTCCTGGGGGTCAGCGGGGGCGGCGGGATTTAAGGGGGCCAGGAGAGCTACTCCATATGCGGCTACTATGGCGGTGGAGGCGGCTGCCAGAAAAGCCATGACGGGGGGGATTAAAGAAGTAGAAGTATATTTGAAGGGTCCCGGATCCGGGCGGGATGCGGCGCTAAGAGCTCTGAAGGCGGCGGGGCTAAAAATGAATCTGATTGCCGACGTGACACCGATCCCGCACAATGGAACCAGACCCAGCAAGAAACGCCGGGTATGATCTTTACTCCTTCGGATTGGCAAGATTATGAACTAGTGGACACGGGAGACGGGGAAAAACTGGAAAGATGGGGAAAGAGTATTGTGGCCCGGCCGGAGCCGAGAATAATTTGGGAGAAAGGGAATCCGGATGTATGGAAAATCAAGGGTGAGTTGGCAGAACAGATAATCGGATACAAAAAATTAAAGTTTAGGGTAAAGAAAACCAAGTTTGGGCATACGGGGGTATTCCCGGAACAAGCGGTTAATTGGGATTGGATTCCGGGTGCAGAAAAAATTTTGAATTTGTTTGCGTATACGGGCGGAGCAACGTTGGCTGCGGCACCGGCGGGAGCACACGTAACTCATGTAGACGCTTCCCGGCCGGCCATGAGCTGGGCTGCTGAAAACGCCAAGTTGTCCGGAGTGAGCAATATCCGCTGGATATGCGACGACGTGATGAAATTTGTGAACCGGGAAATCCGGCGCGGGACCAAATATGACGGCATCATGATGGATCCGCCCAGATTTGGACGGGGGGCATCGGGCGAGGTGTGGAAGATAGAAAATCATTTGCCAAAACTGGTAAAAGCGTGCGCGCAACTGCTCTCCCCTACCCCTACGTTTTTTTTGATCAACGCCTATACGGCAGATTTGTCCCACACAGCCATCGGCAACTTATTGTCCGGGGTGCTGGAAAAAGAAGTGGAGAGTGGAGAACTGGGGTTAAAAGAATCTTCCGCCGGCCGCATTCTTCCCGCCGGTATCTTCGCCAGGTGGAAAAGCTAATTTACGACTTCCCCTTCTTCAGCTTTTTTTTCTTCTTTCTTGTCCTCGGGTTTTTCTTCTGCGGGGGGAGGGGTTTGCTTATACATTTCAGCACCTAATTTCTGAAGGCTATCCATGAGGTCTTTGGATTTGGCTTCTAGGTCCTCTTTGGTACCGGATTCGAGAACGGCTTTGAGAGCGGCTGCTTTGTCTTCGACTTCTTTTTTAAGTTCCGCAGGAGCTTTGTCTCCGGCATCTTTAATAGTCTTTTCGGCAGTAAAGATTAAGGAGTCGGCCTGATTTTTGGCCTCGATCTTGGCTTTCTTTTCGGCATCTTCGGCGGCGTG
Organism: Candidatus Amesbacteria bacterium GW2011_GWA1_47_20; assembly: GCA_001002405.1. Taxonomy (GTDB): domain Bacteria; phylum Patescibacteriota; class Microgenomatia; order CAZETR01; family Amesbacteraceae; genus GWC2-45-19. The sequence goes on from LCOA01000006.1 coordinate 12,461, forward strand.
GGCTTCGGCTTCCTTGCGCATGCGTTCCACTTCTTTTTCGTCCAGATTGGTGGAATTGGTGATACTAATGTGCTGGGATTTACCGGTGGCTTTGTCGTGGGCAGTAACCTTGAGAATCCCAGAGGCGTCGATATCGAAAGTGACTTCGATTTGGGGAACACCCCGGGGGGCGGGAGGAATGCCGTCCAGAATGAAACGGCCAAGAGTTTTGTTGTCTGCGGCCATGGGACGTTCTCCTTGGAGAACATGAATTTCTACAGAAGTTTGGGAATCGGCGGCGGTAGAAAAGATTTGGGATTTGGAAGTGGGGATGGTGGTATTTCTTTCGATCAGCGGGGTCATGACCGATCCCAAAGTTTCCAGACCCAAAGTCAGAGGGGTGACGTCCAGAAGAACCACGTCTTTGACATCTCCGGTTAAGACGCCTCCCTGGATGGCAGCGCCGACGGCCACCACTTCGTCGGGATTGACAGATTTGTTGGGCTCTTTGCCGAAGAATTTCTTGACTACGTCGATGACGGCCGGCATGCGGGTCATACCGCCAACCAGCACTACTTCGTCGATTTTGGAAGTGTCGATTTTGGCGTCTTTGAGACAAGCTTTAACCGGAGCAACAGTTTTTTGAATGAGGGGGTCGACCAAAGCTTCTAACTTAGCCCGGGTGAGCTTGAGGTTTAAATGCAGTGGTTGACCGTTGTTTTGGGTGATGTATGGCTGATTAATTTCTGTTTCCATGGCAGAAGATAGTTCAATTTTGGCTTTTTCGGCGGCGTCGCGGACGCGTTGGAGGGCTTGGGTGTCTTTTTTGAGATCAAGCCCATTATCTTTTTTAAACTCCGAAACTATCCAATCCATAATCACCTGGTCAAAATCGTCTCCGCCTAAATGCGTGTCGCCATTGGTCGCCTTGACTTCAAACACGCCGTCGCCCAATTCCAAGACGGAGATATCGAAGGTGCCTCCGCCCAGGTCGTACACGGCCACTGTGTGGGCGCTTTTTTTGTCCAGACCGTAGGCCAGGGCGGCCGCGGTTGGCTCGTTAATGATTCTTTCTACTTTGAGACCAGCGATTTCTCCGGCCTGCTTGGTAGCCTGACGTTGAGAGTCGTCAAAATAAGCAGGAACCGTAATAACTGCCCGGTCAACGGTTCCCCCAAGATATGCTTCGGCATGAGCTTTCATGGTTTGCAGGACTTTGGCAGAAATTTCTTGGGGGGTGTAAGTCTTACCTTCTACTTCGACACAGGCCATATTGTCTTTGCCGGAAACGATCTTGTAAGGCACCATTTCTATGGTGCGTTTGACTTCGGGGTCAGAGAACTTGCGGCCCATGAGACGCTTGATGGAGTAAATAGTATTTTTGGAATTTAAAATCATCTGGCGTTTGGCCACATCACCGACCAGATTTTTGACCGGCTCTACAATCGAGGGGGTGGTGTTGCGTCCAGTATCGGCCGCGGGGATAACCTTGGGTGCGCCGCCCTCCATAACAGCTACGCAGGAGTTGGTTGTTCCCAAATCAATGCCAATTATTTTACTCATGTTTAAAAACCTTTACTTTGGCTGGGCGAATAACATAATCATTAATTTTATAACCTTTGGTAATAATTTCTGCAATAGTATTATCGGGCTCTCCCGGCAAAGTTTCAAGACATTCGTGCAAAGTATGATCATACGCATCCCCCATTTTGGGGGTAATTTCTTGTAATCCCTCCCCTGCTAATACATCCTGGAACTGCTTAACTGCCATCTGAACCCCAGGGTCTTGGGAATGAGTAGCGGCCAACTCCAATACATCCAGAGTGGGTAAAAGTTTAGTCAAGATATTGGCGGTCGCGTAGATGACAAAATCTTTTTTGTCGGCGTCTACACGTTTAACCAAGTTGTGATAATCGGCCAGGGCCCGCTTCCAGTTTTCTTCAAGAGTTTTGTGAGAAGTTTTGGCAGCCATATTTACCAACTGGAGGTCATGCCGGAGACAAGATCAGAGAAATAACGCAGAGTAGGCAAAACGACGGGGAAATTCAGACGGCAGGGGCCGATTAGGCCCAAGATGCCCCGGCGGCCACCGCCTGCCGCAAAAGGCGTAAAAGCAAAACCCACCGGTTCGAAAAAATCTCCCCACCCCAGGTCCTGTCCGAAAACTATGTGGACTGCTTCGGCGGGATCGTATTGGCGGTCAAAAAAGAGTTGGCGGATGCGAGTCTCTTGATCTAAAAGAGTAAGGACGGTGCGGGTAACGTCAATGTCATAAAACTCGGGGGTGGAAAGAATGTTGGCGGTTCCGGCGTAATACACATCTCCAGCGTCGGTTACGGCTACAGACAGATTTTTGGTGCGATCGGCTAGAGCCAGGGTGGTGTGGCGCATCAGGTGGTCGAAGTCAAAGCGGGCATCCCAGATTTTTTCTTTGGCAGCCACCTCTTCGGTAACGGACATCTTTTTCTCCTGCATCAGGTGGTCTACGTAAAAACGCAAGGCGGCGGGGGTGGGTACCCGGCCAGCGGAGGTGTGGAGCTGTTTTAACAAGCCTTTGTCGGTCAGGGTTCCCATTTCGTTTCTGATAGTGGCCGGGGAAACGCCTAAAGAATACTTGCGGTCCAGAACCTCACTGCCCACGGCTTCGGCGGTGTTGATGTATTCCTCGATCAGACACTTGAGAATTTGGGTCTGACGAGGAGACAAGTTAGTATCCATGTTGTCACTCTTATACCAAGAGTGCTAATGATTGTCAAGAGGGCAAGTTCAGGTTAGAATCAAACAATGAAGAGGGATCAAGTGATTTCGTTTGGAGGGGTAGTGATACTGGCGCTGGTGCTGCCGCTGCTTCTGAAAGGCGTGAACTATGTGCAAAAACTGCTGGTGGGGGCCGAAGGCAGATTGGCAGCTATTACGGTGGAAACGGATCATGTGCTAGGTCCCATGCCCCAACCCTGGCGGGCGTTGGCCCAAGGCGGCGAAGATCTACTGGGATTTATGGACCAGGCCGGAGGGGAAGTAGCGGGAGTGAAAACCCAGTACGTGCGGATTGATCATATATATGACGGCTTTAATGTCGTGGGCCCAGGTTTAACTTTTAATTGGAGCAGTCTGGACCAGGTGGTGGATAAGATACGGGCGGCCGGGGCCACGCCGTTTTTGTCTTTGTCATACATGCCGATTGCCATTTCCAAAAGCGACATTTTGGACGAACCCAAAGATTGGAATGAATGGTCACAGGTAGTACAAAGAACGATCGAGCATTACAGTGGAGAGAAGAGTATTCCAGGGATGTACTACGAAGTATGGAACGAACCGGATTTGTTTGGTAAATGGACGATGGGCGGAGCCAAAGATTACAAAAAATTGTATTTATATGCCTCCAGGGGGGCTCAGGCGGCGAGAGTGGCTCAATCTTTTAAGTTCGGGGGGCCGGCGACAACGGGCTTATACAAAAATTGGATGGATAGCTTTTTCCCGTTCATTTTGGAAAACAGGTTAAGGCTGGATTTCTTCTCGTGGCATAGATATGACGCGAACCTGGCAAAATACAGCGAGGATGTGGCGTTTGTGAACCGGTGGATTGAAAGCCATCCGTATTTTGCCAACGTAGAAAAGGTAATTTCGGAAATGGGACCGGATGCTGAAAAAGGTGGAGAAAACGACACCCGAGCGGGGGCGGCACATCTGCTAACTGTAATGCGAGAGTTGTTGTCGCAGATAAAATACGGGTTCACTTTCTCGGTGACCGGACAATGGGGGGTGGTGGGCAAACCTAGGTATGAAGCCTTGAGGTTGCTGTCCAATTTAGGCGACCTGCGGTTGGCAGTAACCGGGGACGGAACATGGGTCCGAGCATTTGGGGCAAAGAAAGGTGATACGTATCAAGTACTGGTAGTAAATTACGATCCCAAAGGTGGGCATTCGGAAGTAGTTCCGGTAACATTTGTAGATCTGGTCAACCAAAACTTTTCGCTTAAACAAATCGCCATGGGCGGCGGGACAAGCCAATCCGAAGTCGCCACCACCGAGGCCATGCTGCAACGAAACGTACCCCTGACCCCTAATTCCGCGATGCTCTTGGAGTTGACGCCAAGATAGAGAGAAAAGCGGCTTGAGGAAGATCGATTTTACCCACGCGTTTCATACGAGCTTTACCTTTCTTTTGCTTCTTTAAAAGTTTGTCTTTTCTGGTTTGATCTCCTCCTGACATCTTAGCCAAAACATCTTTGCGATAGGCTTTCACATCTGCCCTGGCAAGAATATGGCTGCCGATAGCAGCCTGGATGGGAACTTCAAAGTTTTGCCTGGGGATAATGTTTTGCAAAGTTTCTACCAATCCTTTAGCCAAGTATTGCGCTTGAGCCCGAGGAACAATTTGAGACAGAGCGTCTATTTTGTCACCGGCGATGAGAATGTCTAACTTAGCTAAATCTGCAGGTTGGTAATCGGCAAGCTCGTAGTCGAGGGTGGCAAAACCTTGAGAAGCGCTTTTTAAGGCATCGTAAAATCCCCTAATTAATTCGGCAAGTGGTAGAGAGTAAGACAGCTGAACTAATTTGGAGAGATACTCAATATGGATCTGTGTTCCACGATGGTCCTGACAGAGCTGGATAACAGGTCCGATAAATTCTTGAGGGACAAAAATCGACAGATCGAGCATGGGCTCACGGATTTCTTTGATGACTGATGGATCGGGTAAGGCTGAGGCCTGGTTAATAGTTAATAGTTTAGAGTTCATAGTTAAGACTTCGTAACTGACGGATGGAGCGGCGGCAATAACGTCTAAATTGAATTCCCGTTCTAATCTCTCCTGGACGATGTCGGCGTGAAGTAACCCCAGGAAACCCACGCGAAAGCCATTGCCTAGAGCGGGAGAAAATTCCGAGGTAAAAGTTAGTGCCGAATCGGAAAGTTGGAGTTTGTTTAGAGCGGTACGCAAGGAATTTATTTCCGACCCTTCCGTCGGATAGAAGCTGACAAAAACCACAGGTTTAATTGGTTTGTAACCCGGGAGAGCCGGCGCAGATGACGATGAAGAGATAGTATCCCCTACTGTGAGAAGAGATAAATCTTTGAGATTGGTGACGACGTAGCCTACTTCTCCGGCAGATAATGTGGTAGTGGGGGTGCGTTGAGGGGTAAAAAACCCAACTTCAATGGCAGATGTTTGGGCATGCGTGCCCAATAAGTGGAGCCTGTCGTGAGGTGAGGATCGAAGTTACTGTTGAAGACTAGAGCGCGGGTGGGCCCGCCTTCGCTGGAGCTACGGCGAGGCGAGGGGATACGGTGGATGATAGCAGTGAGGAGTTCGGGGACACCGGCGCCGGTTTTGGCAGAAACGAGCAAGGGAGAATCCAGATTTAATATTTCTTTAAGCTGTTTTTTGGCCCCTTCGATATCTGCTGTAGTAATATCGATTTTGTTGATGACAGGAATAATCGTTAACCCTAGTTTTTGGGCTTGATGATAGTGGGCCAGAGTTTGGGCTTGGACTCCTTGGGTGGCATCGACCAGGAGAATAGCGCCTTCACAAGCGGCAAGAGAGCGGCTAACTTCATAACTAAAATCCACATGTCCCGGTGTGTCGATTAAGTTTAGCGTATAGCGTTCAGCGTTTAGCGTATAGGACATACGGACGGGGGCGAGCTTGATGGTGATTCCCCGCTCGCGTTCAATGGGATTACTGTCCAAAAGTTGGGAGCGCATCTGTCGAGCAGAAACCGTGCCGGTGATTTCCAGCAGACGGTCGGCCAAAGTAGATTTGCCATGATCGACGTGGGCAATAATGGCGAAGTTTCTAATGTTCATTAATTTTGGTCCGGGGCGGGGAGAATGACGGGCTCGGAAGTGGTGGGGGAAAGAATGTCTTTCCATTTGGTAATTCGTTTAATTAAATTGAAGAATGTAGTTAACTCCTGGATCCGAAAAATCTGGGAAAGGAGGCAGTAGACAGAAAAACCAATCAGAGAGGTAATGCCGGTGAGTAGTAGTAAGGGCACGGTGCGGGTAGTATCAAAGACAAATTGGTCGAGAAGACGCATGGGGATCCACAAGAAAACCCCAGTGACAAAACTGATAAAGATCATTTTGGTCAAGGGGATAAAAACTTTATGTGAGGCTACCGAAATACGACGATACAATATCCAGGATAACGCAAGGGTCTCGATAATGGCGGTGGTAGAAATGGCTACTGCAATACCCAGAATGCCCCAGCCCAACCAAGTAACGGCAAAAATTGAGAGCAGAGAACTAAAAATGGCAGCTAAGAAACCTACAAAAAGCGGGGTGCGGGTGTCGTGCAGGGCGTAAAAGCCACGAATGACCAACTGCATCACAGCATAAAAAGCAGCCGAGGCGCAGAGAATGGCCAAGGTTTTACCGGTAAGCAGGGTGGCGGCCCAGGGAAACGTTTTGGCCCCAAAAATGATACGGACGATGGGAATTCTAAGAATGATGAACAAAGTGCTTAGGGGCAAAGCCACAAACGCAATTTGGAGAAATGAGGAAATAAGAGTGGCTCTAAACTGATCCAGGTCGGAGTGGGCGGCTTCTTTGGACAGCTGAGGAAAGGCGGCTTGACCGATGGTCACACCAAAAAGCGAAGTGGGGATGGTAAAGAGCAAACGGGAAGCGTTGAGTAGAGACAGCGAACCAGGGGCTAGCAGTGAGGCCAGGGTAACGGCCACAAACTGTTCTACTTGGTCGATACCTAAGGCCAGGACCCGGGGGGGCATTAGCCGGCCCACTTCGCGCACGCCCGGGTGAGAAAAGTTCAAAGAAAAAGACGGACGGAAACCCAAGCGAATAGCCAAAGGCAACTGGATGAGCATGTGCAAAACCGCCCCCAAGACGACTCCCAGAGCGGGACCCAGAATACCTAGTGTGGGCGAGAGGAAAATGATGCCGGCAATAATGCCTAAGTTGTAGGCCACGGGAGCAAGAGCCGGGATGAGAAAACGCTGATGTGACTGGATAATCCCCGTCAAAAAGCCGGAGATGGAAAAGAAAATTTGGGCGACCAGCATGACCCGCAGAAGCTGAACCATGACACTAATTTGGGAAAGGGTGAACCCTGGAGCAATGAGGCGAGACAGAGGGTAGGCAAAAATAAAGATGGCTGTGGAGAGAAGGGTGAAAACTAAAATGATGAGATTCATGGTGGTACTCGTCATGGTCCAAGCCTCTTTTTCGTCCTTAGCCAGATATTTAGTAAAGGTAGGGATGAAGGCGGCTGAAAGAGATCCAATGACCAAAAGCTGGAAAATAGTATCGGGGATAACGAAAGCGGCATAGTAGACGTCCAGAAGTTGCGACTGGGCGCTGAAAAACGAAGAGATGAGCAGGCGGGTTTTGACCAGACCAATGAGATGCGACAGGCCGTAGGTGGCCATGATAATGAAGGCTGCGGACAGAATGTGGTTTTGACGCCGGAAGAAAATATCCCGCATGTGTGATATTATATGGCGAATATGCCTATAACTAAAGGCGCAATCAGGAAACTGCGGGCTGACAAAAAGAAAACTGGGGTTAACGCGCAAATTAAGCGGTCTTTCCGGGAAGCGGTCTCTAAAATGCGCAAACACCCTACGGTGAAGAACCTGGTGGAAGTATACAAGCGCCTGGACCGGGCGGCCAAAACACACACTATCCATGAGAATAGAGCTGACCGGTTGAAGTCGAGACTGACGAAATTGTTGAAGAAAAAATAGTATACTTGAGTGATGGTAAATTTACTGCCTAAAACTGCTTGGGAAATGTCATTTTGGGGAAGATTTTTTAGATGGGCGCTGACGGCCGGCAGATACATCGTGATTTTGACAGAGATGGTGGTCATTGCCGCATTTTTGTCGAGATTTAAGCTGGACCGGGATTATGCTGATTTGGGTGACCGGATTACCGGCAAGCAAGCAGTCTTGACATCACTGGCTGAATCTGAAAAAAGGTTCAGATTGGCCCAAGGAAGACTAGTGGAGGCTGGAAAGATATTAGACGAACAGCTAGGCATCACAGAGGTTTTGGACAAAATTACAGCCAAGACCCCACCCGGAGTTACGTTGATTAACCTGGCCGTGTCGAAAAAAGAAATCGTCGTGACGGGGGCGGCAGACAACGATGCGGGGGTGGGCATATTTCTGTCCAGGCTGGCGGCGGATAAAAGCTGGAAGAGCGTGCGATTGGCTGGATTGGAAGCCAACGAACAAACAGGGGTTAGGTTTTCCCTAAAATTATGGCTCAATTAGATTACAAAAGCAGCTTAACCCAATACCGCAGATATTTGGCGGTAGTGCGGGAGCAACCGATACTGCGGCAGGGACTGTGGCTGATATTGTCTCTGGGACTTACGATTGTACTTTTGGTAGCCGCTTTGAAGCCGACGCTAGTGACGATTGCCACATTATTAGGAGACATTAAACAGCAAGGGAGCATAGAGGAACGGCTGGATAAAAAAATCTCTGCGGTAACGGCGGCTCAAAACGAATACACGCAGTATCAATCGAGGCTGCAAATATTAGACGAGGCTTTGCCGGTGGGAAAAAAATATGCAGTCTGGGCAGAAAGAATCGAAAGCCTAGCGGCGGCTACCGGAGTAAAAGTAACCGGGCTGACTTTGGTGGAAGGAAAGGACTTTTCCATGACGCTGGCCGGAGATTATGCGGGTCTAAGGCAATTTTTGGGGGTGGCAGAAAGGCTGCGAAGACTGGTAGATATCGAAAGCGCGCAACTGAACAAAGAGGCAGGATTGACGTTAATTATCAAGGGAGTCCTAAAATCATATGAGGAAAAAGAGAATTGATCGTGATATTGTGGTGATACTTATTATGTCTGTGGTTACGGTTTGTGCGTGGATCGGATTTGAAGTGTACCGGGCGTACTCGCGTAGAAATATTCCACCGGTGTTGTCTAAACAGTTAATGGAGCTGACTCCCAAACTGGATATAAGTATTTTGGGAAGACTGGAAAGCAGGACCCCGTGAGGAAAAAAGAGCTGACCATCCCGACCATAATTGGAATTCTAGCGGTGGTGGGAGGGCTAGTGGCTGGAGTGGTACTTTTGAATAAGCCGCTCCGAAGTCTGGTGGGGGCCAGTCCGGAAGAGACGCCGAAAGACGTAGAAATTACTAATATTTCAGATACAAGTTTTGTGGTAAGTTGGGTGACGGTTAAATCCACCTCGGGCTATGTGCAGTATGGGGAAAGGGAAAAACCAGAGCTGGTAATTTCCGACGACCGGGATCAGGAAAGAGGAGAGATCGGAAATTATTTCACCCATTTGGTGAGTATTAAGGCGCTGAAACCGGAAACGAAATACAGCTTCAGGATCGGATCCGGAAGAAGTTTGTATGATAATGCAGGAAGTTTGTATCAAACAACGACGGCTGCAGTAGCGGGAAGGGCGCCGGCAGCAGATGTGGCCTACGGACAAGTGGTGACGGCTAGCGAAGATCCGGTGGAAGGAGCAATTGTATATCTGACTCTGCCCGGGACGGTGGCCCAAGCGGCATTAACTAAACCTTCTGGATCGTGGGTGATTCCCTTGGCGGTAGCTAGAAGCGCAGATCTGACTAGTTTTGCGGCGTACGATCCAGAGAAAGACCGGGTAGAAATAACGGTTCAGGCTGGAACTTTGGGAACAGCCAGTGTGAATACTACTACCGGGGCTACTAAACCGGTAGCGGATATTACTTTAGGGGCGAATAGGGATGAAGCGGTTCCGGCACCGGCTGCCGGATCAAAGTTTTCGGCGTTGGAGACTGGTGAAGAATTAATTATTCTTACCCCGAAGTTTGGAGAGAGAGTAAATACCCAGAAACCGGAAATTATGGGCAAAGCGCCAGCGGGAACAGAAATTACCATTAAGATAGAATCGGCAAAAGTGTTCAGTAAGACTTTGACTGTGGATGAAAATGGAGAGTGGACTTACAGCGTGCCGGAAAATCTGGAGCCGGGGGAGCATACGGTCACGGTGACGTCGATTGTGGATGGGATAGCCAAGACGGTGAAGAAAAGTTTTGTGGTTGAGGCGGCGGGGGTGTCTAACGCTCCGGCGCGAGTAGCCACGCCATCTGCCTCACTTAGACCAACGCCTAGGCCCACCATTGTTCCCAGAGTAGCTTACCCATCTACAGAATCGGGGACTCCAGAGCCCGGAAACTTGACCCCGACCTTAATTTTGCTCATACTAGGAGCAGGATTAATTGTAGCCGGATATACTGGCTACAATTACAAATTCTAATTTCTAATTTCTAAATCCTAAACAAATGGATCCTGTCCAAGACCCAAAAATAAATTTGCCGCCAACTATCATGCCTACCACAGAGGAGGCGGTTCCGCCTCCCCCTCCCTCTCCCGTAATTGAGCCGCCAGCGACAACTCCAACGACTCCCCCGGCTGTGAGTGACAACGCGCAAGTAATTAAACCCAAGAAAAAATGGGGCACGGGGACTCTAGTGGGAGCCATCGGAGCGATATTGGTGTTGGTCGTGGGATTAGGTGTGGGAGTGACGTTGATAAAAAATAAGGATACGCAAGATATTTCGAAGAAAGCAACCGCTGGTGGGCCTTGGTACGGAGGTGAAGGTCTCTGTGCTAGGGGTTTTAATGGTTGTCAGACAACGGATGGTACGGCTGTTCTAATGGTTCGCCACCATTGCGATACCGCTAATGATGGGTGTGTGGGAGAAGTGGATAGACAAACTACTAGTTCTATGTCTTTCAAAGAAAGCTGTGGCGCGGAACAGATTGATGCTTATCCAGGAGGAGGTAAACTGGCAAGTTGGGCGCACGTGAATTATGCCACCGACTGCGGAGCCGCTACTCCTACCCCCACTCCAACACCGACTCCCACTCCACCAGTTGGTAATGGGGGGTGCGACGAGGCGTGCACGATTGACACGAACTGTAATGACGGGCTGACGTGCCAATCGAGGGGTGGGAATGATGTTTGTTGGGGAAACCCCTGTGAAGCAACTCCGACTCCGACACCTCCTGGGCCCACTCCCACTCCGACGCCTACTCCTACGCCAACACCGGGGCCGGGGCCGAGTTCGGCATGTCAGAGTGTAGTGGCCATTCGCGGGAGTGAGGTAATTCCTTCGCCTAACTGGCAGTCTACTTTACGACTTGGAGACGTGGTGGTCTTTAGAGCGTTCGCTAACGCGATCAATACAACAGTCACTGCGATCAATTTCTCGATCACCATTGACGGCGGAGTTCCCCAGCAAATTCCGGGGACTAATTTCCAACAAGTGGGAAGTACCTGGCAGGCGGAAACCGGACCAATCACGATTGCTGCAGGCAGTTATTCAGTAGTAGCAACGCCTATTTACCCATAAAAACATGGATCCAAAACCGCAAATTAATGTCATCAGGCCAAAAAATAGTTTAAATCTGCCTAAGTTGCCTAAACCTAGCCCGGTGATGGTAGTCGTAGCCACTGTGGTTTTAGCTTTAGTCTCGATAATTTCGGCGGTGTTGCTGTACCAGAAAAAACAAGAGCCGGTGGCGCCAAACGTGGGGATACCCAGCCGGGCGGCAGAAGGAACCGCGTGTGTAGGCAACTTCACAATATCCGCTTCCCCGACCCCCACACCCACTCCGACACCAACGCCTGGTGGGTCGCCAACGCCAACTCCGACCCCGACCCCCACACCCACGCCTACGCCCACACCTGGGACCCCGAATAATTGCGGAGGGACGTGCGGATCGAATTACAATTGCCAAGGCGGATTGTTCTGCTCGCAAGGATTCTGCCGCAACCCAGATTGTCCCAGCGCCTCTAATTGTGAGTGCGGGGGAGGAGCAACTCCAACTCCGACGCCGTCTGCTTCTCCGTCTCTGGTGGTGGGACAAACTCCCCCAGGAGACGTGATGGGGACGTGGACTATCTCTATTGCCGGAATATTGCTTCTGGGATTAGGAAGTCTGTTGATGCTGGCGTTTTAGCGCCAAGAAGGTAGCCAGACTAAGTAATTCAGAAACTGGTTAGGAATGGGGAAACCGAAATAACGAGGGGAGAAAAAGAGGAAGCCGACAATAACCAGTAAAATGAACCAGGGTCGGGGGCGGAAGGTTTGGGCTAAAATAATGTACATAAACACTAGGGAGGGAAAATAATGATAAAGAAACATGATGCGCGGACTAACTATCCAGGGAATCAGAAAGAGCCAATAGAGTATTAAGGGAAGAGTGATTCTTCGGCGAAGAGTTTGGTAGCCAACTGCCAATAGTCCGGCCCACCAGATGACGGGGTTGCCTTGAATATAGATGTTGGCAATAGAAGATTTTAAATACTCGACAAAAGCCCAAACGGGACGAAACATTATTGGCCAAGTTATGGCCGGGGATGAATAGCTGTGCGTAGCTTTAAGTCCGGTATGGTACCACCACATTTGTTTTTGGAGCTCGATAAACTGGGTCAGGGGATGGGTTAAGAGAAAGGGAAGATAGGCAATCAAATAGATGATTGGAGGAATAAGCAAATAGTATGGAGTGCGCCAGACGTAGTAAATAAACATGGGCAGAAAGTAAATAGCGGACCATTTAGAGGCCAGAGCGAGACCGAAGGCGACGGAAGCTAGGAATTGACGTTTAGAAAGTAGGAAGTAGAAAGTAGAGAGTATGAAAAAGACTAAATAAATATCATTCATGCCGATGCGGGACATAACTAATGGCAGGCCGTCGAATGTATACAAAAAGAGGGCAAGAAGTGAAGTAGTGTGATTGGAAGTTAGTCTTTGGGTAATTAGATAAACAAGAAAACCGGAGAGTATTCCCAAAATAGCGCCCGGGAGACGCCAGCCCAAGGGGGAATTTCCAGCTAGCTTAAGCCCTAAGACCATGCCGAGCTTGGCCAGTGGCGGGTGAGTCCATTCGTAAGCAAAACCTGATGGGGGGGTATTCCACCATTCCCAGGAAGCCTGGTTTCCTTTGAACATTTCTTGAGCCGTAAAGGCATGATATACCTCGTCGAAATAATGCTTCGATGGGCTACTTAAGCCAATTATTCTGGTAACGGACAGAAATATTGTCAATATTACCAAGAAAAAGTAGAACCATTCTTTTTGCATATTTCTGTAAAGTATATAATGTTCCGGATGTTGGTTACAATTATTTTTCCCGCTTTCAACGAAGAAAAAAGATTAAAAAATTGCCTTGAAAAAACCCAAGCCTATTTAAATACCCAAGGCTTTTCGTATGAAGTTATCGTTATCAACGACGGAAGTCATGACGCTACCGGTCAAATATTGGCCGATTTTCAGAAGCGGTTTCATTTAAAAATCATTAACTGCGAAAAAAATCTGGGTAAGGGAGCAGCTATTAAAACAGGTGTCATGGCCGCCAGGGGAGATTTTATTCTCTTCAGTGATGTTGATCTTTCGGTTCCCATCGAAACCTTGACTAAATTCCTTGAAAAGGTAAAGGGGGGTTTTGACGTTGTAATTGGCTCACGTAGAGTCAAGGGGGTTAAGATTTTGACTCACCAGTCCGACGCCAGAGAGTTTATGGGCCATGCTTTTACTAAAATTTCCAATCTTGTGTTGGGAACAAGTTTTGCAGATTTTACCTGCGGGTTTAAATTGTTTAACAAGAAGGCCGCTAAGAAGATTTTTGCACTTCAGCGGATTGATGGTTGGGCCTTTGACGCAGAGGTTCTTTTTTTAGCCCGGAAGTTGGGTTTCAAAGTTTCCCAAATGGGAATTGTCTGGTCGGATGTTAAAGATTCAAAAGTACATTTTCCCCAAGATGCTATTACCTCTTTATTAGGCCTTTTGGAGATTAGATTGTCTGCTTGGCGTGGATATTATTTTCTCGATACCAACAAACAAGATCAGGAAAGAGGCAAAACCTATTCCCGAAAGCCATCTAAAATTTTGTGATAACCATTTTAATAGATCCGGCGTTAATTTTAATTCTGTGGTATATGTAGCGTACGGAAAGTAAATATTAAGAGTATTAAATAAAGAAAAGAATAAATAAAATGCGAGTAGTTTTTTTGATTTTAAAAGCATAGCTCCCAGGAGAAAGAAGGCGAAGAAAGAGAAAACATAACGTTCATGCATCCGAGTTAAGAAATTAAAAAATGCGAGAACTGATAGAGCAATTGTGGTGTAAAGATAAGGCTCTCGATAATGTTTCGAGAATGGCCGTCGGAAAAGTATAAATATATAACTTAATCCCAGAAGAATCATTCCCCACCCAACCAGAGGTAAACCCAAGAACGGGTTTGTGTCATTCCGCCAATTGTCAAAAAGTCCCCAAAAATTAAAAGCGAAACAGGTGGTGCAGGTGTAAAGTTTAACCATCCTTTCACTGATTTGAAAGATTCCCGAGATGGGATTAGTCGGGAAAAACGGCCAATAAATCAGTAGTGTCGTTCCTAAGAAACTTAGGCCAGTTAATATCCACTTAATTGGTTTGCTAGAGATTAATATTAGTAAACCCAAGGCAGGGGCCAGGGCAATGGTTTGCGGTTTAATTGCCCAAGAAATGGCAAAAAATAAACCTGTTAACTCCGGCCGTTTATAAACAACCAGTGCGTAAACCGCCAAAACAGCAAAAAGTGTGCCTGACCCGTCAAATTGACCAAAGATCGAAGTGTTGAAAATAACGGAAGGATTTAAAGTGTAGAGCAGAAATCCCGCTTTTGCCCAGCTATCACTTCTTTTCCTTTTGATTAGTAGATAAATCAGCCAACCAGTTCCCAAATCGGCTAAATTATTAGGCAGTTTCAATAGAAAATCAAAACCGGGTGATGTATATGAAACGTTAGGTAAAAGTTTATTCTTGACTTCCCCCAGAAACCAGAAAATGTAAAGAAATCCAGGGGGGTTGTCGGTGAAAACTTCTGTTGAGTAAAATTTGGCCGGCCCAAATTCAGCCATTCTCGCACTCCATGCCCGCCATGCGCCCTGATCAATCGCCATGGGTGGAAGAAAGGAAAGGATCAATCTTATTAAAAGGACCAAAACTATCCACATATCGATAATTATATAATAATAAGGGTGACTAAATTATTTCAGCTTTTCAAAAAGTCATGGCCTGAAATTGCGGTTTTTGCTGCGGCTTTTCTTTTTTCTTGGTGGTTAATGTGGCATACATTTCAATATAAAAATGGAGAAATCTGGCTAGCTTCCAAAGTTTGGAGTGATTTTCAAGCCCACATACCTTTGATAAGATCTTTTTCGTTGGGAGATAATTTCCCGCCGGAGTATCCCCTATTTCCGGGAGAAAAAATTAGATATCACTTTTTATTCTATTTATTGGTAGGGTTTCTGGAAAAGTTTGGGGTGCGACTTGATTGGGCACTAAACCTGCCCAGTGTTTTGGGATTTGCATGGTTTTTAATAATGATTTATTTATTGGGAAAAGAGCTAACGAAAAGTCGTGGGGTTGGGATATTGAGTGTGATTTTATATTTATTCAATGGGTCGTTTTCTTTTGTAAAATATTTTACCGATCATGGGTGGGACTGGAATTCGATAGCCAATATATTCAAGTTAACCAATTTTCCCTCCTATTATCCGTATGGACCAGGAATAGTGAGTGCATTTTGGAATTGGAATATATTCTCTAATCAGCGGCATTTAGGATTGGCTTTTGCCATGAGTCTGACGGGAATATATCTGATCTGGAAAGAGGGTCAAACTTGGAAAAGAGAGTTGTTTAAGACAATCGGCCTGGTGGTTATTTTGGTGGTGCTCTCATGGTTACATAAGGCAGTGTTTTTAATGAGCACGGTAGTGTATGCCGTTTTATTGATGACCAATTTGAGAAAATCTGTTTGGTCGTTCTTAGGATTGGGACTGGGGGTAGTATTGTCAATCCCGGCAGTTTTATATATGTCTCCGCATGCCGAACAAGTAATGACGGTGAGGTTAGGGTTTTTATCCGACGGTACATGGAGAGGGTTTATCTGGTGGTGGTTTATGAATATGGGGCTGGTGTTGCCGGGAGCTCTATTGGGCTTTATGTTTGGAAATAAAGCTTTAAAAAAACTGTTTTTGGCTTTCACCACATTATTTATCATTGGAAACACTATTGCCTTTTCGCCAGAAATCGCAGCTAATCATAAATTCTTTAACTTGTTTATGGTGGGGTGCGTGATTTTGGTAGCTAACTTATTGGTTTTGTTCTGGAGAGCCCGTTGGTGGCAAAGAGCTATTGTGATAATGATATTTCCAATATTAGTACTGTCTGGAATTATAGATATGTTTCCAGTAATTAATGAATTTTACTACCACGTTGTGGACAAAAACAATCCGGCGAAAAACTGGATTATGGCTAATACTTCAAAGGGTGCTGTTTTTTTGAATTCGACTTTTTTTGATAATCCCGCAACTCTGGCTGGTAGAAAAATATATTATGGCTGGCCATATTTTACTTGGTCACTTGGCTACGATACAGACAAGCGTTTAAAACTTATTAAGCAAATCTACGGAGGGGAAGATGTTAACACAGTTTGTTATCTTCTTGAAAAAGAGGGTATCGATTATCTCGAAACTCATTCTTCTCCTGGCCGTGATGAATTTACAATAAATTATCAGCTTTTTGAAGATAAATTCTTTCTTCAATACGAAAATCCTATAACCGGTCTTAAATTTTACGATGTCGAAAGCTCTTGCGTCTCCTATTTCTGAATGGTCTCGGTTAATAGATCTTTGACGTAAGAAGCCAAAAATGAAAAATCGTTGTCTTTGGACAGTAGAACCCATTGATAGTCCTGGGCGGCGGAGATGGGAGGGTTGTAGACGAGGGGCTCGGTAATCGCGGCGATGCGAAGCTTGGTGCGGGCAGACTTGAAAGCCAGCTTGGCTAAGGGAAAGTATAGATCCGGGGAAATATCCGTAACAACACCCTCAAACACAGTATTTTTGAGCTGCAATAATTTAGCCGGAGATGTGAGAAGTTTTTGCTTGAAAGCGGAGATAAGCTTTTCCTGGCGGGCAGAACGGGCGAAATCGGTACCCTCGTCACCATCAGCTCCTCGGGAACGGATGTATTTGAGGGCCGTGGCTCCGTCCAGATGTTGCAAACCGGGGTCGAACTTTATGGTTTCGTAGCGGCAGGGTTCACAAGGATCGGTTTCGCGGCCGGGTATGGGATACTTAGAGTCCACGAATCCGCGGTCGACTGTGATGTCCAGTCCCCCGACGGTATCGATGGCTTTGGCAAACACGGAAAAATCGATGAGGGCGACGTAATCGACGGGTTGGTCCAGAGCTTCGGAAATGGCGGATTTAACAAGAACTATGCCACCGGCCCCGGGTTGCTTGAGTTCGCCATAGTGGTAAGCGGTGTTGATTTTGGCTCGGAGCGAAGGAATCCATAAATCGCGGGGAACGGTGACAAGCAAGGTGTCTCCGGAAGATTGGTCGACGGAAACAAAAATAATGGTGTCTGTCAGATCGGCGCCCTCGTGGTTGCCTCCGGCCATGCCCAAAAGCAAAAAGTTGGTGCGGCCAGAATGGTCTGGCAAGGAAATCGTCAGATGGCTAAATGGTTTAATGGCCAAGAAATAAAAGGCAATTAAACAGGCAAAGACGAGCAGTATAAGCAAGACACGCACCAGAACGACTTTGGAGAGGATTTGGCGCTTCAACCTTTGATACAATGCCATGGCATGAGTATTTTAGCTGATTTGAATCCAGCCCAACAAGAAGCAGTCACATTTGGCGAGGGTCCCCTACTAATCCTGGCGGGTGCGGGTAGTGGAAAAACCCGGGTGCTAACGCGGCGGGTAGCGTATCTAATTGAGCAAGGCGTTCCGGCCGAAAGTATCCTCTTAATGACGTTTACTAACAAAGCCTCCGAAGAGATGCTGCGGCGGATTTCGGGAACCAAACCTACCGGGGGGACATTTCACAGTTTTTGCGCGAGGCTGTTAAGAAAAAACTATCCAGATTTTGTAATTTTTGACGAGGCGGATCAATTGGATACCATCAAGCAGGCCATGGTGGCGGTGGGGGTGGACCCGAAAGCTGTTAAACCGGCATCGGTGCTACATACGATCTCGCAGGCAAAAAATGAGCTGATCGGGCCGGCTGAATACGCCGACTATGCCCGGGGAGATTTCCAGAAAATGGTGGTCAGGGTATATATGGCATATCAGCAACTGTTGAAAAAATACAAGGCGATGGATTTTGACGATTTGCTGATCGAGGCGGTGAAACTACTGAGGGAACAGCCGGAAGAGGGATGGAAATATGTCTTGGTGGATGAGTATCAGGATACGAATAAAGCGCAGTACGAAATTACCAAGTTACTAACAAAAAAACACAGAAATTTGACAGTCGTCGGGGACGCAGCTCAAGCTATATATTCCTGGCGTGGCGCAGATTACCGAAACCTGCTGCTTCTGAAACAAGATTTCCCGGATTTGACAACAATTAACCTGGAACAAAATTACCGCTCCACACAAGTGATTTTGAACGCGGCCAACAAAGTGATTTCTAAAAACAAAAACCATCCGGTGTTAAAGTTGTGGACGGCCAAAAATGGCGGAGCCAAGATCGGGGTCTTTGAAGCGAGTTCAGAATCGGACGAAGCGATGTATGTAATCTCACAACTTAAGGGGGATTATTCCGATTATGCAGTGTTGTATCGGACCAATGCCCAGTCGAGAGTTTTTGAAGAAGCATTTTTACATGCAGGTATTCCGTATGTACTGGTAGGGGGAACGAGATTTTATGAAAGAAAAGAAATTAAAGATGTGGTGTGTTATTTGCGCTTGGTGATGAACCCCGAAGATGATGTAGCGAAAAAGCGGGCCGAGAAGCTCGGTAAAACTAGATTGGCAAAACTTGAGCCTAGCGGCACAAAAACTATTGAAATTTTGGATAGTGTTCTAAAATCGACTGGGTATATTGAGCTATTTAATCCCGACGAAGAGGAAGATTTGGCCAGACTGGAAAATATTAAAGAGTTGCGAAGCGTAGCAATGGAGTTTCCTAAGTTACCGGAGTTTTTGGAAAACATTGCCTTGACAGAGCGGGAAGCGAACCGACGCAGAAGTTCTGGGTCTGCTGTAACTTTAATGACCTTGCATGCCGCTAAAGGATTGGAATTTAAAAATGTATTTTTGGTGGGAATGGAGGAGGGGCTATTCCCCCATTCCCGGGCTTTAATGGATCCGGAACAAATGGAGGAAGAAAGAAGACTGGCTTATGTAGGGATGACAAGAGCAATGGACAAACTGTATTTAACGTATGCCAGAAGAAGGCTCTATTTTGGAACCAGAAATAACAATCCAGTCTCTAGATTTTTGGCAGATATTCCGGAAGAATTATTGGAGACAAGCAGTCCGCCTTCGTCCCGCAAAGCGGGACTTCGGCGAGACAAGTGGGGTTTCGATGCGAGCGGTAATTGGCAGTGGAAACCCGAAGACGATATTCCGTTTTAGTTACCAACTTCCTGACGAGCCGCCGCCGCCGGAGGAGCCGCCACCAAAGCCTCCTCCACCGCTGCTTCCACCACCGGTAAAAAACCCTCCACCCGAATTCCACCAGGATGTCTTT
>LCOA01000007.1 GCA_001002405.1 Candidatus Amesbacteria bacterium GW2011_GWA1_47_20
TAGGAGAGCCTCCTTGCGGTTTTCTTACCCACACCCCAACCCCCACAGCCAAAACTATGATTAGCAATATTACCCACCTCTTCATTTCTTAACCACCCTGTTCCAGATATTGGCAAATACCATACCTACGGCATAGCCGATGACAAAGGTAGTTCCCACCAGAGTGAGCGACTGGGCCAGGTTAAATGGTAAGACAAAATAGGGATTTGCCAGGGAATGGATGGTGAATATCCAATCCAGAAACCCTTGGGCCACATTTAGCCACACCAATATTGCCCACACCGTGTGCACCAAGGCCATCATCGCCCCCACCGCCAATCCCGTTTCATGCATCTTCATGCTTCTCTCCTCACCCTCTTTCTTCTTTAACTGTATTCCTCTGGCCCTTCATGGTCAAGTAGTCCTGACGAGAGTATAATCACCTCATGAGTTGGCAGATTTTGGTAGCTATCAGTGTTATCACATATTCCATATCTGTTTTACTGCAAAGAGTCCTTCTCAAAAACGACAAAACCGACCCTGTGGCCTTCTCTATAGTTTTTCAACTTGTCACCGGTTTATTAATTCTTACATACGCCCTGATCCGTGGTTTTTCGATTCCCAACCTCACTCCCATACTTCCCAACCTTATCTTCATGACCGTTCTCTATGGAGCCGGTAATGTATTTATTTTCAAAGCCCTCAAAGCAGTTGAAGCATCTGAGTTTACAATAGTTTTTGCTACTCGCACCATTTGGACGATTATGGCAGCCGTTTTGTTTTTGGGCGAAAATTTCTCAAGATTACAGTTTCTGGGAACAATCTTTATTCTTGCCGGCGTGGCTTTAGTTTCTTGGCAAAAAGGTCTCAAATTAAACAAAGGCACACTATTTTCTCTAGCAGCAGCCACCTCTTTCGGATTAGCTTTTGCCAACGACGCTCTAATTATTAGGAATTTTGATGTCCCTTCATATTTAGCCATTGTTTTTATAGTTCCCGCTCTGATAATTTGGGCAATATTTCCCAAGTCCATCGCAAAAATGCAGCCCATGTTTAATCGAAATTTTCTCAAAAAACTCGGAATACTAGGCATTCTCTACGCCATTTCTGCAATCACCATCTTTTTAGCCTACCAAGTAGGCAGGAACGCCGCTCAAATAGCCCCCCTTAATCAAACATCGATGATCCTTACAGTCATACTAGCTATAATCTTTCTTAAAGAAAGATCTCAACTGGTTAGAAAACTCCTCGGAGGTTTATTAAGTTTTCTTGGGATTGTCTTGGTTGGGTAAGGTAGGATCGTACATCCCGGCCGCCTCATTTAGAGCAATTCCGGCTGCCAATTTTTGTAGAGCCTGATTACTCAGCGAAGCTATGTTTATTGCAAACTGTATAGACCCATTTTGATCGTCAGCGCGGGGATTGGCAGACATAGCCTGGGCCATATTAATCCTCTGATCAGGGGTGGCTGACAACATACCTTGAACGAAAACTAACCACATCCGATGCCATTCCCGAGACACTTCGCGCCAGGTATCGACCGAAAATCCTTCAGCCTCTACCGCTTCTTTCCCAACCCCCCTCGGCTTTCTATTGTTACTTAGCATAAGGAACCCATTTTATACTATAGGACGGTCTAATTCAACTTCTCCACCCACAGAAACACCAACGGTATTCCGGCATAATTACTCCCACTGCCAATCCCGTTTCATGCATCTTCATGCTTCTCTCCTCACCCTCTTTCTTCTTTAACTGTACACCATATTGACAAACAAATAAAATTAGGTTTACTATTAATCATATGAGTGATTTGGTAGGTAAAGTAAAAGACACTCTCTCCTCTGTTGTTGCCAATACTGGCGATCTTGTAGGCACCACCCGCGATACGGCTAAAAAAACGGTTGTAGAATCCTTGCAGGGAGCAAGTGACGTGGCCACCGCCGGGTTGGCTGCTGTTTCCGACGTTGTCGACGGCGGCGTCCAAGCCGTTGCTGGAGCTGGAGCATCAATTGGCGACGGAGTGGTGGGACTGGTAGAAGGCGCTGTCGAAGGAGCCAAAACTGTAGGAGTCGACGTTACCCAAGCTGCAGCCCAAGCCGCCTCCGTAGCCGTTAAATCGGCAGCCCAGGTAGGCGGAGACGTAGGCACTGCCGCCGTCAGCGCAGTCACCGGAGCTATCAAAGTAGCTACAGATATTGGAGCCGATTCTGCAGAGCTGGCCAAGAACGCTGTCATGGCCGTTCTCAAAACAGCCGACGAACTGGGATCTCAAGTAGGCGGTTCTGTGAGGAAAGCCCTTCTCTCCGCAGCCTCTCTTCCCCACGACATCATCGACGCCCTTCTGGGTAAATAGTGAAATTGCAAAAAGTCGCCTGCGTTGAAATTAAACCCACTCGCCCTTTCGCTTTCGATTCCACTTTCCACAAACCCGATCATTTCACCACGGGCGACAATTTCTGGCAGCCGGGCATCCGCTGGCAAACTTGGTACTGGGAAGGTCGTGCCTACGGCCTGAAAATCGAAGACAGAAGGAACGTTAAGGTGGCCGTCTACTCGGACCGGAAACCAAGTCCCGAGCGGATAACCTCCCTGATCGAAGAAATCAAATACCGTTATAATTTGAATCTCGATTTAAGCGGATTTTACAGGAGCCTAGGGAAGGACCCCCTGCTTGGGCCGATTATCCGTAAATGGCGCGGTATGCGCCCCGGCCACCCCAGTTCATTGTATGAATATCTGATCATCGGCGTGGTTTTGCAAAATGCCACTATCCGCCGCTCTATCCAGATGTTTAGAGCCCTTCTGGAAAACTACGGCACCCTTCTTGAATTTGATCGGAAGAAACTGTGGTGTTTCTGGACTTCGGGCAGACTACAAAACGTGTCTATCGACGAACTAAGAGGACTAAAAGTAGGCTACCGGGCCAAATACATCAAAAAGATCGACGACGACTTCACCCAAGGGCTAATAGATGAATTGGAATTAAGAAAACAAGACCGGGAAACCCAAGTGCGGGAGTTGTTAAAGCTCTACGGTGTAGGCCCGGCCACCGTATGGTATTTGTTGTTTGACGTTTTTCATCACTGGGATTTTTTCAATCACGTCTCGCCCTGGGAGCAGAAAATATATTCCAAGCTGTTTTTTGATAGAGACCCGGAAAACCCGGTCCCGGTCACCAAACTTCTCAAATATTTCGCCAAATTCGGCGCTTACAAACAACTCGCCGTCCATTACATCTGGGAAGACCTGTGGTGGAAACGCAAAAATCAGCCCCTCCCCTGGCTAGAAAAACTTATTAGAGTTTAATCGTGTGGACTTTCCTCCAGACTAATATCTCTCACATGGTGTTCGTTTTTCTCATCCCACGCTGGAGTTACACACAACACCATTTTCATTTTTCCGAAATAGTGAATCCTTTTCTTTGGCGGTACGACTACTAGATCTTTCGCTTTGACTTCAACCTTCTTATCATCAATCACAAAAGTCCCTTTTCCCTCGACAACAAACCACATATAGGTACTTGTATCACTGTAAAACTCTTCAAAATGTCCTTTTTCTGTTTCTTCATATACCACATTCGCTGTCGGCACCCTCCCGCCATAAACCGCAATATCCACCCCAAACTTATGTACTTTTTTAGCCCCAGAAAATGAGAATTTGTAATTTGGCTTCATATTACTTGCAATTAAAGCCTCTTTTTTAACTTTAGTCAATTTTTTAATTTGCGATTCTCTCTTTAGTGCTAGTGCCAGAGTCGGATATTCTTCAGAATAGACCAGTATCACCGGCTTTTTATATCTCAAATATTTTGCAGATTTATTCTCATCAAAATTATGTTCTTTTACTCTCCTTTTCAAATTATTGGTTTGACCGCAGTACAAAGAATTATCAGAACACCGAAGGATGTAGACATAAAACATAAGTAAATTGTACCCTAGATGTTAAAATTAGCCGTATTGGGAGATCGGCTAACGGTAGGCCCTCAGACTCTGAATCTGATAATCTAGGTCCGAATCCTAGTCTCCCAGCTCAAGAAGACTCTTTTGGAATTTTTTGGGATAAATATCAAGGGTACCAGGGATAGTTGCCCGCTGATAAGTTGCGTCCAAATTGGCTAACAGTTTGTATATCATCCGTGCGTGTCTTAGGGCGTATTTGGGAGCGATTCTTTTATACCAGAGGATATAATCCTCTCCATCTTTTTTTTAGGCGGAGACGGATCAAGTGCTTCGAGAAGAAGATATCTATATTTCTCGTATTTGCTGGACAAGTTTGATATCCACCCCAGATGATTATCAGTTTTCATAATCTAATTATAATCTTGGGTAATCCATCTTTACCCGATTAACTCTTCCTTCTTAGCCCTCGTCAATTTTTTTAACTGCCATTCCCTCTTCATCGCTTCCGATCTGGTTTTAAATTGATACTTGACTTCGGGTATTATTTGGCATAAATTTAAATCATGTCCACGATAAAAAAAATACGAGTTAAAACTCTCAGATCAAAACTGAACAAAGGGGATATACTAACAGAAATGTTTGAACACTTTAGGATTAGAGTAATTGATGTCACCGTCAAAAGCCCAAAACCAAACAATAAGAAAAACGTTTGAATAAAACCATGAAAAAAATACCGGACAATCAAATCATTCCGAATAATAACTTTACGGAGTTTCTACTTTACACAACGCCAAATGGGAAAGTGAAAGTAGAGATCTTTTTAAAAGACGAAAATATCTGGCTTACCCAAGCAAAAATTGCAAAGCTTTTTGGTATACAGCAGCCAGCTATTGCAAAACATCTTAAAAATATTTTCGAAGCTAGGGAATTGGAAGAAAATTCAGTTCATTCCATTTTGGAATATACTGCCAGCGACGGAAAAAACTATAAAACAAAATTTTACAATCTTGATGCAATTCTTTCCGTTGGCTATCGAGTTAATAGTCGACAAGCAACTCTTTTTAGAATTTGGGCGACAGAAAGGCTGAAAGAATATATCATCAAGGGTTTTACGATGAATGATGAAAAACTAAAAGATCCCTACAACATTTTTGGTAAAGACTATTTTGAAGAGCAACTGGCAAGGATAAGAAATATTCGTTCCAGCGAGCGGAGATTTTATCAAAAAGTTACCGATATTTACGCACAGTGCAGTGCCGATTATGATCCTGATGAAGAAATTACCAAACAATTTTTTTCCACCGTACAAAACAAGCTCCATTTCTCAATTTCCGGCCAAACCGCTGCAGAAATTATTTACAACAGAGCCGGGAGCAAAAAACCATATATGGGTTTAACTACTTGGAAAAATGCTCCCAAAGGAGCAATACGGAAAACCGATGTCAGTATCGCTAAAAACTATCTCAACGAAAAAGAGCTAGACGGCCTCAATCGGATTGTAACCATGTATCTTGACTATGCCGAAATGCAAGCACAAAAAGGAGTGGTAATGTACATGAAGGACTGGGTAAATAAACTGAACGCCTTTTTACAATTCAATGAAAAAGACATTTTACAAGATAGCGGTAAAATCAGTCACGAAATCGCCATAGCTTTGGCTGAAAGAGAATATGAAGAATACCGGATCACTCAGGATCGCACGCTTGAATCCGATTTTGACCGATTAACGAAAAAATTACTGAAAAAAGCTAAATATTAATGTCCAAAGATAAATTTACAGCTGTTTGGGTTTCCCACTCTTCGATAGGAGATTATCTTAAATGTCCCCGGGGATACTATCTCAAAAACGTTTACAAAAATCCCAAAACCAATAAAAAAATGTCCATTATGTCTCCCGCTCTGGCTTTGGGGCAGACAGTCCATGAAGTGGTCGAGTCTCTGTCCGTTTTACCGGTTGAAGAACGGTTAAAGATTCCTCTTCTGGACAAATATAATCAGGCTTGGGCCAAGGTAGCCGGAGAAAAAGGCGGGTTTAAAGATGTAGCCCAGGAACAGGACATCAAAGCCAGGGGTGTGGCCATGCTGGACCGGATTACCCAAAACCCCGGGCCCATTCTCAAAAAGGCCGTCAAAATCCGCCAGGACCTGCCTTACTTCTGGCTGTCGGATGAGGACAATATAATTCTCTGCGGCAAAATCGACTGGCTGGAATATTTGCCCGAAACGGACAGCGTTTCTATTCTGGATTTCAAAACCGGTAAATACGACGAAGACCCGGATTCTTTGCAGCTGCCCATCTATCTGCAGTTGGTAAGTCACTGCCAAGATAGAATTGTTACCGGCGCGGCTTATTGGTATCTGGACAGGGACAAGAGCCCCAAATCAGTTGCTCTGCCTGACCCTAGCGAATCTTATAAAAAGATTCTGGCCGCGGCCAAG
Source organism: Candidatus Amesbacteria bacterium GW2011_GWA1_47_20 (assembly GCA_001002405.1). Taxonomy (GTDB): domain Bacteria; phylum Patescibacteriota; class Microgenomatia; order CAZETR01; family Amesbacteraceae; genus GWC2-45-19. Next base: position 6,318 of record LCOA01000007.1, read on the forward strand.
CGGGTGGCTCTAGCCCGTAAATTAAATCATTTCCAGTGTCCAAAAATCGATGGCTGCCGCGATTGCCGCGACCTGGAGCTAGCTGCTGCAGGTAAAGCCAAGTTTGTCGGCACCAACGACTTCGGCCAAGAGGTATACGTTATCTAATCGTTTCTCGGATCGCAGGATTTGGAGAAGCCGGCTGCCCGGGCCTGAGCTTCGGTGCAGAAGTAACTTTCCCCGAAACTTTTCTCAATAGTCTTTTATAACCGGATTTTCCTCTCCCGCCTCCGGTGCATCCAGGCTGGCCAGTCTAATCGTGGTTTTATTGGCAATCTTAAACGAGTCTCCATCCAACACTTCCGTCACCATTTCTTCCATTTTCCCGCCATAACTTTAGTATACCCCTCTCATAGTGTTCCACCTCTTAGGTGGAACATAAGAAGAAAAAGTAGCGTCTCCCTCTTAGATTAAGAGGGAGAGCGAGAGGGTGATACTGGAACTTTAAAATAGTAAAATTAAGAGGTGAGGAAACAAATCCTAATTTTAGTTTTACTGGCTTCCGGTTTGGTAGCCTCCAGATATGTGTACATCTATCCCTGTGCCCGGCCGATTTTGTATAAGGTTGGTAGTATTGATTCCAAGTTTGGGGTTCAGGAGGATAAACTCCTTAAGAATCTCAAATCTGCCGAAGATGTTTGGGAACAGCCATCCAACCGCAACTTGTTTGACTTTAGCTCGGATGCCCAATTAACCGTCAATTTTGTCTATGATTCCCGCCAAGCTTTAAAGACCAATATCACCAAACAAGAGCAGAGTCTAACTTCCCAAAATCGGAGTTTGGACGCTCAAATCAACGATTACGAAAAACAGGTCGCAGATTTTAAAAATCGCAGCGCCCAGCTAAATACTGAAATTAACGATTGGAATTCTAAAGGTGGAGCTCCGCCAGAAGTTTACGACCAATTAATTAGTAGGCAAAAGGCTTTGCAGCAGGAAGCCGACCGTTTAAACCAGTTGGCTAAATCGCTAAATCAAAAGGCCCAGAATTATAATTCCGGTGTTTTGAAAATTAACAATACTATCTCTACTTTTAACCAAGAGTTATCAGCCAAACCTGAAGAGGGGATTTACAACTCCGGCACTCAAACTATCGACATCTTTTTTATCACAGATAAAAATGAATTAGTGCACACCCTGGCTCACGAATTCGGCCATGCCCGGGACCTAGATCACCTGGACGACTCTAGGGCTATCATGTACCCCATGACTTCCATGATTATTACTGCTACCCCCGGTGACCTTTCGTCTCTCGAACAGGTCTGCGCCCGCAGAAGTTATTGGGATGTGGTTGCAAATTACTTAGAACTTCTATACAATCGCTTTAGTGAATAAGAATATAGCAATTGGGGTTGTTGCACTTTTACTTCTGGGCGTAGGCGGTTATTTCTTCATGAACAAAAAATCCTCGGCTCCCACTTTCGTCTCTGCCCCTACGTCGCTTAAAGATCTCTTGGCTGCTAATTTGCCCCAAAAGTGCACTTTTCCCGAAGGCACGGTTTATATCTCCGGCGGCAAATTCAGGGGGGATTTCGCCCCCAACTCTCATATGATTTCAGACTCTAAAACCAGCTATATCTGGACCGACGATCAGAAGCAAGGTTTCAAAATGACTATCGACGCCAGCACCGAAGCCGATGTCCAAACGGAAGCCCCAGATGGAGCAGTGGACGTCAATGAAAAACTTGATTACAAATGCAGCACCTGGCTGCCCGATGCGTCTGTCTTTGCCCTGCCCTCCGGTGTAGACTTTACCGATTTCAGCGCTCTCACTACCCCTTCTGCTTCCGGCGGAAATTCTGTCCAGTGTACCGCCTGCGCTTCCCTGACTGGCGACGACAAGACCCAGTGTCTCGCCGTCCTCAACTGTAAATGATTCAAGATATCGTTTCCAAAGCCAAAGCCAATACCGATTTCAGGCAAGTGTTGGAAAATGGCCCGCATACCCAAATTGTCATTATGAGTATTCCCGTGGGTGGGGATATTGGCGAAGAGACTCATACTGACAACGACCAGGTGTTATTTCTAGTAGAGGGTGAGGGGAAAGTTGTTTTAAATGGTGTCAAATCGCCTTACAAAACTGGCGATATTATTTTAGTCACTGCTGGCACTAAGCATAATTTCATCAACACTGGCACCACCGACCTGAAGATTATCACCACATATTCTCCTCCTCATCACCCGGCCGGCACCGTCCACAAGACCAAAGCCGATGCCGAATCTTACTCGTAACGTAGGGCTTCGATAGGTTGTAACTTAGCCGCTTTTTGTGCCGGGTACCAGCCAAACAGTATTCCGATCCCCCCCGACACGCCGATAGCCAGTGCCACACTGGCGAAATCTAATACAAACGGCAGATTAATTAATTTGGAGATAACAAACGACAAAACAATACCCAGTATCATGCCCATAATTCCGCCGGCAATTGTCAAAATAGTGGATTCGATCAAAAATTGCGATATTACCGTCTTTCTGGTTGCCCCCAGCGCCTTGCGCAATCCGATCTCCCGCGTTCGTTCCACCACCGTTACCAGCATGATATTCATGATTCCGATTCCTCCGACCAACAGCGATATGGCTGCAATCCCCGACAGCAGGGCCGTAAATGTTCCTGTCACTTGCGATACCGTAGACAGCAGATCCGCCTGGGAAAAAATAGAGAAATCGGCATTAGCCGCATTGGCAATTTTATGCCGGGCCAATAGCAGGTAACCCACCTGGTCGCGTACTGTATCCATGAGCTTGGCGTCCGCCACCTCCACCGACAACGATCCGATGTACGTCACCCCAAAGAGTTGTTTTTGGGCGGTGGACAGAGGAACCAGCACCGTATCATCCTGGTTTCCGCCAAAGCCTGATCCGCCTTTGGATGCCATCACCCCGATTACTTGAAAGGAAACTTTGTTAATTCTCACCGCTTTACCTACCGCATTGACATTTTCCCCAAACAGGTCATCAGCTACCGTCGGTCCCAAAACTGCCACCTTGGCCTGTCCCCGGTTGTCGGCTTCGGAAATGAAATTTCCGGATTCCAGCGCCACATTTCTGACTTCTTTATAACTGGGTAGTACTCCCACCACCGCTGTATTCGTACTTTTCCGTCCCGCAGTTATCGCCGTCCGCCGCTGCAGTTCCACCGACACATTTTTGACCCCCGTGATTTTGTTCGAGGTAGCAATGGCGTGTGCATCTTCCAAAGTTAATGTGGTGGCGGTTCCGGAAGCGCTCCGGAAATCTCCCGGCCGGAAAGACCCGGGGATGACGGTTAATAAATTTGATCCCAAGGCCTGAATTTGCGACTCCACCGATCTTTGGCTGGCCTGCCCTAAGGACATCAATGTAATTACCGCCGCAATCCCGATAATGATACCCAAGGTAGCCAGCGCCGTCCGGGTTTTATTGAGTCCCAAAGCCTCAAAACTTGAGGAGATCAATTCTAGCGGTTCCATATTCTGCCGTCTTTCAGGTGAATAATCCGTTTAGCATACTTGGCTACTTCCGATTCGTGGGTAATCATAATAATGGTGTGTCCCGTTTTGTTTAGCTTGGTAAATATCGCCATGATTTCTGCGCTTTGGGCCGTGGCCAGGTTTCCGGTGGGTTCGTCGGCCAAAATTATGGCCGGGTTCATTACCAATGCTCGGGCAATGGCCACTCTTTGTTGCTGTCCGCCGGACAACTGATTTGATAAATGTTCCATTCTGTCCGCTAGTCCCACATCCGTTAATGCCTGCCTTGCCCTCTGAAGTCTTGACGTAGGCGGGCCACCTGCGTACACCATCGGCAGCATCACATTTTTTACAGCCGTGGTTCTGGGCAGCAGATTAAATGCTTGAAATACAAATCCGATTTTTTGGTTTCTGATTCTGGCCAGCTCATCATCATTAAGCTTGCTTATTTCTTGCCCGTCTAGAATGTATTTACCGGATGTGGGCGTGTCCAACGCTCCCAAAATGTGCATCAGGGTGCTCTTCCCGCTACCGGACGGGCCCATAATAGCCACAAATTCCCCCTTCTTCACCGTAAACGAGACATCGGATAACGCCACCGTTTCCGTGCCGTCCATCCGGTATATTTTGCCCAAATGAGAAACCGTAATCATCGCGTTCTGGTTCCAAAGCGGAAAGTACTGAAAGGCGACTGGTTACCGTTGGTTACCGTACCGGTAATTACTTCGTCGCCTTCGGACAATCCCGCCACAATTTCCGTCTGCGTATCGGAGGACAAGCCCGTTTCCACCGTGACGTTTTTCATCCTTCCGTCTTTCAATACTCGCACTTGCTGATCGTCAACCGCTTCCGATGGCACCAGCAGCGCATCGTTTTTGGCTTCAATAATAATGTTAGCCGTGGCGGCCATATTCGGCAGGATTTCTGGGGCTGTCGTATCCAGGGAAATAATCACCGGGTAATTGGTCACTCCCGAAGTCACCGTCCCGATTTTATCGACGGTTGCCACTTTTCCGGTAAACGTTTTTCCGGAAATAGAGTCCAAAGTAACCGTGGCTTTTTGGCCCGGGGTCACTCGGTTTACGTCTACCTCGGAAACATTAAAACTAGTGATAGGATTTCCCTGCCGCCTGACTACCGCCACCCTGCCCGTACCCACCGTCATTCCCGCCGCCAGTGTAATGTTGTCGATAGTGCCCGCTACCGGTGCAGTAATTACAGGCGAAGTTAAACGGTAAGCCAGGTTGGCCGAAACCAAATTAACTTCCGCGTTTTTGACATTGTCATACGCGTTGTCGTTGGCCACCTCGGCTTTGGTCCGGGTCTCTTTCTGAGTAAAAGTCTCATCTGCGTCGTGGCCTTTGATGTCGTCGTAAACTCTTTGTACCGTGGCCTGTGTTAACCGGTAGTTATTTCTGGCCGCGTTTAGTGAATTGTTTGCCGCCACCAAACTAGCCCAAGCTTGGGCATTTTTCAGTTTTCCGTCTGCGTCCAGTTCTATTTCGGCAATTTTCTGCCCGGCATACACCCGGTCTCCGTTTTTCGCATACACTGTCTTGACTATTCCCGTAGCTTGGGTAGCCATATTCAAAAAATTTGATTCCAATATTTGCCCCGACGCCGATACGGAAGAAACGATAGTCCCTTTTTCGGTCTTTGCTGTTTGATATTGCGGTCGCGCTGAAGAATTCTTCCCCCGGATATAAACAATGGCCCCTCCCGCTATTACTAACGCTATTATTACTAGAATTTTAGCCTTGTTCATAAATATCGCCCGCTATCATATCACATGATGGGTAAGAAAAGTATACTAGTATACAAAAATTGATCAGTAACCGATAAATTCTTCTGACGTTACTTTCCCTGTAGGGGCAAATGATGTTGTGGCTTCCACCATGGCTGGCGGACCGCATACCCACCATGATCTCTCTTTCCAATCCAGGCAGTATTTCTCAATTTTTTCTTTGTCTAATCGTCCCTCTTTCTCCGTTTCTACTATTCGTAAATCACTCAATTCAGCTGCAAACGCCGCCTCGGCCTTGCTTTTTACGGAGTAGAGCAATTTGATAGGCAAAGTCAGTTGCTTGTCCGAGACGTATTTAATCATGGATCTAAACGGTGTAATACCGATTCCGCCGGCGATAAACAGTCGGGGAGTAGTATCTTTTTCATCCAGCACGAAATTGCCAAACGGTCCGTTTATCTCCAGCTCATCTCCGATTTTCCTCTGCCACAAAGCCTTTTTGTAATCAGATTCTTCCCGGAATTTAGTCGTAAATTGTAAAAAATCTTCGGTGGGGGATGAGGAAATAGTGAAATGGTGTTTCAGATTCTCATCCAATTTTATATAAAACCACTGACCGGGCAGATAATCCATCTTCGCCTGCAACCTAAACGATCTAATGTCCTTGGCTTCATCAATTATTTCAATTATTTTGGCTGTCATGTTACTATTGTACTATGTGTTTTAATTGTGGTTGTGGGTTGCCCAAGGACGATATGGGCCATCCCCAGAATATTACTGACAAAACCTTTGAGGAAGCAGCCAAAGCTATGGGTCAAAGTGTGGAAGAAGCCAAAAAAGAAACTCTCAAACTTCTCCAAAAACAATTAGGAGAAAAGTCACAAAGTGTATAATCAGGTCATGGTCAGAAAAGTTTCTTCCAACTATGATTTTTTTGTAAAGACCAGCACTTCTAAATACAAGGGAGAATGGTTGGCTATTGCAGATAAAAAAATCATAGCCCATGGTAAAAAGGCTGACGAAGTTTATAAGGCCGCCAGCAAAAAGACCAAGTCAAAAAACATCTCGTTGGCCAAAGCCCCAAACGCCCAGATGTTGGTTTTGAGTTTTAGGTTATGATCCTGTTTAGGTATAAGAAGGAAGAAGGTGGTCCATGGATAGAATTCCATCCGTATATAGATTCCGGAGCTGATCTGACAATGATTCCTCTCTCGCTGGGAAAATTATTGGGTTTTAAAAAAAGAGACGGTAAGATTAAAAGAATCGGAGGAATTTCTGGAAGTGCCCCCGTTATTTTTGTTCGTGGTCAAATAAAAATTGGAGACTACCAGTTTTCAATCCGTCTCGCCTGGTGCCAAACAGAAAACGTGCCGCCCCTACTCGGTCGAGCTGATATCTTTGACCAATTCGATATCATCTTCAAGCAAACAGAAGAGCTAATTCTATTTGAGAAGCGCAAGCTAAAACAAGCTTGATTGTTTGACCGACGTTGTCTCTACAGGATATGTAAAATCTACCTCCACCTGCCGGGCGTTGTTCCATTTATCGGTAAACTTTAGGAACTTGTTTTTCAGAGCGAAGTCGTAAATATCGCGGGTTATCGCGACATCCGCCTCACAGTATTTCCGTAACAGAGCTAAGCTGGCCGCATCGCCCTTTTTCCAATACGCGATGGCATTGGCTCCGGAATCTATTTTTTCTACACCCAAAGTGCCCCGGGCGATGGCATTCAAGGATGCGCCCCGGCCAAAATTGACCAGCTTTACTTTATCCAGAATATCGAAATGGGGTAGAGTGGCAAAATCCGCCGGTGCATACGGTTTCATGGCCGGAATATCAAAACCCAGCGTATTAAACCCAATTATCCGGTCCGCGTCTCTGAATACTTTCCACAATTCATCAAAATCTTTTTCCCAAAAACTGCGTATCTCTTCCCCGAAGCCGCCCCGTCTGTAAACCGACACCAGCGATACTCCCAAATCTGCCGGATCCCAACTGCCCGCCTCGTCAAAAAAACTCTTTGTCTCCACGTCCCAGAAAACTTCCGTCTTGACATCCCCCCCAGGGGGATATATGCTGGTGGTTATGAGAGCCATTAAGGATTCTATTTTACACCGTCTGAAGATTGCCAAAGGCCATCTGGCCAAAGTAATCGCTTTAGTTGAACAAGACGCCTATTGTCCGGAAATCATTCATCAGTCCCAGGCAGTGCAAGCCGCCCTTTCTGAAACCGACAAAATAGTGTTGGAAAACCATCTCAAAACCTGTGTGGCTGACCAAATTCGCCAAGGCAAGACCAACGAAGTTATCGATGAAGTTATGAAAGTTTTGGACAAACATCATGGATAAGGTCATCGTTATTGTTAGCAGCCTCGGTCTAATTGGTTTTATTTACTGGTTCTTTTTGGGAAAAAACGACAAGGAGTCGGCCATGTCTACCGATATCAAAATTACCGTTTCCGGTGGCTATTCCCCCGAATCTGTGACGGTTCCTGTCGGCAAACCGGTAAAACTTACTCTTACCCGCACCGACCCCACCAATTGTTTGGAAGAATTTGTTATTCCCGATCTCAAAATCAAAAAAACCTTGCCTCTCAACACCCCCGTTACAGTTGTAGTTACAGTTACTTCCACAGGCCGCTATGTTTTTCACTGCGGTATGAATATGTATCATGGCCAAATCACCGCTCGCTAGTTGCTCACTCAACATTTCCGGGATGCACTGCGCTTCCTGCGCCATGACGATCGGCAAAGTTTTACATCACACACCCGGTGTGATATCAGCCGACGTCAACTATGCTACTGAAAAAGCCCAAATTAAATTTGATCCCAGGCAAATTACTCTGGCCAAAATCTCCCAAATAATTTCCGGTCTGGGATATTCTACTAAGTCGGATGACAAAGCTCGCCAAACAAATATTTTGTTGGTCAAGTTTATTCTGTCTGCAATTTTTTCCGCCATCTCTTTCTTTGGTCCTCCGCCGCTTTTCCAGTTAGTGTTAGCCACTATTGTCCAGTTCTGGATCGCCTGGGATTTTTACGTTACTACATTCAATAGCCTCAAACATCGAGCCGCCAACATGGACACCCTCATTGTCTTAGGCACCACCGTAGCCTATGTGTATTCCACTGCCGTCACTTTTGGACTGGTCCCCGGCGACCCCTATTTTGATACCAGCATGACCATTATTTCTCTTATTATTCTGGGCAAATGGCTGGAGGCTCGGGCCAAAGGCAAAACTTCCGAAGCCATCAAGCGCCTCATTCAGCTCCAGCCCAAAACCGCTCGGGTAATTCGTGATGGCCAAGAAATTGATCTGCCAATTTCCGAAGTTGTCGTGGGAGACCAGATTCGTTTGCGCCCCGGAGAAAAAGTGCCCGTGGATGGGAAAGTTCTCTCCGGCGAAACCTCTATCGATGAGTCCATGATTACCGGCGAAAGTATTCCGGTTTACAAACACACCGGCGATCCAGTCATCGGCGGCACGCTCAATACCAGCGGGGCCATTCTCATGCGCGCCACCCAAGTCGGATCGGCCACTATGCTCTCACAGATTATTAAATTGGTGGAACAAGCCCAAGCTTCCCGCGCCCCCATCCAAAAATTGGCCGACGTCATTTCCAGCTATTTTGTCCCAGCCGTTTTAATGATTGCGGTGGCCACTTTTGCCGGTTGGTATGTTGCCACCGGTTATCTGCCAGCCATGCTCAACTCCATTGCAGTTCTCATTATTGCCTGCCCTTGCGCTTTGGGCTTAGCTACCCCTACGGCCTTAGTGGTCGGTACCGGCCTAGCAGCTCAAAAAGGCATTCTTATTAAAGATGCCGAAAATTTAGAAATTGCTTACAAAGTCAGCCACGTAGTTTTTGACAAAACCGGCACTCTTACCGAAGGTAAACCCATTGTCACCGATATTGTTGGCGGCTCAAAAGTTTTGCAGCTGGCCGCCAGCCTGGACGCCAATTCCGAGCATCCGTTGGCGGCGGCCATTGTCTCTGCCGCTACTAAAGCCGCTCTTAAATTATCGCCGGTCACCTCCTTCAAGAATCTGGCCGGTCGGGGGGTGGAAGGCACTATCTCTAAGATAAAATACACCCTGGGTACACCTTCGCTTTTTCCCAAAGTATCCTCCGATGTGTCCCGGCTTGAAAAACAAGGCAAAACTGTGGTGGTTCTGGCTACCGCCGGAAAAATTCTGGGAACTATCGCTATTGCCGACACTCTCCGTCCCTCGGCTGCCGAAGCAATTTCCCAACTCCACCGTCAAAAAATCAGCACCTCGTTGATTACTGGCGACAATCCCACCACTGCAGCAGCTATCGCCAAAATTGCCGGTATCGATCGCTTCTTTGCCCAAGTTCGTCCTGAAGACAAGGCGGTATCTGTCCGCCAGCTTCAGTCCGAAGGCCAAACAGTAGCCATGGTAGGCGACGGCATCAATGACGCCCCGGCGCTCTCGGCAGCCAACATTGGTATCGCTATGGCAACTGGTACTGATGTGGCCATAGAGGCGGCCGGTATCACCCTCGTCAACAAAGATCTGCGCACCATCGCGCAGGCCTTGAAACTTAGCCGGGCTACCTTGCGCACCATCAAAACCAATCTTTTTTGGGCTTTTATCTACAATGTCGTTCTTATTCCCGCGGCGGCTTTTGGTCTGCTCAACCCCATTCTGGCCGCTGGCGCTATGGCTTTTTCTTCCGTCTCCGTCGTGGGCAATTCGTTATTACTTAAGCGTGTCCGCCTCACATGAATTCCAAAACTATCATCATAGGCGCCTTGGCCACTTTTGCCCTGCTTTTTGGCGGACTGTACCTCATGTCCCGTCCCCAACCTCAAGTTAGTGTCAATCCCCAAGCTACCGGCCAATTAACCGTTGCTGAATCTTTTTATGATTTCGGTTCGGTTTCCATGGCCAAAGGTCTGGTCACCCATAAGTTCACTCTCACCAACGCCGGTTCTGTCCCGGCCACGGTCACCAAAATGTATACTTCCTGCATGTGCACCAAGGCTAAGCTAACTGTGGCCGATCAAAGTTGGGGTCCTATCGGTATGCCCGGCCACACCGCCATTCCTAATTTGTCTGTTCAGATCGAACCCGGTCAAACCGCCGAGGTCGAAGCTGTTTTTGACCCCGCTGCCCACGGCCCGGCCGGCGTGGGGGTCATCGAACGCCAAGTCACCCTTGAACTCAATGGTCAGTCTCCGTTACAGTTATCCTTTAAAGCTGTTGTTACACCATGAAATCCAAATTCAAGCTTCTCATTGCCGCTTCCTTAGTTTTATTGCTGGTTTTTCTCTTCTTCCGTTTCACCCCCTCCGGCACCCAGATTTTATGGAGCATTAGCCGCGGCGGCCAATGGCTTCTGCCCCTAGTGATCATCTCTTCTTTGATAGATAGTATTAACCCTTGCGCTTTTTCTATTCTGCTTTTGACCATCGCTTTTCTGTTTAGTCTGGGCCGTTCCCGCACCGAAATCTTCAAAATCGGCGGGATATATATTTTAGGAATTTTTACGGTTTACATTCTCATTGGCCTGGGTTTGCTGCAAGTCCTCCATCTTTTCAACACCCCGCATTTCATGGCTAAAGTCGGGGCAGTGGTCCTTCTGGCCTGGGGCGGCCTTAATCTCATTAATCAGTTCTTTCCTAAATTTCCCATCAAGCTCAAAATTCCCTCCTTTGCTCATTCCCGCATCGCCTCTCTCATGCATCGGGCCACTCTACCTGCCGCTTTCGCCTTAGGAGTCGTAGTGGGCTTATGCGAGTTTCCCTGCACCGGAGGGCCATATCTTATGATTTTGGGCCTACTCCATGACCGCGGCACTTATACTTCAGGCTTGGCTTACCTTCTGCTCTACAACCTGATCTTTGTCTCTCCCTTAGTAGTTATTCTGGGTCTGGCATCCCAACCGGAATTACACGCTACGGTCAAGGCTTGGCGGCGGGCCAATTCTTCCCGTCTGGAACTAGTGGGTAACCTATTGTTAATTGCCTTGGGTCTAGCCATCCTAGTTTTATGAAAACCTGGTACATTCCTTTACTTCTAATTATCGCCGTCGGCTCATTTATTATCGGCGCTTCTTACAAGTTCAATTTTTCAGTTACCCGCAAGTGGTCTAAACCTACTCCCACTCCCGCTGCCCAAACCGTAAATCAGGACCAGGTCTTGCCCAAAGAGGGAATCGTCTTACCTATCATTTGGGAAGATCTTGGGATTCAATTAATTAAACTGGGAGTCATCGACCGCACGAAATTCACAGACTCTACTCCTCTTCTCGATTCAGCGGACAATACTTCTATCACTATTAATTCCCAAAATTCCCATCTTATCCTTAATCTGCTCTGGGCTTTTGGCCTGGCCAACAAAAACTCCGCCCTCGATGCTGGCCCCATGGTAGACAAGCAATATGGCGGGGCAGGCAACTTTGCCTCTACTGGCGGCTGGACTTTGGCCAAAGGTGACGCCATGACCTATTATTCCAAATACAAGTTGGTTCCACTCACCGCCGAACAAGACGCGCTCGTGTCCTCCGTTGCCAAAAATATCTACCGCCCCTGTTGCGACAACTCCACTTATTTTCCGGACTGTAATCACGGCATGGCCATGCTGGGTCTGCTTCAGCTTCTGGCCGCCAACGCTGTTTCCGAATCGGATATGTACAAAATTGCCCTCCAGGTCAACGCTTATTGGTTCCCGGATACCTACTTAACTCTGGCCAAATATTTCGCCACCCAAAACATTCCTTGGGATAAAGTTGATCCTAAAGAAGTTTTAGGCGCCAACTACTCCAGCGCTTCGGGCTACCGCCAGATCTTGGCTAAAATTGAACCAATTCAAAATCAGGGAGGGGGTGGGTGCGGAGTATGAAACTAGATCCTATCCGTTTGGCTCACAGCTCAGCTATAGTTACAGCCATCTTTTATACTATCTGTTGGGTTCTAATTGGGAGCATGCCAGTTTTTTATATGGGCATGATGCGCTCGTGGATTCATGGCGTAGACATTACGGCTTTGCCTAGGAGCATGATGTCCCCTGGTTTAGGGCTTTACGGCCTGATCACCATGACTGTCGTCGCTTGGGTCACCGGCTACGTCTTTGCAGCTGTTTACAACGCGCTTGGTAAAAAGTAACCGATCACGTTCCACCCATGTTCCACCTAAGAGGTGGAACATGTGTTACTATTGATTTAGTGGCGGGGAGAAATATACCATTGATTACTGGAGAGTATTACCATGTTTTTAACCGTGGAGTAGCCAAGCAACCTACCTTTATCTCCCACAGCGACTATCAACAAGCTCTACTGGGGTTGAATTATTATCGTTTTATTAGTCCCCCCATCAAGCTATCTCGATTTAAGAGATTTACATTTCAAAAAAAAGCCGAACTTCTGTCAAAGTTGGACTTATCTGGAAATAAGTGGGTAGATATAATCAGCTTTGTGCTTATGCCGAACCATTTCCACCTATTGCTTAAACAAACGACAGATAAAGGCATTGCTAAATACCTAAGCTTATTCACTAACAGCTACACTCGCTATTTTAATACAAAAGGTCAAAGACCCGGCCCAGTATTTCAAGGGGTCTTTAAGGCAGTTCATGTCGAGAGTAACGAACAGTTATTACATCTTTCCCGCTATATCCACCTCAATCCTTATGTCTCGGGTGTGACTTCAAAAACAGCGCTATTGACTTATCCCTGGTCATCCCTGCCTTGCTATCTGGGTGAGGAGAAAAATATCGTTGACCAATCAATAGTTCTTTCTCAATTTAAAAGCTCCTCTGGCTACAAAGACTTTGTTATTAACCACGCTGATTACGCTCAACAATTGGAATTCATTAAGCACTTAACGATAGATACAGAGCTATAATGTTCCACCTCTTAGGTGGAACAATATTCACTGGTTCACAGTCTTAAATTTCTGCTAAAATTACATTATGCCCGACGAGAAAAAATTTCAGCAATTGATTGACAAGATCAAGAAGCTTCAGGCCAGCGGCAATTACGACCTGTCTTTAGAAGAAGATTTGAGTATCGCCGTTATGAATCTGATCAGTCTGGAGGAGCATTTTTTTCTCACGTCCCAAAAAACCGGCAAGTCGGATTATTTGGATCTTTTACAGCAAACCCGGGAAATCAGAAAAGCTCTTCTAGCCAAAATGATACCCCAACACGAAGGCGAGACGTGGTGTATCACTAAGCACTTGCTAGCCGCCACTATGCGTCTCATTGAAGTCGGTACTAAATACCAGACAGACGGCAAAAATCAGGAAGCGGATACATCTTTTACTCAAGCATACAAAATTTACTCACTATTTTGGGCCGTGCGGCTGAAGCTGTTAAATCTCAAAGACATTAAAAAGGTTGTCAAACCTGTCAGTGTTGATGATTTAGTTAATCAGTTGGTTGATTGTTGCCAGGAATGAAGTATTTAATAATCGCCGTTATTCTAATTTCCAGTTTCTACTTTCTACTTTCACGTCCGCCCAAAGAATCCAAAAACTATGATCTTTTTGCCCAGTGTCTAGCCGAAAAGAAACTAACCATGTATGGAGCTTATTCATGTTCTCATTGTCAAAATGAAAAGAAAGCTTTTGGTGGCTCATTTAAATACGTACCGTACGTAGAATGCACCCAAGAAACCCAGAAGTGCATAGACGCGGGGGTTAATGGTTATCCCACTTGGATTACTGCAGACGGTCAAAGATATGAAGGCGAACAGGGTCTCTTAGGTCTATCTAAAATCTCCGGTTGCACACTACCATGAATTATTGGCTCATCTTTCTCACGGGTCTGACGACCGGTGGCCTCACTTGTCTAGCGGTTCAGGGCGGGTTATTGGCCGCCACACTAGCCACCACTGCCGAAAAAAAAGATCGGCTTCATAACGCCGTTCCCACCCTCATGTTTTTAGGCAGTAAACTTTTAGCCTATACTATCTTGGGAGCTCTCTTGGGCTATTTTGGTTCCGTCTTTCAGCTGACCACCCCAATACGTATATGGTTTCAGGTCATAACGGCGGTTCTCATGTTGGGGTTGGCTGGCAATATGCTGGATTTGCATCCCATCTTTCGCTATTTCGTCATCCAGCCACCCAAATGGGCGGGCCGTCTCTTGCGTGGTCAAACAAAAAACCCTTCAGTGTTTGCCCCGGCCCTTTTGGGAATCTTTACGATTTTTATTCCCTGTGGCGTGACCCAGGCTATGGAGGTTTTAGCCATCTCTTCGGGCCATCCTTTGTCCGGAGCCATTATTATGTTTGCCTTTGTTCTGGGTACCTCGCCTCTGTTTTTGGCCTTGGGTTGGCTAACCACTAAATTGTCCGAGTCTTTCCGGACTAAATTTTTTAAATTCGCCTCTTTGTTGGTGGTGTTCATTGCTTTAACGTCCATAAATGGCGCTTTAGTTCTCTCCGGTTCCAAATATTCGTTTGACCATTGGGTCTGGGCCTTCAAAACTACATTTCTATCCACTGCGTCTGCCTCTGCGCCTACCAACGATGTGACCATCAATGTCTTCAACAACGGCTATTCACCTCACAACTTTTCCGTCAAAGTCAACCAACCGGTAAATTTGAGTTTAGTTACCCAAGGCACGTATTCCTGCGCCTCGGTCTTCACTATTCCCTTTCTAAACATCACCAAAGTTCTGCCCCCCACTGGCACCACTAACGTTACTTTTACCCCCACCAGAACCGGTCTTATCTCCTTTGCCTGTGGTATGGGTATGTATACCGGAACTATAAATGTTGTCCCTTAAAATCACCGGCATGCACTGTGTAGCCTGCGCGCTCAACATCGACTTGGACCTGGAAGAAGTACCCGGAGTAAAAAGCGCCAAAACAAATTATGCTAGGCAAATTACAGAAGTGGAATATGACGAATCAAAGACCAGTCTTGAAATAATAAAATCCACTATTGCCAAAACGGGGTATCAAGTAGTAGATTGAATCATGCAGTTGACTAGACCCATGATACTTCTCATCGTGGGCACGGTACTGGCCGTCGGCGTCATTCGTCTGACCTTTCTCTCCATCTCCAAAGCCGGGAATTTTGCCGGTTGCCCGGCAGATTTATCCCAAACCGGCATCGACCCCACTCAAACAGTAGCCATGTGGAACGGCCTTCCTCTCCGTCCAGCCACTACTCTGGCTGAAACTCTATCCCTTTCTCAAAGAAAAGTCTTGGGTAGCACCACCGAAGAAAAATGGATAGAAATAGACCTGTCTGATCAAAAACTTATTGCTCATCAGGGCAACTCCATTTTTCTGGAAAGTCTTATTTCTTCCGGACTGTTTGGCAAAACTACTCCCGGAGAATACCGCGTCTGGTACAAAATTAGGGCTACCAAAATGGAAGGCGGCAATCGTAGCCTAAACACTTATTACTACTTGCCCAACGTTCCCTACGTTATGTTTTTCAACAAAGACATCGGTATTCACGGCACATATTGGCATCAGAATTTCGGCAAGCCCATGAGCCACGGATGCGTCAATTCTCCCACCCCCATCGCCGAAAAGTTATTTTACTGGACCGACCCCCAGGTTCCCGAAGGCCAGTGGGCCATCCGGGCCACGGCTGACAATCCCGGTACCAGAGTCGTCGTTCATGAATAGTATCGTCATCTTTTTTGCGGATTATGCCGTTTTTTTACTGTTCGCGCTTTTACCCGTTCTCTGGGTCCAGAAGAAGCGGGAAATGGTTCTGCACGCTGTCATTAGTGCCTTTGTGGCCTGGCTTATCGGCAGGTTCTTAAAAGATTTTTTTGCCGTTCCCCGGCCTTTTGTTACCAATGGGAGCACGCCTCTAGCCGGTTATTTTTCCGACGGATCTTTCCCCAGCAATCACACTGCCGCCGCTTTTGCCATTTCCGTCTCTATTTTTTTACACAAGCACAAATGGGGGATCCTTCTCATCATTTTCAGTCTGGCTATTGGCCTAAGCCGTATTCTGGGTGGTGTGCATTACCCTCTAGATATTTTAGGCGGCATTGCCATAGGTTCCCTGGTAGCCTGGCTGGCTCATCGTCTGCACGTCCACAAACTCCTTGACAGGTTATCACTCTAAATGCTAGACTGCTAGAAATGGACACTCATCCTTCCCGGGTTTTCCCCGTTATTGCTTTGCGTGAAGGCGTAGTTTTTCCCCATACCGACGCCGTTCTCACTTTTGGCCGCCCCAGAAGCAGCGCCGGCATTCAAGCCGCGTTTGCGGCTGACAAGCAAGCCGTCTTCGTGGCCCAGCGTCAGCCGGTAGCCAATCCCGAACCCGGCGATCTGTACGAAGTTGGCACCCTCTGCGTCATTGAACAAGTAGTTTCCTCCGGCAATGAATTATTTGCCGTGGTCCGAGGCATTAGCCGGGTCAAGCTTGGTCCCATTTCCACTCTCGATCCGTTTTTTGTAGCTACCGCCGAACCCTTGCCTGAACCCCAAACTCCGTCCTCCGCCCAAGTCAATCTTTCTAGACAAATTATCTCCGAATATAAAAAAGCCTTTGATCTGGGTAAATCCATGGATTTTCTGGTCTTTATGCGCCTCATGTCCGGGGTGTCTGCCGCTGAACTAGCTGATCAAGTGGCCAATTCTTTAGATCTCACCACTGCCATCAAGCAAGAACTTTTAGAGACGCTATCCGTAAATGACCGCCTGGAAAAAGTTCTCCAGCATTTATCACATGAAGTCAAAGTCATAGATTTAGAACGCTCTATAGCTTCTAAAACCCAGGCTAAATTTGAGCGCAACATGCGTGAGCAAATCTTGCGCGAGCGCAAACGCACCATTCAGGACGAACTCAAGAAGTTGGGATCCGATGAAAACGAGGAAGATGAAGACAATGAATTAGGCGACTTGAAGCGCCGCATCAAAGCCGCCAAAATGCCGGTGGAAACCCGTAAAAAAGCCGAGAAAGAGCTCTCCCGCCTGTCCCAAATGAATCCCAACAATCCCGAGAGTAATTACATCCGGACTTATTTGGATTGGCTGGCCGATATGCCCTGGGCCAAGCTTTCCCCAAATCATGTTTCCATTTCTTCCGCCGCTAAAGTCTTGGATGCCGATCATTATGGCCTAAAGAAAGTCAAGGAAAGAATTGTCGAGTATTTGGCTGTCATGAAACTGCGCCAGAGACAAAAAGACGCCAGTGATCAGCAATCTCCCACCATCCTCTGTTTTGTTGGTCCCCCCGGCGTAGGCAAAACTTCCATTGGCAAATCTATTGCCCGGGCCTTGGGCCGCAAATTTGTCCGCATTTCTTTAGGCGGTATCCGCGACGAGGCTGAAATCCGCGGCCACCGGCGGACTTACGTCGGGGCTATGCCGGGGCGCATCATCCAGGGCATCAAAAACGCCGGCACTAGAAACCCCGTCTTTATGTTAGACGAGATTGACAAGCTGGGAAACGATTTCCGTGGGGACCCTTCTTCGGCTCTGTTGGAAGCCCTGGATCCGGAACAAAACAAAGAGTTTTCCGATCACTATCTGGAAGTTCCCTTTGATCTGTCCCAAGTCATGTTTATTACTACCGCCAACATGCTGGATACCATTCCGCCCGCTCTGCGCGACCGCCTGGAAATTATCGCTTTCCCCGGTTACACTCTGGATGAAAAGCACCATATCGCCTCCGACTATCTCTGGCCCAAGCAAGTTGTCAATGGTGGCCTGTCCAAAACCCTGAAAATTGAAACAGCGGCTCTCAAGGAAATTACCCGCCGTTACACTCGAGAAGCCGGCGTGCGTGACCTGGAAAGAAACCTGGCCAAAATCATTAGAAAATTAGCCCGCCAGGTAGCCGACCGCAAACGTATTTCCAAAATCATTAATCTCGCCGACGTCAAAAAGTATCTGGGCGCCTACCGCTTTCCGGAAACCCTGGCTGAAAAACAAGATGAAGTAGGCATGTCTACCGGTTTAGCCTATACCGAAGCCGGAGGAGATATTTTATTTATCGAAGTGGCTCTCATGCCCGGCAAAGGTGAATTAAAACTCACCGGTCAATTGGGAGACGTCATGAAAGAATCGGCTCACGCCGCCTATTCCTACATCCGTTCCCGCTGGTCCAGATTGGGGCTTAAGGAAGATTTTTACAAAAAGACCGATGTGCACATTCACGTCCCCGAAGGAGCTACCCCCAAAGATGGTCCTTCCGCCGGCATCGCCCTGGCTACCGCTTTGGTTTCGGCTTTTACCAAAATTCCTATTCGCCGGGATACCGCTATGACTGGCGAAATCACTCTCCGCGGCCGAGTGCTGGAAATCGGCGGAGTCAAAGAAAAAGTCATTGCCGCTCACCGGGCTGGTATCAAGCATGTTATCTTGCCTAAGGAAAACAAAAAAGATTTATTGGAAGACGTTCCAGCCAATGTCCGCCAGGATATGAAATTCTTCTTTGTGTCTCATCTGGATGAGGTTCTCAAACTTGCTCTCCGCCTACGCTCTGTCAAATCCGCTCCCTCCACTCGCCCCTACCTCACCGCCATCGCCTAGTTTGTAACCAAAGTCCCCACGTCTTCGCCGGCCAGTATTCTTTCAATGTTTTCCAGATTGCCCAAATTAAACACTACCACTGGGATTCTTTCTCTCTGGCACAGGGCATAAGCCGTGTTATCCATGACAGTTAGTCCCATTTCCAGGGCTTTTTGAAAGGAGATGGTTTTAAACATTTTGGCGTCTTTATTTTGGCGCGGGTCAGCATCGTATATTCCCTCTACGTTACTGCCTTTCAATAAAATCTCGCAGTTTAATTCGCAGGCTTTCAGGGCTGCGGCCGAATCAGTGGTAAAAAACGGGCTGCCGGTTCCACCGGCCAAAATGACCACATACCCTTTCTCCAAATGATGGATGGCTCTTTTTCTTATAAACGGTTCGCACACCTGATCAATTCTCAAAGCAGACATGACTCGGGTTGGAGTCCCCAGCATTTCCAGCTCTCCCTGCAGACTCAAAGCATTCATCACCGTCCCCAGCATGCCAATGTAATCAGCCGCTGCCCTGTCAAAACCCGCATCGTTTACGTTTCTACCCCGGAATAAGTTTCCCGCCCCAATTACGATAGCCAGCTCCACTCTGGTCTTTTTTCTAAGTTTGGCCAAATACTTAGTCAGTTTTTTAATAGCCACGAAATCCAATCCCAACTGCCTCTCTCCTCCAAACACCTCACCAGTCAATTTCAATAATACACGCTTGTAATTCACCTGAAGGCATTATATCAAAATGGTAAAATCAGGCAGTCAGGCCCCGTCGTCTAGCGGCCTAGGACGTCAGGTTCTCATCCTGAAAATCGTGGGTTCAAATCCCACCGGGGTCACCAAAAAAGAAATCGAAGATTCGCAAGGTGGGGCGCTCGCAACGCCCCCGCCCGTTGCGAGCGCCCTAAAGGCATAATCCAAATTCGCCGAGAGCCGCCGATTCATTAAAAAGAAGTTCGAGCCGACTTTTTTTGCCATGATTGATAAATCATGGCAATTATTTTTTGCGCGCGCGATTTTTTGCGCCTGTAAGGCGCAATTTACGAATTCCCTCATAGGTTCGAGCCAAATGGTTCCGCTTTTCTCAATTTGCGATTTCTTCTCCTCCAACTTTAATTTTTCTTCAAATAATTCATTTTTCTTTTGTTTGTAAACTTCTGGCTCTATGACTTGGTCGAGATATCCATCAAGAAGTCGGTTGAGTTTGATTTCAGATTCTTGGATCTCACTGTCTATCTGTTTTTCCTCCACCTCGGCAACCAGTCTGTCTTTTTCTTCGGCTTCGAATATCCACTTTTCAAAATGTGGCTCCAGTCATCGTGCAAGCCACAATCACCCACAATTTTTCTTAATTGTATTTCTGTATCGGATTCGGAAATATATTTTTGCGTACAGGCTTTCAACTTTTTAGTACAACGATAGTAAATAAAAGTTTGGCCAGTACAATTTTTGTATTTTTTGATATGCTGTTCTGCCGTGATTGCGGCGCCGCACTCACCGCAGGTCGCTAGACCTGCAAAAATAAAATTGTGACCCTTTTGTCTGGATCTTTCTATTTTTTCTACTTGTTTTTGAACTTCATCAAACAGCTTTTTGCTGATAAAAGTTTTATGAGATCCTTGGTAATATTCTCCGGCGTATTTCAAAATGCTAAGAAAAAACCTGTTTGAAAGCATATTTTTGACAGTTCGTATTGCGGTATACAAAAAATTGCCCCCAGGATCTTTTGTTGTAAGCGGGCTATTATTGGAAATGGTTCGGCGGGAGGAGCTACTTCTGACATATGCTATAAAGTAATACGACCCTATTTTTGTTATGCATAACGTACGTCTACTAAATCACGTCCGAATTTATTGTCTAAGTTTTACAAGCTAATCATATACGGGTGCCTCAACAGTCCTTGTTACCTGTTCTTTGTCGTTATAGCAAACACTAATACCCATCCAAGCAAAATCAGTAAATGGAGGATCTTGGTCAAACGAATATAATACGCAACTTTTTTCTCCCTCTTGCGGGCTGACAGAAAATCTGTTTTTGAAGCCTTCACCAATTAACTGTTCAACTTTGCTTTTATTCATGCCAACTTGTATTTTTTGGAAACTTTCTTTTGAAAAACCCGGTAAGTAACCTGTGGCGATGTAAGGATTAGGACTGAAGTACTTTTCTAAATTTAAAGGTATCAAGACCGTGAAGCTTACTAGAAAAATAATGATAAAAATCTTCGGGCTTATTCGTCTCTTAAACAAAAAGACGGGAACGGAAAAGATGGTTGCCAAAATTAAAGCCCTTAAAAAGGTAAAAGCTAAAAACAAGTACATACTTAGGTAATTAGTACGAAACGTAACCAAAATGTAACGAAATCAGCGGGTCAAGAATATGCTCTTTACGGTGGTTGTAACGGTACTCCATTTCCTTTAAGTATACAGGAAAATTGGCTCTCGATACGCCCCGGTAGTTGTACAGCTTGTGTTTGGCGTAGGACCAGAAACCCTCGATGCCGTTGAGGTGCTTGCCAAACCGGTGCAGGGAATTGTAGCTTTTAAAAGTGTCGGTATGGAATACCGAACCCTTTCTAGTTTTGGCCCAGATGACCTCCATCAGCTGCCCGGCCGCGCTTGCCCCTTACGTCTGCCACCAAAATACGCCTCGTCGATTTCGATGTCTCCCGACAGCCGTTTTCCTTCCAGCTCACACTGGTGGTAAAGTAGCTCCCGGATGGTTCGGAAAACCCTAGTGACTACAGGATAACTGACTCCATGTTCCTGAGCCACTTGATATGCCGGTCTTTGTTCCACAAAAGCCAGGAGGATGGCCAGCTTCTTGCGTAGTTTCTTGAGGGACTTCTGCCTGCCGCAGCGCAGGCGTTTCACCCGGCCCCAGCCAGTCAAACACACCCTTTTTTACCACAGAAAATACACTTTCTACCCAGCCAAAAAGACGTCAGACGTTTTTGATATTTACTTTTGAGCGTAATCATGCGCATATTTTAACATCGCATGGTTACGAAACGATCTAATTACCTTCTTTTTAATACAGAAGCAAACAAAGGTCTTCCTATGGTCTTGGCAGTTCGTGATTCTGTCACGAAATCTAAAATTTCCAAATTTTGCTTTTTGGCAAATTCCTTTAGTTCTGCAATTTGAGCATCAATTAACAAAACTTGCTTGTCCTTTTTCATCAGTTGATTTCCTGCAGTAGGCTATGTATTTAATCATGGCAGTTTAATTAAAATTTTTGCGTTTTTTCTTCTGTTCTTTTTTACGGTAACTCCGGCCAGCGTAAAATATCCCTTTGCAGCGCTGTCTGCGGAGGCAGGCGCAGCCAGCGCTGCCCCTACCTCATTCGCAATTTCCAAAATAGTGACCCGGTGGGATTTGAACCCACGATTTTCAGGATGAGAACCTGACGTCCTAGGCCGCTAGACGACGGGGCCAAGAGTATCTCTCAAGGCTAATTTTACCATTCTTTTGCCCATAGTAGTTTTTAAGTACTTTTCCCTTCTTACTGCGTCGATCTTACTCATAAAGGCTTCATAATAAATCAATTCAATCTCACCCATTCTGCTAGTTGTGTGAACTTGTCCAGATAAATGTTGTGAAAGACGACGCCTCAAATCTGCCGTAAAACCAGTGTATACTTTTCCACTTACTTTACTTCTCAATAAATAAACGTAATACATAAGCAGCTACCCTGAACCAGAATAAATACGGTTCAGGGCCACGTACCGAGCTACGCTCTGGTACTGTGGGACGACGGGGCCATTGACAACCGTTTTGTACCAAGGTATTATACCGCAGTACCAGCAATTTACACCCCTATTGCCGAGCCAAAACTCGGTTCTTTTTTTCAAAAATATGAATAACAAAATGCTCATCACTCAAGTAGGTTTGGATCAACTCAAGATTGAACTAGATCAGCTCACCAACACCCGCCGGCCAGCCTTGGTCGAGCGTTTGGCTTTGGCCCGTTCAATGGGAGATTTGGCGGAGAATTCTGACTACCAAAGTGCCAAAGAAGATCTGACTTTCGTCGACGGTCGTATTTCCGAACTCGAAGAGATCATTAAATCCGCCCAGATTACCAAGCCTGCCGGCAATGCTGCCATAGACATCGGTCACTCTGTCACCGTCAAAGTCAATTCTCACGACACCGTGTTTCACATCGTCGGAGAGTGGGAAGCAGATCCCAAACACAGCAAAATTTCCCATTCCTCCCCGCTGGGGTTGGCTCTCATGGGCAAAAAAGTCGGGGACAAGGTGGAAGTTACTGCCCCGGCCGGTAAATTGGTTTACACCGTGGTTGCCATCAGTTAAACTTGGGGCATGAGTATCTCGCGTCTAGAAGAAATCCGTAAAATTCGCTTGGGAAAATTGGCCAAACTTCGCCGTCTGGGCATCGATCCATATCCCCCCCAAAGTTCTTTAGACCTCACTTCTGTCGTCAAAGCCCGCGATGCAGAGGGTCAGACCCTATCCGTGGCCGGTCGCCTCTGGCGCTGGCGGCAGCACGGGCAGGTCATCTTTGCCGACCTCAAAGACTCCACCGGCCAAATTCAATTGCTCTTTCAATCCAAAAAACTTGCCGACAAATTTGACGTACTCAAACTTTTCGACGTCGGCGACTTTCTGGCTGTCTCTGGAGAAGTTATTAAAACTTCTGCTGGTGAAATTACCATCGATGTCGACAAGTTTGAGCTTCTCTCTAAATCTCTGCGTCCTCTTCCCGACGACTGGCATGGTCTCAAAGACGTCGAAGACCGCTTTCGCAAAAGATATCTTGATCTGTTAGTCAATCCTGAAGTGAAGTCCAGATTAGAGGTCAGGACCAAAATTATTTCATCTATCAGGGAATTCCTAGACAATAAGGGTTTTCTTGAAGTGGAGACGCCGACTCTTCAACCTATTTACGGTGGCGGGTTTGCCAAACCTTTCGTAACTCATCACAACGTTTTAGATTGCGATTTTTATTTGCGTATTTCGGACGAAATGTATTTAAAACGCCTGATTGTCGGGGGATTCGAAAAAGTGTACGAAATT
>LCOA01000008.1 GCA_001002405.1 Candidatus Amesbacteria bacterium GW2011_GWA1_47_20
CAAATAGAAAAACTTAACCCCACAATTAACGCCTTTATCACCAAAGTAGATTCCAAAGCGGTTCTTGATCAAGCCAAAAAGGTTAAGTTAACAACTCCCTTATCTGGCATTCCCTATGTCCTCAAAGACGCGTATCTTACTAAAGACTTGCATACAACCGCTGGTTCTAATGTTTTATCTAACTATATTCCCGAATATGAGGCCACAGTAGTGCACAAAGTAAATTCTGCTGGGGCTATTTTATTAGGAAAAATGAATATGGACGCCTGGGGTCATGGTGGTAGTACAGAAAATACGGATTATGGTCCGACCAAAAACCCTTGGGATATTACTAGAGTGCCAGGCGGATCGGGTGGGGGACCAGCGGCTGCAATCGCTGCCCGGATGTGCTCGTTTGCCATAGGCGAAGACACAGGTGGTTCAATCCGCAACCCGGCTGGCTGGTGTGGCATAACCGGGCTCAAGGTTACATATGGTCGGGTCAGTCGGTACGGCAGCATTGCTTATGCTTCCTCATTTGACACAGTGGGCCCAACTGCCAAAACAGCCGAAGACTGTGCCCTGATTTTGCAGCACATTGCCGGTCAAGATCCGTATGACGCAACGAGTTCTCCCCTACCAATGGGGGATTATCTATCTCATATTAAGCAAGGTGTAAAAGGAAAAACTATAGGTATTCCTAAAGAATTCATGAGCGAAGGCCTGGATTCTGAAGTCAGACAATTGGTCTTACAAGCCGCTAAACAATTCACAGATTTAGGAGCCAAAGTCGAAGAGGTCTCTCTTCCTACTTCTAAATACGCCATCTCCGTCTATTATTTGCTGGCTCCCAGTGAAACTAGCTCCAATTTAGCCCGTTACGACGGCATCAGATATGGCAATGGTCGAGACAAATTCACTCCCGAAACTATGCGCCGGATCATGATTGGCACCTATGCTCTATCTGCGGGCTATTACGACGCTTATTACAAAAAAGCCCAACAAGCCAGAACTCTCATTATCCAGGACTACGAAAAAGTTTTTAGCGGATGTGACATGATTCTATCTCCGGTATCACCCACACCTCCTACAAAATTAGGAGAACTTATTAGTGACCCGGTAAAGAATATGCTGGCAGATATTTATACTGTGACTACCAATACTGCAGGAATTCCCGCTCTCGCCCTGCCCTGTGGATTTACCAAAACTGGTCTTCCAGTGGGTATGACGCTTACCAGCAAGTAACCGATCATCATGTTCAAAAACCGCAACTTTCTTAAACTCTGGACATCCCAGATGCTCTCCCAAGTGAGTATTAATCTCATGAATTTTTACGTTTTGACTCAAGTTTTTGGCCGCACCCAATCTACCACCGCTGTAGCCATGATTTGGATCGCCAGCGCCCTCCCCGCCCTCCTGTTTGGCCCCTTCTCTGGTCCGATTGTGGATAGCATGAGCCGCAGGAAAGCGATGATTGTCACCAATCTCCTTCAGGCCGGATCCATCGCGCTGTTATTTTTCCGCCATCAATTATTCTCCTTTTACTCTGTAGTCTTTTTATACAGCTTTTTCGATCAGATATACTTACCCAGTCAGCAAGCCTCAATTCCGGCCCTGGTAGATAAAAAACACTTACCCGCCGCCAATGGTCTGTTTCTCCTCACCCAACAAGCTTCCGTTCTCCTAGGATTTGGTCTAGGTGGAGTTTTGCTGGCTTTTCTGGGCAACTCCGTTACCATTGGTATCGCTTCAATTGCCCTAGTCATCGCAGCCATTGCTGTGTATCACCTCCCTCACGATCAGTCCCGCACCAGTTTTATGGAAAAAGACTTTGGAAAGTTTTGGAAAGATTTGCTTACCGGGTACAAATATCTGCGTTCTCACCGGGAAATATTTCTGCCCCTGTTGATGATTATTTGCAGCCAAATATTTATTTCCGTGATCACCATCATCCTGCCCACTTTTACCCATCAAGTTTTGGGTATCAGTCTTAATTTTGCCGGACTGATTCTCATCGTTCCCGGTGCCATCGGCGCCTTAATGATTACCCGCAATCTTCCCATGTGGCTTAAGACTGTACGCAAAAAAGTCATTATTCAGCGCGGACTGTTAATTGGCAGTCTTACGCTCATTCTCTTCTCCCTAGTGGGGCTGGTTCCCACCGGCCGCTTCTTTTTGGCTTCGCTTATTTCTATAGGAATCGGCATGGCCATCGCCTGTATCACCCTGCCTTCCCAGACTCTGATTCAAGAAAAGACTCCCAGCTGGCTGCGGGGCCGGGTATATTCCCAATTAAGTTTCTTGCTCATTATCGGAACCACTCTACCCATATTGGCCGCCGGGACTCTGGCAGATATTTTTGGGGTGTCCCGCCTCATGGGACTAATGGGCTTGGCACTTTTTGTTATTTACTTCTTTTTCAGAAAGCGAGGCGACTATGTCCTGGCAAACGGTTTTGGGATTTGAAGTCCATATTGAACTTTCTACCCAGTCTAAGATGTTTTGCGGCTGTCCTGCCAACCATTTTGGCAAGGCCCCCAATACCCAAGTCTGCCCAGTTTGTCTGGGACTGCCCGGGGCTCTGCCTGTTCCTAACACCAAAGCCATTGAGTGGTGTATCAAATTAGGCTTGGCATTGGGCTGTGAGATTAATCTCTTCTCCAAATTCGACCGCAAAAACTACTTTTACCCCGACTTGCCCAAAGGCTATCAAATTACCCAATACGATATTCCCTTTTGCAAGCACGGAGAATTGCTTGGCCACAAAATCACCCGAGTGCACATGGAAGAAGATACCGGCAAACTTCAACACCAGGGTAATGAGACGCTGATCGATTTTAACCGCAGTGGTGTGCCGCTGGTAGAAATTGTTACCAAGCCGGACTTTATCTCTTCGGACGAAGGCCTTACATTTCTTAAGGAAGTTCAAGCCATAGTCAGGGCGCTGGGGATATCAACTGCTGATATGGAGAAAGGCTCGATGCGCCTGGAGGCAAATATTTCGGTTAAACACCCTAACGACCCAAAACTCCCCAACTACAAAGTGGAAATCAAAAACGTTAATTCCTTTCGGTTCATCAAAAAGGCCATTGATTTTGAAGTCACGCGCCAATCAGGTATTTTGGAATCAGGTGCTAATCCGGTACAAGAAACCCGGGGATTCAAAGAAGCTAGCGGAGAGACGGTGAGCCAGCGGGTCAAAGAGGAAGCCAATGATTACCGTTATTTCCCAGAACCTGATATCCCTCCACTTCAATTTACCAAAGCGCAAATCGAAGCCTGGCGCAAAGAACTTCCCGAACTTCCTGCTCAAAAACGTGTCGAGCTAGAGTCATTAGGTGTCCCAGCGGCAATAGCGTCCCTTCTCGTGGCTTCTCCGGCGCGTCTAAAAAAATTCTACGAACTTACTGCTCAGCATCCCGCACCAGAAGTCGCCAGACTTCTAACTAATCTACCAGAGGATAAAGTGTCTGATGCATCGATCAATCGATCAATCGATACATCAAACATTGATGAAGACCAAATTCGCCAAGTTGCTCAAAAAGTTATAACCGCCAACCCCAAAGCTGTGGCCGATCTCAAATCCGGTAAGCAACCAGCTCTCTTCTTTCTCATCGGCCAGATCAAAAAACAGCTCGGCAACGTCGATATTTCCGCAGTACAAAGCGTAATTCAGGACTTGATTTCTTAGTGTATAATAAATTTATGAGAAAAAATACTGTAGTCAAAGAGTATGAATTGCCTGTTGATGTCAAAAAAGACGGGAGGTATTTTGTGGCTACGTGCCCAGTGTGGTCGGATTGTTACGCCCAAGGCTATTCACTCGAAAACGCGGTTCAGGAAATAGAAGGTGTTGCTAAAACATTGATTGAAATTTATGAGGAGGAAGACAAAAAAATCCCTCTTAAATTAAAAAGTCAGAACAAATCATATTCCAGATATAAATTTAACCTTTCGGTATTGTCTCCCGCAATTTAGAATAATATGAAGCCCATGTCCTATCGAGACGTGGTCAAAAAAGCAAAGAAAGCAGGATTTGCCTACCGCAGAACAACTGGATCGCACGAAGTATGGTGGAATTTCAGAAATGGTCTGACCTGTGTAATACCTCGGCATTTCGATATTTCTCCAGGCACGCTCCGGGGAATAATTAAACAAATAGGCCTTTCCGAAAAAGAGTTTCGTGATCTATAATAGATTTATTGTCCGCAAAATTCGTTCATCTTCACGTCCACACGGAATATTCGCTTCTTGATGGCCTGTCCAAAATCTCCAAGCTCGTCAGGAGGGCCAAAGAGTTGGACATGCCGGCAGTAGCCCTCACTGACCACGGAGTGATGTACGGCGCTGTGGAATTCTACAAAGAATGCACCAAAGAAGGCATCAAGCCACTGATCGGCATGGAAGCCTACGTTGCTGAAAAAAACAGCAGAGAAAACAACCACCTCCTTCTTCTGGCCTCCGACCGCGAGGGCTATCAAAACTTGATGAAACTTTCCACCATAGCTCACCTGGAAGGATTTTATTATCGTCCCCGCTTTGATAAAGAGACACTGACCACATACCACAAAGGATTAATTTGTACTTCTGCCTGCCCCAAAGGAGAGGTGGCCCAACTCTTAAATGAAAATTCCTACTCCAAGGCCAAAGAGGCAGTTGAGTGGTATCACCATCTTTTCGGCGATCGGTATTACTTAGAAATCCAGCGGCATCATTACGAAGATTACTTTGACACTATCAAAGACAACTCTCGTCTGCTAGACCAACTCAAACGCTTAGCCAAAACCGAAAAGACCTGGGTGGAAGGTGTCGTCAAACTTAGCCGGGATTTGGGCATCCGGTTGGTGGCTACCAATGACGCTCATTACCTGGAAGCTGCAGACGCCACCGCCCAAGACGCCTTGGTATGCATTTCTACTGGTAAAAACATGTCCGACGTTGACCGCCTGCGCTATATCGACGCTCCCACCTTTCATCTATGCTCTCCTGAAGAAATGGCCGGGCTTTTCCCTGATCTACCCGACGCTTTGTCCAATACTCTACGTGCCGCCGAAAAGTGCGATGTCAAGATCGAGCTAGGCAAATGGTATTTCCCCAACATTGACCTGCCAGATGGCCAAACCGCTACCCAAACTTTGCAGGATCTGGCCCGGGTGAAAACCGACGCCAAGCATCGCAAACGCTTGGAATATGAATTGGAAGTAATTTGCTCCAAAGGTTACGCCCCGTATTTTCTCATGATGGCCGACCTGGTTAATTGGTGCACCGACCACGGTATTATCACCAACACCCGAGGTTCAGCAGCTGGTTCACTGGTGTCCTACGTCACTGGAGTAACCACCGTCGACCCGATTCTTTACGATCTGCCTTTTGAACGGTTTTTAAATCCCTATCGGCCTTCGCCTCCGGACATTGATTTAGACGTGGCCGACAACAGACGGGAAGAAGTGATTTCCTACATAACCGGTAAATACGGTTCGGACAAAGTAGCTCAAATCTGCACTTTTGGCCGGATGCTCGCCCGGGCGGCCGTCCGTGATGTGGCCCGGGTCCTGGGTCACCCATATGCTTTCGGTGACCGCATTGCCAAAATCATCCCAATTGGATCTCAAGGCTTCCCCATGTCTATCGACAAAGCCCTCAAAGAATCCCCAGAATTAAAAAACATGTATGACTCTGACCCTCAAGTCAAAGAAACCGTCGACCTAGCTCGCCAGATCGAAGGTAATGCTCGGCATGTTTCAGTTCACGCCGCCGGCATCGTCGTGTCCCCACAACCCATGACTAATTACTCACCCTTACAATTAGAGCCCAAGGGCACCAAAATTATCACTCAATACGAATTTCACGCTTGTGAAGAAATTGGTTTAGTCAAATTCGACATTTTGGGTATCCGCAACCTGTCTATTCTAGAAGCTGCCGCCCGGAGAATTAAAATTGATCTTAAGCGCTTACCCACCAACGACAAAGCCACTTTCGCCATGCTGGCCCGCGGCGAAACTATGGGTGTATTTCAACTCGGCGGATCGGGCATGACCAAGTGGCTCAAAGAACTTAAGCCTAACCGCATCGAAGACATCATGGTCATGATCGCTCTTTTCCGACCTGGCCCCATGGCCAACATCCCAGAATACATCGCCCGCAAAAACAAAAAATCACCCGTTACATACCTCCATCCCAAAATGGCCGATTACCTCGACAAGTCATACGGCATTTTGGTGTATCAGGAAGACATTATGTTTACCGGTCTGGCCCTGGCGGGTTACACCTGGGAAACCATTGACAAACTCCGCAAGGCCATTGGCAAAAAACTCCCCAAAGAAATGGCCCAACAGCACCAGGTATTTGTAGACGGCTGTGTCAAAACATCTGGCATGTCCAAAGAAGAGGCGGAAAAAATCTGGGAGCTCTTTGTGCCTTTTCAGGGCTATGGGTTCAATAAAGCCCATGCCGCTTCTTACGGCATCGTGGCCTATCAAACAGCCTACCTAAAAGCTCACTACCCCGTGGAATATATGACGGCCCTACTCACAGCCGAGTCCGGAGATACCGAAAAAATTGTGGAAGCTATCGAAGAATGCCGGCGCATCAAAATTCCTGTTTTACCTCCGGATATCAACCGTTCAGACGTAGCATTTGCCGTGGACGACAAATCCATTCGTTTTGGCCTATCGGCCATCAAAAATGTAGGTGAGGCAGCCATTTCCTCCATTTTGTCCGCCCGAGAGAGCGGCCCTTTCACCAGTTTCACTGATTTTTGCCTGCGCGTGGATTCTCAAAAGGTCAACCGCAAGGTATTGGAAAGTCTCATCAAAGCCGGAGCCATGGATCAATTTGGCAAACGCGCCGCACTCCTGGCCGCCCTGGACAAAATCCGCGAGCTGGGTACCAGTATCAGCAAACTCAAAGCCTCGGGCCAAACTACACTGTTTGCCTCATCCGAGCAGTCCGATCATTCCGATCACTTACCCCAGGTTGAAGAATTTGAAAAATCTGTCATGTTGGGCATGGAAAAGGACTTATTAGGTTTTTACTTGACTGAGCATCCTCAAGCCGAAAAACTGGCCAAATTAGGAGAGCTTATCACCCACCGCATCAGCGAACTGCCCTCCGGCAACCTCTCCGGTATGAAGGTTACTATCGGCGGCATCATCGAGACATGCCGGAACGTTATCACCAAAAATGGCAACCAACCCATGTGTTTCTGCAAAGTTTCAGACCTGGGTAAAAGTGTGGAAGCAGTAGTCTTCCCCAAAGTATACGCCGCCACTCCTGGTGTCTGGCAGCCGGACAACCTGGTTATTCTTACCGGGAAAGTGGAAATGCGGGACACTGGGGATGAAGAAGCCGAAAGTGAACAAGACATAACCATTATCGTCGACTCCGCCTCTATCTTTACCGGAGAGATAACTGATTCAGTCGAGTCAGCTGATTCAGCTGTAATCGAGGTTCCAAAAGGTCTACCGTCATCCAAACTAGTTGCTCTTAACACATTGCTTCAGTCCCACCAGGGCACCACCCCCTCCAGTCTAGTTTTTTACAATGGCACTTCTTCCAAATCCCTACCCTTACCCTACGGTCTGGCCTGGACGCCCCAACTTCGGGACGAAATCTCCAAGTTGTTAAAAACCTGATTCTCGGGTAAAATTCTCCGATATGGCTATTTCAGCGACTATTAAAGACACTCATGTCCACGTCGGAGACATTGTTCGGGTACACACCAAAATCCAGGAAGGCGAAAAAGAACGCATCCAGATTTTTGAGGGCATGATCCTGGGTATCCGCGGCCGAGGAGACAACCGCACTTTTACCATCCGCAAAATTTCATCCGGAAACATCGGCGTGGAGCGCATCTTCCCCCTTATTTCTCCCTGGATTGTCAAAGTGGAAGTCAAAAAACCGGGATCGGTTCGCCGTGCTAAACTAACTTATGTCCGTGCTCAATCTTCCCGCCAAGTGGCTCAAATTAGCGCTGGTGCTGCTTCTGGCAGCACTCCTGCGGTTGATTAGTCTCGGCACTCTTCCCAACGGCTTGCACTGGGATGAGATGGACACCGGCTACCAAGCCTACTCACTCTTAAGAACGGGCAAGGATTATTTCAATAACCCTCTGCCCATGTTCCCTCACTCGTTCGCTGACTTCAGAACCCCGGTTTTCATATATTCCGCTGTACCATTTGTAGCGTTTCTGGGACTCTCGGCTACATCAGTTCGCCTCATTGCCGTCACCTGGGGACTTGTCAGCATCGTTCTCATATATCTTCTCGTCCGCGACTGGCTCGCCCCGTTGGTTTTTGCCCTGTCACCATGGCACCTGCAGTACTCCCGTAAATCCGTGGAAACCATGAGCCTGACTGCCACGTTCTTACTAGGACTAGTATGCTTTCAACGCGGCCTACGTCAACCTCGGTGGCTCATCCTATCTGCGTTGGGCTTTGGTTTAGCCATGTCCGCCTATGCTCCCGGCAAGCTCTTCGTTCCCTTATTTCTCCTGGTTCTGGTATTTATTTACCGGCGTTCGGTTTCACTGATCCCCCAGAAATCCCTGATCGCCCCGATTGTTATCTTACTTCTGTTTGCAGTAACAGTTTACGGTGACACCCTATTTGGTAAATCCGGTACCCGTTTCCACGATGTGGCCATTTTCACCGATCCCACCATTGCCACCGAAATCAATTACCAGCGCCAGTTATCAGCCGAAGCGGGTGGTCGGGCGCGCACTGTGGGCATGAGTCCGGGGATTGTGGATAAGTTATTACACAACAAGCCCCAAGTCTGGATTAATACTTTTCTTACCAATTACTTGCGCACTTGGAGCACCGATTTTCTGTTTATCAAAGGTGATCTCGAGCCCCGTCATTCTCCCTCCCGGGATTCCATCGGCATGCTGCACATGCTGGAAATCGTGCCCTTTCTCATCGGGATATATTTAATTACCCGTAAAAAAAACTGGCTCCTGGCTTCCTGGTTACTTCTGGCTCCTATCCCCTCGGCGCTCACCCGTGACGGAGGCGTCCACGCCGCTCGCCTGCTTATTCTCTTCCCGGCCTTAGCTTGGACGATCACTCTGGGCATCCGCCGATTGCCCGTCAAACTCTATCTCCTCTTATTTCTAATATCTAATTTCTACGTCTGGGGTTACTACTTTACCCATTACCGTTTTGAAAGCGCTAAGCCCTTCCAATGGGGCTTTTCCCAAATGATTACCACCGCCGTTTCTCGTCAGAATGATTACGATCGTGTCATAGTTGATTTCAATCGCGATTCACCCCTCATGGCCTATTTATTTACTACCAAGTTTCCGCCAGCCCGACTCCAAGCCATGCACCCGCTCCAAGAACAGATCCTCACAGGGGACGCTCGAGCCTTAGTTTTTGGCAAAATCTGGCTGATGCAACCCGGTGGCCGCAATTGGACCAACATTTCTCTTTCCGGCCGCAATCTGGTCATCGCCTCCGCCGACCAATCTCTTCTCGACCGCATCCCCGGCTCCACTCGCCTCAATTACCCCGACTCCCTCCCCGCCTTCTACACCTTCGAAAAATCCTCACCCTAACCATCATCACATACCCGGTGTGATACTTTCATTTCATGTGACTCGACGGGGAATCGAACCCCGATTGCGGGGATGAAAGCCCCGCGTCCTAGCCGTTAGACGATCGAGCCGTAAAGTGAGGCGGCTGGGACTCGAACCCAGGACCCTTAGCTTAAAAGGCTAGTGCTCTACCAACTGAGCTACCGCCCCTCACCGCTAATTATACCTTGGGTGGGGTGTATGATTAAAGCGTGAGCAGAAAAGTAGTGGTGGCGGGAGTTGTGAGTGCGGCCATGTTTGCCAGTGCCTTAACTGCTAGGCAAGTGTTAAATAGGACAAGCTATGAGGTAGCAAAGGTAGTAGACGGTGACACTTTCGATACCAGTGAAAAACAGATAGTCAGGCTGGCCAGTGTGTTGGCACCCGAATGGAATCAATGTGCCGGTAATGACGCTAAGAGTTTACTTGAAAAGCTCGTTTTTGGGAAAAAGGTTTACATGAAAGTAATTTTTAGAGATAACTTCAGAAGATTAATAAGCGTCGTGTACACAAAAGAAGGATCCGTGAACTTAAAAATGATCGCATCCGGCATGGCTTATTTTGGTGGAGGTTATGATTACGGCGGAATGCGGGAGGCGACTAGAGAGGCCAAGGCGAAGAAGTTGGGAATCTATAGCCCGGAATGTGTCCAAGATTCGAATCCGAAACAGCCGAAGTGCGTAATTAAGGGCAATGTGAAACTCGATTCTCCCGTTAATCTTTATAGATTTCCTGGATGCGGTCAGTACAACAATACTCAAGTGGAACTTTCGAAAGGAGACCAGTGGTTTTGTACAGAAGCCGAAGCCCAAAAAGCTGGATTCACTAAAGGTTCAGACTGCTTTGATAAGACCTGGCATCCCGGGCAGTAGATCGGTTTTGTTTTCAATCACCATGTCCACCATGAAGTAGCCGGGCGTGTCCGGAATGAGTGTTTTAGCTTTAGCTTTAAATTTCTCGACGTCTTTGGCTGCTACTCGTAGCCTATACACCAGGGTATCCAAATCAATAATCACAAACGGATTAGAAGCCGGTGACACGTTTAGCCCCGGCCGCAACCCTCCAGCGGATTTGACGAGGCCATTTACTGGACAAAACAGATCAGCCATATCTAACTTATATTTCGCCAGCTCCACGTCTTTGACCGCTACATTCAATCTGGCCTGTTCGCCCTTTTTCAAATACACATCAGTCTCGCTTCCACCCAATTTTTTAGCCGCAATTTCAAATTCCGCCCGGGTGCGCTCAAAATCCGCTAACTGCCGGTCCAATTCCGCCTGCAGCATTTTTCGATCCAGGCTAGCCAGCAAATTTCCCTTATTTACTCTGTCACCTGCTTTCTTAGCCACGTGTGCCACTTTTCCGGAGTAAGCAAACCTCACCTCAATCTCCTCCGCCCACGTCACCGCTTCATATTTATCCATGCCTATGGTAATATCATATCACGAATGAAAGAGGCAACAGAACTCGAAGCTGAAAAGCTAGCGTTAATTAAAAAAGCCGGAGAGACACTTTTATGTAGGGTTAGGGAAGCTGGAGTTCGAAGAGTGAGTAGAAGGGGAGCTAAGATTGTAAACTATGTTTATACGAATCTCCTTGTTAACAGTAGAAAATTTGCAGATGCTATTCAGCAAAGTAGACCAGATGTGTCCGAATGTCACTTACTTTTTACCCCGATTTTCCCCGGACCTGAGTCATTAGGTTGGTGGACGTTTCCGTACACCACTCCGGATAATCCACCGCCTCAAATTACCTACAGGATTCTCTGTGAGCAGCACTTCATGATTGCTCCTATTGGTGGGGTATTTTGTTACGTCGATCGTAACGGTGACGCGATCTATTGTGGGTACGCATCGTTTAATGCCAAAGCGCCATGGTAAACTTGCTTCATGAAGATACTGGGTATTGATCCGGGGACGGCCACGACGGGGTACGGAGTAATTGACGTCACTCCAAAAAGGTTAGTCCTTTTGGATTATGGATTGATATCCACCAGCAAAGACACGCCGCATGGAGAGAGATTACGGGCAATTTATGACGGAATTTATAAGCTGCTGGAAAAACATCAACCGCAGGAAGTAGCCATAGAAAGGATCTTTTTTGCAGCCAACGCCCTGACGGCTATTGCTGTAGGCCAGGCCATCGGAGTTATTAAATTGGCTTTACATGATGGGGGAGTCCCAGTTTTTGATTACGCCCCCATGCAGGTCAAACTCATCATTAGTGGTTCCGGCAAAGCAGACAAGAAAAAAATTAAGGCCACTATTAAGAAGATGTTTAAAATCCGGGAGAAAAAAGGTCAAAAGACTCATTTCGATAATTCCGCCGATGCCTTAGCCATCGCCATTTGCCATGCTAAAAAAACTTCTCCTGTTTCTCGCCCTTAGTGCAAGTACAGTTCTGGCCTACGATCCCACCAGCGTCCCAAATAACCGAATCGGGGTGCACATTCTGGACCCCAATGAAATACACGAAGCTGCTAAATTGGTTAATTCTTCAGGAGGTGACTGGGGGTATGTCACCATTCCCATCCGAAGTAACGACCGGGACCGGGACAAATGGCTAAAGTTCTTTCAAGATAGCCGTAAATTGCACATCATCCCCCTCATCCGACTGGCTACTTTTCCTGACGGTGGGACTTGGGTCGAACCTACAGCTACCGACCTGGTAGACTTCGCCAATTTTTTAAACGATATGCCCTGGCCCACCCGTAACCGATATATAGTGCTCTTCAACGAACCTAATCACAGTAACGAATGGGGCGGCGTTGTTAATCCTTACGCGTACGCCGATATCCTATCTGCTGCCAGAAGTATTTTTAAGGACCGCTCTGTTGATTTTTTTCTGCTTTCTGCCGCTCTGGACACGTCTGTACCCAATTCACCCACCTCTATGGAAGCTCAGCGCTTTTACCGCTTTATACCTAATTGGGCAGCAGCCATCGATGGTGTCTCGGTGCATGTATATCCCGATTCCCGGGCCGGCATTCTAAGCTACACAAAAGAGCCGCTAGGTCAAAAGCCGATGTTTATGACCGAGGTCGG
This sequence comes from Candidatus Amesbacteria bacterium GW2011_GWA1_47_20, assembly GCA_001002405.1. GTDB lineage: Bacteria > Patescibacteriota > Microgenomatia > CAZETR01 > Amesbacteraceae > GWC2-45-19. The sequence continues at coordinate 12,598 of LCOA01000008.1, forward strand.
CTGGGTCGGTCAACCTGACACGTATCCCGCCACCCTGAAAAATATCTGGACGGAGGACACTATCGTGGCCATTACCCCCTTCTTACTCCAAGCAGGAGCCGGGGACTTCGCCAAATTTTCCTTAATCAATTCTCCAGCCTACTCTGGCTTGATGTCCCTACCCAAAATTGCCGGTAGCCCCTTATTATCCAATCTGACTCTAGCTCCATATAGTCCCCCTCCTAGATTAGGAGGGGGATACAACGCAGGGAGAGGTATCTCGCGTTGGATCGAATTACTCAATAATTGGTTTAATAAACAGAATCAGCTGATGGTAGGGAGTGTCACCATCAATATCGAAATTGCAGACACTGAAGAAACCCGTCAACACGGTTTGTCTGGCCGGTCATCTCTTCCTGCCAACTCCGGCAAGCTCTTTGTTTTTCCCCAACCCGCCCGGCACAGTTTCTGGATGAGAGATATGAATTTTCCTCTGGATTTTGTTTGGATTCGTAGCAACCGAGTAATTCAACTATCCTCCTCTGTTCCCGCCACTCAACCCCCCGTAACTCTCACTCCAGATCAACCGGTAGATCAAGTTTTAGAAGTCAATACTGGATTTATTGAAAAATATGGTATAAAAGTAGGTGATGCAGTTCAAAGGAGGTGAGGCGTATAGCTAATCTCAAAGTCGGCGTGGTCACCCACTATTACGACAAAATCGGAGTGGCTGTGGTCGATCTCACCAGCTCCGTCCATACCGGCGACGTAATCAAGTTTTCTGGATCCACGGACTTTTCCCAAACAGTCACTTCCTTGCAAGTAGAACACGAAAAAATCGAATCAGCCAAGAAAGGGGATACCGTAGGGCTAAAAGTGGACCAGCCAGTTAAACCCGGAGACGAAGTTCTCAAAGCCTCATAAAGCAATGGAATTGGCACTCGCTCCCGACATTCGTCGGCGGATGTCTCATCTGGTCAAAAAGTTGGATTTACCACACATCCGCCCCGCTAACTTAATTTGTTTCCGAAGCACCGGCTCTACCGGCCGAGCCCGGGCCCGCATCTGGAGTCTGCCCAAGATTTGGCAGATGGGACTAGATATTGCCCCCCATTACTGTATAGAGGTCATCTCTGAAAAATTTGATAATTTATCACCAGATGATCAGAACCGGACTTTAATTCACGAGCTTCTACACATCCCCCGCAACTTCTCTGGAGCTCTCGTGCCCCACCGCAACCACAAGCACCGCTCATTCCGGCATTACCATGATAAAGTGGAAACGTTATTCCAAATGTTGAAAAATGCTCATTCTCCACGGTGATAATCAAGTAGCGTCACGCGAAGCATTGCTGACAGCCAAAGCCGAAAAACCTGTGTTGGAATTTTCGGGATCAGACATTACCGTCAATCAGCTGCACCACGCCGTCTCCACCAATTCCCTATTTGGCCAGGCCAATACTATAGTCATTGAGCGCGCCTTTGCCAAAAAGGACATCGCAGATTATTTAGTCCAAAACCAGGAAGCTGACATTATTATCTGGGAACCAAAAGATGTTTCGGCGAAAGTAAAGGATTTTAAAAATGTTCAGAAATTCGATCTCTCCAAACACATTTTTTTATTCTTAGATTCACCATTACTTAGCTCTTTGCACTTAGCCCTTAGCACCGCTCCGGCCGAGGTGGTCTTCGCCAGCCTGGTTACTCGATCCTACAAACGCACCAATACCAAATGGCTAGCATCTCTCTTAGACTTAGACTTTAAACTTAAATCTGGAGCCTTGCCCTATGATTTGGCTACAGCACTCGAGCTATGGTGTGCTAAACTTTAGGTAATGCCCAAGCTCTTCGGAACGACCGGGATTCGCGGCCCGGCAGACACTCTTTTTACCAAAACCTTTTGTTACCAGTTAGGCGCGGTTTTTGGAGACTGGCTCATTTCCAAAGGTAAAGAGGGCTATGTCGCTGTCGCTATGGACCCCCGGGAGTCCAGCCCATTCATTAAACAGCATCTGATCCAGGGATTAGCCTCTCAAGGATGGGAAATCTTAGACGAAGGCGTAATTCCCACTCCAGCTTTGACGTATTTTGTAAAACAGTCCCCTTCTGTCGGTGGGGGAGTCATGGTCACCGGCTCGCACGTCACTGCCAATTTAAACGGTGTCAAGTTATTTATCGCTGGTGAGGAGGTCACCAAAGCTCATGAATTGGAAATCGAGCAGCTCTTCAACGCCAATAATTAAGTACGAAAACACGGCCAAGGAAATGTACTTGGACATGCTGAAAAAGTTAGCGGACACCCCATATTCTAAATGGACCGTAGTTGTAGACACTGCCAACGGCACGCAATCTGAAATAATCTTTGACCTGCTGGATGATTTAAAAATTAAATATGTCAAAACCGGCGATTGTGATATTCAATCACCCTATTTTGTACCCCGTGACACAGAGGTCAGCTCGTCCTTCGCAGAAATTTCCCGTCAAGTCGTTCTTAACAAAGCCGATCTGGGTATCGCCTTCGATGTGGATGGGGACCGGATTATTTTTATAGATGATCAGGGCAAATACCTCCCCGGCGATTATTCCTGCACTTTAATTGCCAAAAGTGAAGTTACCACGTCAATAGTCACCCCCATTAGCACCTCGTCGGTCATTGATTCAATTGGCAAAACTGTTTACCGCACACCAGTCGGTTCCACACATGTAGCCGCCAAGATGAAAGAGGTAGGAGCCAAGTTTGGTTTTGAACCCAATGGCGGCGGAATTTTTGCAGACATCGCCTATGGTCGCGACGGTGGAGTCACTTTAATCAAAATGTTAAATATTCTCAAAAAATCCAAGAAGAAACTTTCCGGTCTGATAGCCGAATTACCCAAGTACCATCTATTTAGAGAAAAAACGGATTGCCCCTTCGATAAGTTCCAGCAGATTTACGACACAGTTCGCGAAAAGTATTCAAACTCCAAAATAACCGACCTCGACGGCATAAAAGTTGATCTAGGTCAAGATGAGTGGATATTGTTCAGAGGCTCCGGCAACGCTCCTGAATTCCGCGTCTTTGTCCAAAGCTCCAATGTTCAGCGGGCCCAGCGCTTGGGCCAGGAAGGCCTGAGTCTGGTCAAGAGCTTGTTGCATAGGGTCAGACCCTACGCAAGTGGCTCCGGCACCGATTCCCTAAACATTTTGGGGTCAATCCAGGCGTTGCCGGATCAATGCGCCCAAGTTATCTCCGAAATAGCCCAGGCCACAGTTCCGTCAAGTTGCAGTTTAGTAAATAACATTGTCATTTCCGGCATGGGTGGGTCAGCCCTAGGCGGGCGGGTGATGGCCAGTCTGGAACGGCAAACTTTACGCGTACCTATTGCTGTCTCCACCGAATATCACTTGCCCAATTTTGCCAACGAAAAAACTCTCGTGGTCATATCCAGTTACTCCGGCCAAACAGAAGAAACCCTGTCCGCCCTCGCGGAAGCTCGCGCTCGCGGCTGTCAAATATTCATTCTCACGGCCGGCGGTAAGTTAGCCGAATTTACTCACCTGCCGCATTACATTTTTAATCCCTTACACAACCCTTCCGGACAACCCAGAATGAGCCTGGGTTATGAAGTAACCGCCATGCTCGCTCTTCTGGCGCGTTGCCAGTTAATTCATCCTCTCAAAGAACTTTCCCGCCTTCCAGAATTCTTACGCAGTCGTCAAAACGAAGTGTCTAGCGTTCAGCGTCTAGCGTCTAGCCTCGTCAACAAAATTCCCGTCTTTCTTGTCAGCGAGCACTTGAAAGGTGCCGTCCATGCCATGAAGAATCAGCTCAATGAAAACGCCAAAACTTTTGCTGTAGTTTTTGATTTGCCCGAGGCCAATCATCACCTCATGGAAGGCCTAGCTCACCCGCAGTCTAATCCCGACGACCTAGCGGTAGTTTTGGTCGACTCTCCGCATTACCATCCCGAAGTCCGTAAACGCTATCCGCTCACCCGTCAAGTCATTGCAAAACACCACATTCCGGTTTTTGATTTTCCCCTGGCTGGTCCCAACCCACTGTTTGAAGCCTTAGATGTTATTCAGTCCGGCGCGTATCTGGCTTATTATTTATCCCAAGAATACGGCATTGACCCCGGCCCTATTCCTTGGGTAGACTGGTTTAAAGATGAGTTACATTAAGTGGTTCAAAGATCTGTCCAAAGAAGACATCGCCATCGCCGGCGGCAAGGGAGCTAATTTGGGTGAGCTGACCCAGGCCGGTATTCCGGTTCCCCCGGGTTTCGTGGTTTTATCCTCTGCTTACTATAAATTTTTAGAAGACAACAAATTACGCCCTCAAATCCATCGCATTCTATCTACGTGCGATGTCTTGGATCCGGCTCAACTGGAACCTGCCGCCAAAAAAATCCAACGTTTTATGGCCGCCGCCCTCGTCCCAGCAGAAGTAGCTCAAGAAATTTTTACCAGTTACGCCAAAATCGGCTCGAAAACCGCCGTGGCCGTCCGCTCTTCCGCTACGGCTGAAGATTTACCGGAAGCCTCCTTTGCCGGTCAGCAGGAGTCTTACTTAAATATTATTGGTGACGCCAACGTGGTAGCCAAAGTCAAAGCTTGTTGGATGTCGCTCTTTGGCGCCCGCAGCATTTTTTACCGCGCTCAACAAAAATTCGATCATTTCAAAGTCGGCATTGCCGTTCCCGTGCAAACCATGATCCAATCAGACATCTCTGGCATCATTTTTACCGTCGATCCCATCACTGGCGATCGCGACAAGTTGGTCATCGAAGCCATCTGGGGCCTGGGCGATTATGTAGTTCAAGGCGTCGTCACTCCTGACCACTTTTCTGTTTCTAGGTCTACCGGTCAAATCGTTGACAAGAATATTGCCACCCAGGACATTATGGAGATCAGAAACCGCCAGGGTGTTAAGCAGGTCAATGTTCCAAATCGTTTACGTTCAGTCCAAAAGATTTCAGACTCCTTAGTTTTGAAATTAGCCGATTATGCCCAAAAAATCCATCAGCACTACTTTTTCCCCCAAGACATTGAATGGGCTATTGCAAAAGGAAAAATTTATTTTGTTCAATCCCGACCCATCACAACCCTCAACGACAAACGCACAGGGTCTCTCCTTGTGCGGTCGGATACGCAAAAGGAGAGACCCTTTTCACCACCAATTCTCAAGGGCGCTCCTGCTTCGCCAGGAATTGTTTCCGGACCGGTCAAAATAATTTTAGACATTAAAAACATTGACCAAGTAAAAAAGGGAGACATCATGGTTACAGACATGACCACTCCAGATTTTGTTCCCGCCATGAAGCGGGCCGCCGGCATCATTACTAACCGCGGCGGATTAACTTCCCACGCCGCCATCGTTTCCCGCGAGCTGGGCGTTCCTTGCGTCGTCGGCACCACTGTCGCCACCCACACCCTCAAAGACGGCCAAATTGTGACCCTCAACGGTTCCACTGGAGAAGTTTTCAAAGGCGCTCTCCATCTTCCGTCTATCCAGCTTCAAGATCCAAAACTTATTGCCGAAAAACGCCAGGAAGAATTTATCTCCAAGTTGACCGACGGGTTAGTAACCTTCTGCAAGGCTTTTTCTCCCCGGCCGGTGGTCTACCGGACCACCGATTTCAAAACCAACGAATATCGATCGCTCAAAGGCGGCCAACTTTACGAGCCCGAAGAATCCAATCCCATGCTGGGCTTCCGCGGGGCTTACCGCTATATTACCCACCCCGAAGTTTTTGAGTTGGAGCTGGAAGCCATTAAACGCGTCAGAAATCGCCACAAACTTACCAATCTGAATCTCATGATTCCCTTCGTCCATACTCCGGAAGAACTTCTGGAAATCAAAAAACAGGTTACCGCCTCTGGTCTGGTCAGAAGCGCCTCGTTTAAATTCTGGATGATGGTGGAAATCCCCTCCAATGTCATTCTTCTGGATGAGTTCATCGATGTGGGCATTGACGGCGTGTCTATCGGCAGCAATGATTTGACCATGCTCATCATGGGTGTAGACCGGGACAATTCCGAAGTGGCTTCCGTTTTTGACGAACGCAACCCTGCAGTTATGTGGGCTCTGGAAAAAACCATCAAAACCTGTCTCAAAAAGGGCATTACCTGCGGAATTTGCGGCCAGGCGCCTTCCCTGTACCCGGATCTCGTGGCCAAACTCGTCTCCTGGGGCATCTCCAGTATCTCCGTTAACCCCGACGCTATTGCTCGCACCCGTGAACTTATCTACAATAGTGAATTAAGGTATGTCAGCCAAGCTTAAAACTCTTTATGCTCGGGAAATTCTCAATTCCCGGGCTATACCCACCATTGAGGCTGTCGCCATTTTGGAAGATGGATCTACCGGAGTTTCATCAGTGCCCTCCGGAGCCTCGGTCCGGCATTTAGGCAAAGGTGTCTTGACCGCCATTTCCCACATCAACACTGAAATTGCCCAAAAACTGATCGGGGTTGATTATGGCAGTCTGGCGGAAATTGACGAAACTCTCATCAAACTCGACGGCACTCCCAATAAATCCCGACTGGGAGCCAACGCCGTTATCGCAGTTTCCATGTCCATGGCCAAAGCCATTGCCATTAGCACCAAAATGCCACTGTACCGGTATGTCGCTGCCATCGCCCAAAATAATCAGCCTCTGTTTATTCCCGCTCCGTTGTTCAATATGATTAACGGCGGCAAGCACGGCGCCGGCAATCTGGATTTTCAGGAATTCCACGTCATTCCCAACATGCGTCATTCATATTCAGCTGCGCTAGAAACCGGGGCCACCATTTACCAGACCATCAAAAAGATTCTCATCCGCCGCGGAGCTATCCACAGCGTAGGGGACGAAGGCGGTTTTGCCCCCAATTTATTTACCAATTTAGACGCCCTCGAGGTTTTGTCAGAGGCCATCAAGGAACAAAACCACCAAGTCGGGTCAGATGTGGAATTGGGACTAGATGTAGCCGCCAACACTATCTATAAAGACGGCCGGTATGTCATCAAAGACAGAAGTTCTCCCCTGGAAACCATGGAGTTTATCGACTATCTCAAAGATTTAAATACCCAGTATCACCTGCGTATTTTGGAAGACCCATTGGCAGAGGACGACTGGAAAGGCTGGACGACTATCACTTCCACCTTGGGTGCCACGCTAACGGTCGTCGGAGACGATCTTTTGGTTACCAACCCAGAGCGGGTTAAGAAAGGAATTGCCGAAAAGGCCTGTAATTCCATTCTCATTAAACCTAA
>LCOA01000009.1 GCA_001002405.1 Candidatus Amesbacteria bacterium GW2011_GWA1_47_20
AATCGCTACCAACGTCTCAATAAACTCACCATACGTCCACCCCTGGGCCTCCACCGACTTCACCGTCGCATCCTGACTATCATAATAATTCAAGCTGGGATTCATATTTACATCCACGATGTAAGCTCGATCATGAGCGTCCACCCGGATATCCATCCGGGCAATATCCCGGCAGCCAAAAGCCCGATAAGCCGCCAAGGCCAACCTCTCTATCTTTCTATCTAGTTTGCGGCTCACCCTTACCGGAGCGTGCGCTCGCGCTCCCCAATATTCCCAAGATTTTTCATCCCATTTAGCATCATAAGTATATACATCCCAATTGTCCTTAAATTCTCCGCCAAAAGAAATCTCGCAATAGGGGAGAGCCACCGCCTTCCGCCCATTCCCAATCACCGTCACATGAATTTCTCGTCCATCAATAAACTCTTCCGCAAGCACTTCTCCCGAGAAGTGCTTAAACAGATATTTCACCCGCTCGACTAGTTCATCTTGATCAATAACCACCGAATCTTGAGAGATTCCAATTCCCGCGTGTTGACCGGAAGGTTTCACTATCAACGGATATTCCAATCCTCGTACGTGGACCACCTTTGAACGGCGGTTAAAAATTCTAAAATCGGCAGTCGTGATTCCCATGCGTTTCATCCTCCTTTTCACCCGGGCTTTCTTAGTTACATACTTAAAACAGCGCATATCATGGCCCATTTGCGCCCGACCCAGCGCTTCCAATCTCAATCCCACCTTGACATACAATTCCCAAGTTTCATCCTCCACAAAATTAAACACCACCTGCCCGGGCAGTTTCGCCGCTTTGCGCCAGTTTTTTTCCGTTACTTGCAAAGTTCTCACCATATGCCCCTGTTCTTCCAATGCCTCCGAGAGCCCCCGAGCCGCATTCTGCGCATCCTTCAGATCTTCGGCCTGTCCACCGTAATACAGAATCAACACGCTAATCGGATAATCAAAGGAAATTGGCGTCATATTGGCTTACAAACCGCATGTAGGCGTTTTCTACAATATGCTTCAATAACTCTCCATAAGTTTTAAATCCGGCCAATCGAGCAGATATCCCCATCCCTGAATCCAACTCAAAGTCCAGCCCCGGATTATTGTTAATATCCAGCACAAATATTTCCTCACCCCTGACTCGCATATCCAATCTGGGATAATCTCTGCCACCCAATTTTAAATAACATTTCTGGGCCAGTTTTGAGATTTGAATTTTGAGCTTTGAGTCGAGAACTGCCAGTCCCATGTGAGATTGATAATATTCCGGTGATTTTTCATCCCACTTCATCTCATACGACAAAACCGCTCCCGGCTTGTCAAATATCACTTCCGCCGGCGGTAATACCCACGGCCGTCCATTTTTTTCCAAAACCGTCACATGTTCTTTCTTAATTCATAATTCTTAATTCTTAATTCACTTTCGTTTTTAACAATGCTATTCTGGGTGATGCCAATTCCGCAATGCTCGTAAGCGGGCTTTACAATCATGGGGAACTTTTTTCCCGGTGTCGGGATCTTATTTCTCTTCATTTCTTTTTTCATCTGCACTTTGTCGCTCGACAGTAAAAATCCCCACGACCCGGATCCGGTAAACGGAATTTTTCTCCGCTCCAAAATTTTTATTAGCTGCGTACCCATTGCAATATTTTTCCCAGTCCACTCAACTAAATTAAACACCAACTCATCTTCAATATTTTTCACTTTTGATACTTCATCTAAACCGATGCCCAACAAAGAAACCTCGTAGCCTTCACTTCTCAATACGTCTGCAGCGTCAATCGCCGAATTTTCGGTGTCCAAATCCGACTCATCGTGTAAATCTTCTGGCTTGTTGTATAAAACACAAATTGTTTTCATTACTAACAAAAGTGTGCAGAATATATAAATCTATGTCAATAGATATTTGTTCCCATCTATAGCCGTATATCACACGTTTCGTGCGCGGTAAGTAAATTTTGTGAAATTAAATAAAAATTCTTGATTAAAATTATAAATCTGTTATACTTTGTAATAATGAGTATTCGAAAGAGCCAAATTACAGCTTTTTCCTTGCCAAAAGAAACTCTCAAGCTTCTCGAAGGCCTGCAAAACAGATTTCGCAAATCTCGTTCTGAATTACTTCGAGAAATGATTAATTTCTATGTGTCTTCACAAAAAACTTCTCCTAGCCGGGTAAGGGAAAGCATTATTATTGACGACTCCGACGCAAATAAAATTCTCAAATTATATTATTCTGTCATTTCTGCAGTTAAACCCAAACCCACATTAGTCATTGGCATTGGCATCATTAGCAAAAAAAATAAGGTCATAATTGGTCTACGTAAAACGCAGGACCAACACATCAAAGATCTTCATTGGACATTTCCGTCAGGAAAATTCAATTCCCTAGAGTTTGAAAAAGAAATTATCAATACCATTCATAATGAAACCGGCTTAAAAGCCAAAGTCATTCGCCTCATTCACGCCCGCCTAATTCCTGATTCGCCCCAGAAAAAAGTGCGCATCGTCGCCCTTTATTACCATTGCAAACTCTTGAGTGGAAAAGGAAAACCCGGAAACGACTTCAAACAGATAAAATGGGTACCCGCCACCGAAGTGCATCGCCACTTCACCACCTCCGTCGCCGACGAAATCACCACATTCCTCGGAACACTCTAAAAAGTGCTAAAATCCGCGCCATGCTGCTAGAGAATCCTATCTATACGAATTTGAAAACCTTCTTCGTCCTTTCCTGTGGTTTTTTGGTGCTAGCCGAAAGGCTGCTTCGCGAGCCCCAGATAGCAATCACAAACTCTCTCAGCAACGCATCAGGCGGTTTGGCTATCGGCATCGTAGCCGGAACCATTTACAACGTTACCGAAAAATACTCCCCACTCATTCTTTGCGTCGCAGCCGGACTTTATGCCACTTCACGCAAAAACTTTTCACAGATAGGGGAGTAGGGGAGAGGTAAATCACTTAACGGGGTGAAATTTGTGATGGGTTTCTTCAGCGAATTTATCTGAAGCATGCACGTAGCGCGTCGTGGTATCTAGTGATTCATGACCCAAAAGAACTTGAATCGCCGCTGGATTAGCGCCATTCTCAGCCAAATAAGTGGCAAAGCCATGCCTCAAACTGTGAAGTTTTTCCCTGTACTGCTTGATTTTTTCTTGCAAGTAGTTTGTGGATACTCGTCGGATCGACTTTCCCGCATTCCGGCCCCGCAGTGGTGCAAACATGGCTGGAACCGAATCTTTTCTCTTGCCCAAGTACAATTCCAGCTGGTGCGTGGCCCGGTCGGTTAAATACACAAACCTTTCTTTTTTCCCTTTTCCACGTATGAAAAGTCGACCGGTGCCGTCCAGCTGTGATTTATTCAAACTCACCAGTTCCGAAATGCGCATGCCCGTCGCCATCAGCACCTCCAACATGGCCCGGTTTCGTAGTCCCACCAATTCGTCCTTTTCAAATTTTTCCGGCGACTCAATCAGTTTAACGAGGTCCGGAAGTTCCGCTACTTGCGGATGTTTCTTGTCTGTCTTAACTAGCTTAACAGCATCTGGAGAAATGGGAACTTTGTGATCCATTTCAATCATAAATCTCAAATAATTTCGCAAAGAAGATAAACAGCGATTTATACTTCCAGATTCCAACTTACGAATCGCTGTAAGGCCTTTAAACGGCAGTTTTCTATCCCGACTGATCAAATATGCCTTGAATAGTAAAATTGTCTGCTTACTAATTTTATGGAAATTTATTTTTTCGTCTTCTAAGAAGATTTCAAATTGTCTTAAATCTCTTTCATAATTATAAATAGTCTCGTTGCTATAATTCTGCGTTTTTAAATATAGCAAAAAGTTGTCAAGTTGTTCCAAAATATTTATTGCACTCATATGCCTCTTTTGTTTAATTTTTTCAAATCAATAAATATGTTTTCTTCTTTTTTACCAAAAGAGGTGTTTCCTCGGCTACCTCTTCCAGTTATTATTACTGCTTTCTTTCTCAACTTACAAAACTTAATCATTAATTTGCATTGTTTCGTCTTCAATTTTAAATAAGGACCAATTGTTTCAAGTAATGTAATTACATCATCAAGCTTAGTTATCTTAATCTGATATGCTGGCTTATCCCGACCTTCTGTACGCCTCAAGAACGCCCGTTTTCCAAATCCAATGGCCGTTTGTATGTCTTTAATTGCTTTAGGGTTAGTATTGGTAACTATAACCCAGGGATGAAACAACCAACTAGCGGAATGTTGATCATTTTCTGATTTTTGAGATTTTACAATACCAATATATCCTTCACCATCAATAAAACCTGCCAGCCATGCCTTATCAATCTCGGAAATCTCGCTTATTCGGGTTATTTTAGGAGAAGCTGATTTTTGTGACATTTTAAATTAATAGGGAATTGTAATATCTGTAACACTAATTATTTTTACCATAAGAGAAGAGCGGTTTGCTTTAAGTAAAAGAAAATCTTTACTCTTCCCCAAGAGTAATAAATGAGTGTTTGGGATATTATACTCACTTATATCAAGATGAGCAACTTTTGTCAACTATCATTAGGAGAGGACCCTCTCCCCCTAGTTTAGAAATTAGAAATTAGTAATTAGAAATTAGTGAATAACAAATCATCCCGCTTCTCTCTTGAAAAACTTATCCACAACTAGCATCACCAGTCCTTCCCCGCTAGGGCGCGACCTCTATCAAACTATATCATTTAAGGCTAAATCTGTGAAAACTCCCCTTCTCTAGGCGTGAAACATCCATATAATTACTACAGGACATTCTTACAGGTCGCTCCCCTCTCCCCTAATCTTCTGTCGCCCCTGGTGTTGGTTTCGGACCACCATTAACTATGATTTTGGCTTTAACTTCTTCTAAAGTCTCGGGGCGCTTACCGAACATATATGGAGGCATTTCCGACTCCTCCGGTGGCGGTAACTGATCGAAAGTGGGTACTTCAGCAGACCCATCGTAATCTTGATACGGAACATATCGTGCCTTTTCTGCAGTAACAACTACTCTCCACTTTCTTGTCCTTTTCATCCCAATCCTGCGGTAAGTAACATGGTGATCAAGACAACCAGGCCCACTGTTAAGTACTCCCACACCGTTTTGGTAAATAATCTTTGCGAAAAGTGGTGTTGGGAAATACCTAAATAAATATATAACATAGTTGTCAGAAAAAGTGAAGCTACGGTTAGCGACACCGGCCAAAAAGAAATGGCCACCGCCATCAATCCCTGCAAAATTGCCAGCCACACAGTGTACTTGATCACTTTCAGACTCAATTTTTCCTCCACCTCCACCGACCATAATGCCGGCAGTAGCAGTAAGCCAGACACGATCATAATTATCGGCGCCGCCAGCCACCAGTCCTCCCTGAAAGACAAAATCGAGTCATACAGCAAAAAGCCCGTGAGCATGGTCATCACAAATCCCACCGCTCCGGCCGCCCGGAACAAAGCAATGGTCCGGATGGCTGCTACCGAAAAAATATTAGCGGTCAAAAGCTGCGCATACTGCCCGATGGCAAAAGCTGCCACAACTGCCGTCCTGGCTAGCCAATGAGTCGGCAGCAGAATGTAAAACAATCCTACCGCAGCCGTAAACAGTGTAGGCGGCAGGATTACCGTCAGCCATTCAATCCCCGATAATCCTTCCCGCAGGGCCCAGCCAGATCCCACCGCAGATACCCCCACCAGAAGCGCAACCAGCCAATACCGCCATTCCACAGCAACGGGCAAGGCGTGAATCCCCCACAGCCCTCCCGCTAATATCAGCGCTGTTAATACAAACTTTTGGCGTTTACGCATAATTTGTCCACACTTTCTGGACGTCGTCTAAATTCTCCAGTTTTTCCAACACTGCTTCTATTTTAGCTCTGGTCGCCACATCTTCCACTCTCACCTCAAAATTCGGCGTCTTATCCGCGGAAAACAAATAAGCCACCGTTCCTTTCTTTAATAGTTCCCACATCGCTGCAGCCGTACGCAGTTTATTGTCTGTCACCGCCGACACTATCACCGCCACTCCTCCCGGCCCAAACCCTTCAAAAGTCACTTCGTACAGCTCGCCCTGAGCCGGGTGAAGAGCCCGTTCAATGTTATCCTTAGGCATGTTGTATTGTTTCGCCTTCTCCAAAGCCAATTGCAAGCCCTTACCCTGCTTCACCGCAATCGTGATAGCTTTCCCCAATTTGGTAAAAATCGCTCCCTTCTTAGCATCATTTATCCCTTTCTGCCGGTGAATTGTCGCCCACTTACTGTGTCCACTCATTGACTTTATTGTACCATCCCCTATACTTTTTCCGATGCACCCCACACTATTGGCCAAACAGGCCATCGACGCGGCCCTGACCGGAAACTGGAAAGAAGCCGTCAAGATAAACCTCTCCATATTAAAACACGATCCCAGAGACATCGAGTCGCTCAACCGCCTGGGCCGGGCCTTCATGGAAGTGGGGTTCAAATCCAAAGCCGAAAACGCTTACAAAAAAGTTCTGCGCCTAGACAAGTTCAATACCATCGCTACCCGCAACTTAGGCCTGCTCAAAACATCCAGGTTCAATCGTCAAGCTTCCAGTAACAAGTCTAGCCATCCCCAAACCATGTTCCTGGAGGAACCGGGGGTCACCAAAACCGTCCAACCCATTCGCCCAGGTGACGCCAAAGTCATTTCCCGTCTGCACCCCGGCGATCCCGTCAGAGTAGTTGTCCGTCAGCACAACGTTGTGGCAATTACCACGTCCAATGAATATTTAGCCCGCTTCCCTGATGATCTGGCTTCCCGTCTGCGCACTTTCATCCAGGCCGGCAATACTTATACCGCTTTCATCCGCTCCGTTGATCCCTTGAGAATATTCGTCCGCGAAACTCACCGGGCCACTAAATACCAATCCACTCCCTCTTTCCCCTTAACCGAAAAGCTGAGTTACGCTGCCTTCACCCCCCCGGAGCTCATTCACGAAGAAAAACCCGACGTGTCCGCAACCGAAGAGCAGGAAGAGGAAACTCCTCCCGAAGAATCACCTCTGGCCGAGGAATAGCTCCACCTCCCCTTCCCCCAAATCTGCCTCTCTCCAACTGCAACCCAAAGACCTAACCAGAAGTTTCACCCCGATCTTAGACTTAGACTGTTTACTACTTCTCACCTGGCATCCGGAAATCTTGTCTTCACTCGTCTGGGTCGCCACTACTCTCATCCCGGTATTCTCAATTTTTTGGGCCTCCCGTGCCGCTAACCCCGGCTCGCCAGTAGTGTTTACCACCGTCACAGACAACCGCTCTTCCAAAACGGCTTCGCTGGCCAATAGATCCCTGGCCGCCGCATTCCATGTATCATCTAGCCTCCAGACCTCCGCCCCGTCCACCATCCGCGCCTTTATCATCCACACTGTTCCATCCACTTCCCTCCATGCGGCCCTGCGCCCCCAATACCACCACAGCACCCGGTCCTGCCAGTGCATATGCTTGGCCGCCGCAGTATACAAAATACCCAATTCATCAGCTACCAAGTCCGGCCTGTCCGCCTGGCCCGCCAGCCACTCCCCTTTCCCATCAACCCCCCCAATCAGCCAGTTTTTCGGAAAAATAATCTTTATCCCTTGAGAAGTCTTGGGATCAAAACTGGCCACTTCCACCTTGTCACTCGTATCTATCACCGTAAACCTCACTCTCCCATCCCAGACCCCCCGGGCAAACACTAAATAATAAACACTAAATCCTAAACCCAAAATCAAAACTACCAAAACTAGCACTTTCGCCATAGCATCTAGTATACTGGTAGTAATGCCCAAAAGTCTTCCCGATTACCTCAAATCCCGCCACGCCCCGGAGGACGTCAACGCCAAGCACCGGCAGCGCCTCAAATTCCACGACAAAGTCGCTGTTCTCATCACTTCAGCCATCGGCTCCATGTACGCCCTGTATTTCTTTATCATCTTTGTCTTTGGTTGGATGCTTTGGCAATCAGTCTCACCCAAACCTTTCGACCCATTCCCATATATCTTTATGATCTTCATTTCCAATATCGTTCAATTGCTTCTCCTTCCCCTCATTATGGTCGGCCAAAACATCCAGGCCAAACACGCCCAATTGCGCGCCGAAGAAGATTATCACACCACCAAAACCATCCACCAAGACATCGAAACCATCCTCACCACCCTCTCCGACCTTAAAAAAACTTAGCTATTCTCTCCACAACCCATATTGCCCCACCCACCAACGCCGCCATATAACCTCATTCTACCAAACCCTATAGTCATTTTCTACCTCGCACCCTCTTTCTCTTTAGTAGTAAACACTCTTTTTCTTAAGGTCCTATCCAGAATAGTCCCGTCCATCTCCTCACAGGCCTGGCATGCATACACAAGATCGCTTACCACTCTATAAATCCCACTTTCTTTTGATTTAAATGCAGTTAAAGGATTAGCCAGAGCCGGCAGGGGAGCAAAAAGTCCAATAATCCTTTGGTAAACAGATAAAAAGGGGGCAACGTCTCCTAATTGAGAAAATTCTGGATCGTCCTTATGATCATGCAAAATTTTCAAACCCCTCAGTTCATTTGACTTATGCACGGGATCATTCCCCCAAGCCCGTAGTCCAACCAACTGCATATCTCCCGCAATTATCTGTCCCACTTCAAAAATTTCGTCAGCACTGGTACTTCTGGCTTTGGCCGCCACCCAACCTAGCGGGCTCATTATTCCTCCTCCCACCCATCCAGAAAAAGCCGTTGTAAAAAGAGGGTTAACTTTACCCCCCACATCATTCTTAAGGGTTCTTAATTTAAGTATTTCATAGTCTTCTTTGGCTCCTAAAAAACCAACTTTATATTTCAATATTGGATCAACGCCATATAATATCCCGTATCCCAAAGCCCCGACACTTGCCAATCTTAACAACGGTCGTAGCGGGCGCACTATTTTCATCTCCCACCTTCTTTTTTCTTCTCTCAAACTCCAAACTTTAGCTTGTCCAACCATCCTTTCATCAATATATCTCCAGGGATCGTTTCCTTTCAGTCCCATGGAGCCAAGCATTTCCCCCATCATCCCTCTCTCGATTCTAAAACTTACTCCCCTATCAATCGCCTGTCGTATAAACAAAGAGCCTTCTTCATAAGTGTATCCTCCCACTTCGGGTTCCATACCCAAATTCTACTTCAAAGCGCCTATAGTTAGCAATTTATCCCTCTGAACCTGACCGTGAGTAGTTCCGCCCATGTTCCACCTAAGAGGTGGAACATTACTCAACTCCTCATAGTATCAACCGCTCTCTTAGTTCCTGGCCTTTGGCTTGCAAATACTTCCTGTCCAAGCCGTGCACCGAAATCAGATGAGACAGGTATTCGCCCCCGATGGTGTGGGGAACCAGTACCAAGTCCGCTCCGGATTTGTAGAGACGCACAGCGTCAGCCGTATCAGCCGCCAGAATGATAGAAATTGGCCTCTTCTTCTTCAAGGCGGACAGTAATTGCAGATTATCCTCCACGTCCGAAACCGTAGACATCACCATTTCCGCCTTGTCCAGATTCAATTCTTCATACAACTCATAATCAGCAATGTCTCCGTACACTCCTCCAATCTCTTCCACGACCTTGGGATCAAAATCCACCACCACCACTTCCCGCCCCAATTTCTCCAAAGCCGGCCGAACCACCCTCCCCGTCCGGTTGTGCCCAAACAAAACCACATGCCCAGTGAGACTTCTACTCTTTGTCTCCGCTTGTCTTGTTTCCTTAAACTCAAATATTATTAGCCACTTCCCAATCAATTTATAAATTTTTTCGGCGTGCAGAATTAAATACGTCGATCCCGTCATGGTCAGCATGGCCACCAGTCCCACCAATCCCAGAATACTTTTATCCACGTGTCCCACCCGCACCGCCAGCGCTACCACAATCAAGGAAAACTCGGACACTTGAGCCACCGCCGTGCTGGCTAAAAACGCAATCCGCCGACTATATCCTTGCCAGCCCAAAATTATCATTACTATCAAGGGGTTCCCCACCAACACGAACGCTGCCAAAATTATCGCCGGCAACCACATGCTCCCCAAACCAGCCCAGCCAATATTTGCTCCCAGGCCTACAAAAAACAACGTTAAAAAGAAATCCCGCAGCGGGCGCACTCGAGACACAATTTGCAAGTTTTGGGCCGCGTTAGCCAGAGCCAATCCGGCCAAGAATCCCCCAATTTCCGGCCCAAATCCTACCCACTTAGACGAGACAGCCGCCGCCACCACCAAGCACCACCCCACACTCACCACAAACAGCACTTCTGTAGATCTGCCCAGCCAATCCAAGATTTTCGGCAGCATCCGGTCAGACAGCCAAATAGCCACCCCCACCATTACTGCTCCCTTAACCACCACCGTTCCCAAATTTAGCCAATTCACGTCTCCTCCACCCGCCAATCCCGAAAGCACAGTCAAAATCCCAATGGCCACAAAGTCCTGCACCAGCAAATACCCGGTGGCAATTTTCCCATATAGGCTCTGCAGATCCCGCTTTTCAGATAATAACTTGACTACCATGACCGTACTTCCAAAAGTCAGCGCCACTCCCAAGTACACCGCTGGTACCGCTCCAAATCCCAAAAGTCTAGCTAGAAAATATCCCATCGTGCTGGTAATTACTATCTGTCCCAAACCGGTAATTACCGACGTCCGCCCGGTTTTTTTCAGATCCGCCAAGGGCATTTCCAACCCCACCAAAAACAGCAGCAATGTCACTCCCACTTGCCCCATAGCCGAAATAATGTCCAAATTCTTTCCAATCCCGGCCAACACCATCCCCGCTAAGATATACCCCAGGATCACCGGCTGGCGTAAGAGCTTAGCCACCACACCTGCAATACCCGCCAACCCCATTACTCCAGCTAACGCCAATACCCACTGATTCATAGTTTTAGTGTACCACCTTTTCTAGTTCTTCCGGAAGCTCAGCAGTGAAGGTCATTCTCTCTCCTGTTGTGGGATGGGTTATTTCCAAAGACTTGGCATGCAAAAATAATCTTGGGCAAATTTGCAAATCCTTTTTCCACGTTTTCCTATCCCCATAAATAGGATCACTCACAATCGGGTGACCCAAGTGCCGCATGTGCACCCTTAGCTGATGCGTCCTCCCGGTATGAGGTGTAAGTTCTACTAACGTATAGGGTCCAACCCTATGCAACACGCGCCACTCGGTAATAGCGGTTTTACTTAAATCCCCGCCCACAAAAAATTTCATGCCCCGACGTTCCAGTGGGGTGGACACCACCCCTTCCCTCTCCTTAAACTCGCCATGCACCAGCGCTACATATTTCTTCACCGTCTGGCGCTGCAAAAATTGCTGTTTCAATTTCTCGTATGCCTCGGAGCTTTTAGCCAGCACCATTACCCCACTCGTGTCCTTGTCTAATCTATGTACTATCCCCCCTTTTTCAAAAAATTCTAAACTCGAATCTCTAAACTCTAAACTTTTAGATTTAGAATTTGGAACTTCGGATTTGTTTAGGATTTCGGATTTAAGATTTAGAATTTTATTGGAGAACCAATCCTGAATTGTAGGCTCCTTGACTGTCTGCGCCCGATTCACCACCCACCCCGCCGGTTTATCAATCACCCGCATTACCTCGTCTTCAAAAATTATTTTCGGCTCACTTCTCACGCTTTTTTTCGCAATCCACGCACAACGTCGTTTCCGGCAGTACTACTAGACGATCTGTATCAATAAATTTTCCACACCTCTCGCACAATCCATACTTCCCTATTTTTATCTGCGCCAACGCCTTCCTAATCTGAATAATTGTTCTGTCATAAGCCTTCTTCACAGCAGACACCCGCATATGCCCGATCTGTTCTGCCGCATCCGCGTCCGCCGCGGCGTTATCGTCCAGCCTGGATTTATCCAAAAAAGGATCTTCGCCGTGCAAGTCTTTTTTCTTCTTCTCCAATACCGATAGCTTTTCTTCCAAATGTTTGGCCACTGGCTCTACCACTTCTTTAGGATATCTTATTACTTTTTTATCCATGTAATCTTGGAAAACCTGTAACCGGCGCGTAAATAAACACTTACTGCCAGCGTTACAAAGATCCAGGCAGCCAAGTATACCTTGTAGTTCTGCCATGGCGCAAGCCCCATCCACACCCCCGTCCACCACACAGCACATGCCAGTCCCACCAGTCCTCTCTTTCCGCTTTTATACCAGCGAAATTTTCTGTAAACGGCGGCCAATCCCCACAGCGCCAATACTCCTATCCCCATCACACTACCCACTACCCACCACCCCCTCCCCAAAGCTGCCGCCGCCCCCACTACCAAACTTGCCCTGGCCACCACGTCTGCCCATTCCCACGCGTCCCACTTTTTAAATTTGCACCACACTACCAGCACCAAGGTTACTCCTGCCAGTACACCCATCAAGTCCCACCATTTCCAGCCCCAGCCCAGCGCCCAAGCCGCCCCGGCCAACAGCAAACTCAAGGTTAAAATGTCCTCCTGATCATAATCCGCCCGCATCGTTTTCCACACCCAAAAGCTGACTATTAGAAACACCACTCCGATCATGCTAAAATCATAACACACTCTATGTTAGAGCTTCCCCATACGCTCATCGGCGCCGCTATTGCCACGGCCATCCCCGATCCGCGCATCTCTCTACCCCTGGCTCTACTTTCCCACTTTGTCACCGAATACATTCCCCACTGGAATCCCCACCTGTTTACCGAGCTCAAAACTCTAGGCCACATCACCCGCAAAACCACTCTTATTGTCGCCGCCGACGCCACCGCCGCCCTCATCTTAGGTACCTGGATTGCCCTGCGCTCACCCCGACCGCTAATCATCTTAGCGGCCTGTTTTTTAGCTGTCCTACCCGATGTTTTGGAAATCCCCTACTTCTTTTTTGGCTGGCGGCCAAAAATCGAAGAAAAACTTGTTCTTTGGCAGCGCTCTCATCAACTTAACGTCAAACCCATCTGGGGTATCATCTGCCAACTAGCTGTCGTCGTCGTCACCCTCTACTTCACTCTTTCCGCGTAAGATCCGTCTCTGGTATCGATTAGCACTTTATCTCCTCCATTTATAAACAGCGGCACCCGGGTTTTAATCCCGTTATCCAACACTGCATCTTTATATAAATTAGATACACTATTGCCTTTCACTCCCGGGTCAGTTTCCGCCACCATAAATTCCATTTTGGGGGGCAACTCCACCCACAATGGTCGCTCATCCCAAAACATTACGTTCACCTGCACTCCCTCCTTCAAGTACTGAACGCTAGACGCTAGTACCTGAACGCTAATTTCGATTTGCTCAAAACTTTTGGGGTCCATAAAGACTCCGGCATCCCCACTGCGATAGAGAAACTTGAGCGGCCGGCGCAGGGTATTAATTTCTTCCACTTTTGCAGAGTTGATAAAACTTTTTTCGGTAGTAGCCCCCGTCAATAAATTTTTAGCCTTAATTCTAATCGTGGCCGATCCCCGCCCCATCTTCACATGCTCGTATTTCAAACACACCCATGGCGCTCCATCAGAAAGAAACGTCACCCCATTCCTCAAATCCTGCACATTTATCATAGCCTGGCAATTTTACTGCCAAACGCTTAAAATTGGAAGCTAGATGCCGGGGTGGCGGAATGGCAGACGCGCCACTCTCAAAAAGTGGTGAGCCTTAAGCTCATGCGAGTTCGACTCTCGCCCTCGGCACAGTGTGCTAATATGAAAGTATGAAGGGATGCCTGCAAGGTTGTTTAACTTTCTTTGCCCTCCTTATCATCTCCTCTGTACTTTTAGGTTTCTTGGGCTGGAAATACGTCAAAAAGCAATTCCTGACTGCTCCCTCCACTGCTCCCATTATCACCACTTTAGAAGTTGATTCCGGCACCGTCACCAAAAACGGCTCTCCGGCCAAGACCGGCGACCCTCTTGCAAATGGCGACAAAATTCACACCGCCAAAAACTCTGCCGCCACCCTCACCTTCCCGGATAATTCAGTCTTGCGTCTCGACGAAAACACCGATATCTCTGTTTCTCAAGCCTCCAGCCTCAAAATATCCATCTTCCAATCTCTAGGTCGTACCTGGTCCCGGGTGGTCAAATTAGTTGACTCCAACCACTCGTATGAAATCGTAACTCCCACCGCCGTAGCCACCGTCCGCGGTACCGCTTTTGCTACCAACGTCAATTTAGATGAGTCCACCAATATCGACACCGACGATGACATAGTAGACGTCTCTACTCCCGACCGCAAAATCAAGTTAGCCGTAGAAGCCGGATCCGGAACCGATCTCACCAAAGACCAGAAGAAGCTCTTCAAACGCGCCATCCGCGAAGAACTCAAAAACTCCCCCTGGTATCAAAATAACCGCCGCCGGGACCGTGAAGTTCTGGATAAATTGAGTAAATCCGGCGCCAGTGCTTCCGATATTATTTCCGTCATCCGCACGGTTAGCCCGGATGACCTGGCCAAGATCCAACGCGTCGTCCAAAAAGCCCAATCCGGCAAACTCAACCTTACTCCGGCTCAACAAGCCCAACTCGAGCCGCTGGCGGCCAAGTTTGAAGCGTCCGGCGGCAAACTCGATCCCTCCATGGCTCCAGATGCAGCTGCCGCTCTAGCTATCATTTTCCCCGAGGATTTCTCCGACACTGCTCACTGGACCGCGGTTATCCGCGCTCTCATCCCCTTCATTTCCAAACTTCAGCTTTTGCGTTTAGACTCTACCGAATAAAACTTCAGCCGATCGCCTTTGAAACGAAACTTCAGAGATTTCAACGGGCCGTTTCTGTGTTTGGCAATATCTATATTCATGTCTTCCAAATTTTCGTCGTTTTCCCGCCACATAAACATCACTACGTCTGCGTCCTGCTCGATAGCCCCTGATTCGCGCAAATCAGACAGCTGTGGTCTTTTTACCCCCCTAGATTCTACCTGTCTGGATAATTGAGATAGTGCCAGTACCGGAATTTTTAATTCCCGAGCGAGATTTTTCAATCCTTGAGAAATTTCCGATACCTCTTGCACCCGGTTGTCCAGATTTCTCACCGGTCGCGCCAGTTGCAAATAGTCTACGATAATAAGTCTCAATCCATGCTCCGCTTGCAATCTCCGGGCTTTGGTCCGCATTTCCAGAATACTCGCCCCCGGCGTGTCATCAATATACAGCGGGGTTTCATACAGCTCTCCCATAGCGTCAGACAGTTTGGTAAACTCGCCTTCATCTAACCGACCCGTTTTCAATTTCCACGCATCAATCTCCGCCTGGGCCACCAACAGCCGGTCCATCAGTTCCTCCCGGCTCATTTCCAATGAGAAAAATCCCACCGGCAATTTATGTTTAAAAGACATATTTTGAGCGATGTTAAGGGCTAAAGCGGTTTTCCCGACTCCGGGTCTGGCTGCCAAAATAAGTAAATTGCTGTCCTGCATTCCCGCCAGGGTATCGTCTAAATCGGCAAACCCTGTGGGCGCTCCCCGCAAGCTTCCGGCGGTTTTATGTAGTTCATCCAGCCGATCAAAGGATTCGGCCAAAATGTCTTTCACTGGAGTAAATACCTGTTTCAAGTGTTGCTGAGCCAAGGAAAACACTTTTTGCTCGGCTGTGTCCAGCATCTCCCGCACATCCGCACCCGCATCAAAACCCATTTCGGTTATTTTCTGGGCCGCCGAAATCAACTGCCGCTTGGTATACATATCCCGCACTACCCGGGCATAGCTTTCGACATGCGCCGCCGTCGGCACTTTGTTCACCAATTCCGCCAGATAATCTTTCCATTCCTTTACATTTTGCGTTTTTGATTTTTTGAGTTTTTCGGTAACCGTCACCACATCCACCGGTTCCCGTTCCTGATACAGCTCCATAATTACCGAAAATATTTGTCCGTGTTTTTCTTCGTAGAAATGTTCGGGGCGCAAAAACTCTACCACCGTCACCACTGCGTCACGATCCAGAAGCAACGCCCCCAATACCGATTGCTCCGTTTCCACCGAATGCGGTGGAATTTTCAGGTTGTCAGACATACGGTTGTCAATTCTGAGGGCAGTTTATCACGACTAATAGTATATTTAGCGACCCCCTCTTTTCCGGTAGTTACCACCACCCACGGATCAATTTGTTTCACCATTTCCGGATCCACCGTTTCCATCACCAAAATATCGATTGCGCCCGCCTCGGAGGATTTGGTTGCCGTACACAGTCGCAATCCATCTATTTCCACTATATATCCTCCCCCCACAAATCCTACTACCGATACTCCCCCCACTTCATACTCCCCCGGGCTATCAATTACGAAATTGTCATTAATGGTCACTTTTTCTCCCACCCGCACGCCCCCCGCCTTCCCCTTGATTTTAAATTCACCTTTGGCAAATGTAATGTCCATAAGCTTCTTGACAATACCACACTCTTAAGATATTCTCCATCCTGAAATGAAGAAGGAAGTCATCCTGGCCATTTCCATCGGATTCGCTCTCGGGCTGATCATCACTTTCGGTATCTGGACGGCTAATCAGAGCTTGAAAAACCTCCCCCAACCTTCACCCAAAGCCTCCGTATCACCGTCTCCCACACCAAGTAACGAAGTAACTAATAACCAACTAACAATTTCTACCCCCGACGACGAAGCTCTGGTTTCCACCGATACGATTACTCTCTCCGGCACAGCCACGCCCAAGGCCACCTTACTGATCATTTCCGAAAACGGCGAGCAGACCGCCACCGCCGACACCACCGGCAATTTTTCCCTTGACGTCGATCTCATCACCGGTTTTAATACCATCACCGTCTACTCATATTCAGCCTACGGCCAAGAGGCCTCTAAATCTCTAACTATTACCTATTCCACCGCCAAAATATGATGCTTAGCCTACTTTTAACCGCCACCCTTTTAGCCCAAGCTCCCACGGCCACTGATAGTGCCATTCGCCAGGCCGTCAAAGATCAAGTAGACGCCATCAAAACCGCCGTGGCCCGCCGGGCCTTCGTCGGTCCCATTTCTGCCAAATCCGAAGCCTCCATCACCATCACCAATCTTGCCAATCAAACTCGCACTGCCGTAGTTGCCGGCGATGCCACCATCAAACTTACGGGTGGTAAAGAAGGCACGTTTGCCGATCTCAAGGTCGGCGATTTCGTTATCGCCATGGGCGATATCGACAGCCAAGGCACACTGGCCGTCAAGCGTCTGTTGATCATCGCCAAACCCACTCCAGATAAGCGAGTCGTCGTCTCCGGTCGAGTTACCGATCTGTCTACATCCGATCTGACGGTGGAAACTGCCGCCAAAGAGGTCTGGACTGTTAAACTCCAAGCTGCCACCAGCTACGCCGGTAAAATCAAGAAATCCGATATCAAAGTCGGCGACCGCATCGTAACGGTCGGCACCACTTCCACCGCTCTCAATCTCACCGCCAAGCTCATCGTTCAGCTCTCCACTTCTCCTACCGCTTCCCCCTCCACCCCTTGACAACACATTATCAAACCGTTACAATCGTAATGATATGAATACCATCCTCCAGGTCCCTATCGACAAAACTCTCCGCAACCAAGCAGCCGCCGCTGCTTCCAATTTAGGCTTCTCTTCCCTTCAAGAAGCGGTTAGAGTCTTTTTAGCTCAACTCCCCACCCAAACCGTCAAAATTTCTTTTGAGGAACCCGCTATCAAACTTTCTCCAAAAGCTATTAAACGCTATAACAAAATGATCGATGAGGTTGAATCTGGAAAAGTTGAGACTGTAAGCTTCACTGATGTAGACAAAATGATGGAATACCTCCATAGCAAATGAAAATAAATCTACATCCCGTCTACCACAAACACTACAAAAAACGAATTATCCCTCATTCTAACTTAGACAAGAAGGCTGCAGAACGAATTAAAATTTTCATTCTCGACCCACATCACCCCATTTTGAAAGATCATCAACTTTCGGGGGCAAAAAGACACCTTAGAGCGTTTTGGATAACTGGCAATATAAGGATCACATATAAAGTATTCTCCACTGATGAAGTCGAATTCATGGACATCGGCACCCACAACCAAGTCTATTGACATCCCTCTTACTACAGGTTATACTAACCACAATTCGTAAATCCGTTATGAGCGCAGTCACGCCGCGCCAGGAGACAGCCAAATACTGTACAGAAGCCAAACTGTAAAAATCAGGCAGCTGAAATCACTCCGCTTGAGTCGAGCCAGCCAAAGAGTCCCCCGATTTACATCGGGGGGAATAAAGGATGGGACCGCGGGAGGTCTTTTTTTGATGGACAACGATCCATCAATCCCTAACTAGGCCGCAGCATGAGCCGTGTACGAATAGTACTTAAAAGGCGAATGCAAAGGACAGTGGGATGACGCCTCTCGTTCCTTAACTACCATACTCCAGTGTATGGGTGTTAGCGAACGGGAGGTTTTTTGTTGGCGCTCAAAGTACGGTGGGTGTAGTGCAACGGTAGCACGTCAGCTTGTGGAGCTGAAAACGGGGGTTCAATTCCCCTCACCTACCCATATGAAAGATATTCTTGTTCCAGGACTAGTTAATCTCGTCATAAACGATACCCAAATTCCTGACGACAAAGTCAAGGAGGTTTTTGCGCGAATGCAACCATCGGCAGAAGTTCTAAGTGCTAGTGAACTTACGGTCGAATTGGAAAAAAACATTGCAGTAGCTCTTCTCGGCATTGAAAATCTCTTACAAATTACGATGTTATTTCCTGGGTATGGAGCAGATGCGCTAGCAACTACTTTCTCCCCTCAATTTCGCAACCTCATCTCTCCTATAAATAAATACTGGGTTGAAGCCTACAGAATTTTGTCAGGAAATAAGCCGTCGTACGTAAAACTTGAAATTCCCGCAGAAGTTACAGACGGGATCAAAAAGGGTGTCACAAAACAAATTTGGGTCTGCGACGATGTAATTGCTACCGGATTAACAATTCAATCAATCAAAGCAGACATTAGTTCCAAACTCGATAACAACTATAACCCCGATCTTCGCTTCTCTTATCCCGTCCAGGGCGAAATCAATTTAGTCTGGAGAGCCTTTTGCTGGCTGCAAAGAAAAGACGCGGTAACCGAACCATTTAGTGTCCAACCCACAGTCATCTATGGATCACAAAACGGTAAAAGGAAAGTTCCCCTTAATAGTTTATCCACGCTTCTTTCAAGAAACATCGCCGGATTATCTGCCCGTTTGGACTACTCTCGAAAATTCTTTAATGGTGAAGAAGACTTTGTTAAGCTATTATCAAAGTTAAGATCGTATGAATAAAAAACTCCAAATCGGTATTATTGGCTCAGCTGGAACTGAAGAGTATCCTAAAGCAGGGCAACCCAAACAAGAGATATTTAACATCGCTTACCAACTAGGGAAATCAATCGCAAAAAATGGGGCCATTTTGATTACAGGTGGTAAGGGGGGAATTATGGAGTATGCAGCTAAAGGTGCAAAAGACGTGGGTGGAATTACAGTAGGAGTGGTCAAAGGAGAAAAACGGTTTACCTCAAACCAATACACTGATATCGAGGTTGTGTCTGGCATGGTTGGTTCAGGTGGCGAATCAATAATGGTTTTAATGTGCGATGGTATAGTAGGCGTAGGCGGTGGGTCAGGAACATTGCAAGAATTAACCATTGCCTACTACAACAAAATCCCTACCGTACTTATTAATACCCAAAAGGGCTGGTCAAAAACTTTAGCCGGGAAGTATTTAGACACAAGGAAAAAAATCAAATTCCAGTCAGCCAAAACACCTGAAAAAGCTGTTAAAATATTATTTAATCTAATAAGACCATGACTACTTTCCAAACTCTCAAGGGCATTCGGGGTTTATTGCCAAGAATTGATAAAAAATATGTCTAATAATTATAAAATCCTCTCAATTGACGAAAGCGGAAAAGCAT
>LCOA01000010.1 GCA_001002405.1 Candidatus Amesbacteria bacterium GW2011_GWA1_47_20
ACAGATAGAGATATCTCTCAATCGTCTTTTCGGACACTCCCAAAGTCGCGGATAGTTCGGCTCTGTTAATTAAATTCCCAGTCTGGGAAGCCAATATCTGCACCAGATTCTCAAATGCCCGGCTCTTTTCCACTTGCAACAGTAATCCAATGTCTTTTTCCAGATAACTCAAGTGCACCTCGCGCAATATCCGGTTTTTCTCTTCTTCAGTTTGGGCCAACACCACTCCCGGATAGCCACCGAAATTTACATACTCGTCCACCAATCTCTGCCGCCTCAACGGTTGCATTACTAATTCACGCGTCACCTTAAGATACTCTTCATCGAAATTAGCCACCTCCAAACCCAACTTATAGGCTGCAAACTCAGTAAAAGAAAGTGGGTTACAATAAAACGTCTGTTTCCTGCCCGTAAGTGGTTCAATAATATTTGATTTCAGTTCCAAAGAACCCGATCCGGTTACCACAAACTTATGGCCGGATTTCAGGTCATATAATCCTTTTAAAAACAATCCAGCGTTTTCCAGGCGGGATATTTCATCAATGAAAACATAAGCCCTGCCTTGTCCCACCCGTCTTTCCACCAGTTCAATTAAAGCGTGCTGGCTGGAAAACCATTGCCTATCTTCAATAATATCCAAATTCAAAAAAACCGTCGATTTGCCCGTGCTCCGCAATTCTTCCCGCAACTTCTCCAGAATAGTTGTCTTACCCGACTGCCGAGGACCCAATACCAAAGACATCTCCGGGCTCTCTACATGAGCCTTTAGACTGTAATACAGTCTTCTATAAATGAAATTCCCTGCCATAATCCAAGATGATACCCATTATAGCAGGGTTATTCTAGTTAGGGTCTGCCTCTTGACCTATAGTATATATCTGTGGTATTATAACTCGAAAACATGGAGCCCAACGCATCTTCTGTTCCCAGCCGACTTAGGCGTACGGCAGGAGCAGTTTCCGGAATAGGAACTACCCTCATTATATACGGGGGAGAAAGTTATCTAGGATATGCAATTATTGACACTGTCCGAGCTGGATTCCAATCTCCCGATACCCTTTCCAGCACAGTAAGTGCTCTTTGTGCAATTGGCTTAATAGTTTTAGTATTAAGTGATGCTTTCGCCAATCGGGGCGAGAACATTAAGGCCGTTCTCCTCTCGGGTGTCAGAGCGGGATATGCTATAAATCGAGCAGTAATTGAGAGTCAACCGCTAAACTCATAGTAGAAAGAATTCCTGGGCGGATTTTAGAAATCCTGAAGGTAATAAGTTCCAACATAGTGGTTCGGCTTCGCTCACCATTAAAATTCATTACAATCCTGAGTGAAATCGAAGGACTAGCCCCTGCAAGACAAAGCACTAGCTTCCAAATAAGTTTATTGGAGATATAATTACCTCATGTTTCTTACGAGCAAAACGGCTCTTGTCACTGGTGGAAATTCTGGACTTGGTTTGGAAGTGGCCAAGGGGCTAATTAAATCTAAATGTAAGGTCATAATTTTGGGGAAAGACAAGGCCAAAGTTGAAAAGGCAATTTTCGATCTCAAATCTAACCTCGTTACAAGCGTAACCTGTGATCTTCGTAGCCAGACACAAATCGAAAAAACTGTTCAGCAAATTGGGGATATCGATATTCTCATCAACTGTGCCGGAATCATAGCCTATCAGCCTCTCCCCGTTCACGATTCGAAAAACATTAGAGATATCATTGAAACCAACTTGCTGGGAACGATTTATGTCACTCGCTCAGTGCTCCCAACAATGTTAAAGAAGAACTCGGGAACTATCATGAACATTTCTTCCACTTCCGGCCTTCCCACCGGTGGAAGCCCGAATGAGTCAGTGTATGTCGCAAGTAAGTTCGGTGTTTCGGGTTTTACCGAATCGCTTAAAAAGGAGGTCGATGATCAAAAGAAGAACGTTAGAATCTTAGGTTTCTACCCTGGAGGGATGAATACCCAACTCTTTTCTAAGTCAGGGTTGACCAAAGACACCTCCAAATTCATGGACCCTGCCGAAATAGCTAAGATTATCGTCTTTATGCTCGAAAGACCGGACGCCATAAAGATGGACCATGTTGTTGTTAACAGAAATAAAAATCTTTAGCTAGTAGTGTTTCTCGCCAACCTAAAACTAACCGGCCCCACTCAAATTTGTGCGTACCAAGTTCGAATGTCCTCCATCCAGGGCTGCGAAAATTAAGGGCGAAGTGAAATCAAGTAAATCCCCAGAAGTACAAACAGCCCCACTCCTACCCACCGTGGCACGGATTTACCGGAGAAAAGGTGCAGAATCAATCCAAACAACACCGTGGTCAACCCCAACCACACCGCCTCCCCCACCTCATTTTGACCTCTTCCAGGCTTTAAAGACTTCTATCACTAAAAACATCAAAACCGACAGCCCCGCCGCTACCAGCCAATACTCCCACCCCAAACTCACCACTCCAAAAAACCGCCTCCCGTAATCCGTAGCAAACGGCAAATACTGCAACACCCCTCCTGCCGCCACCGCCGCTACCAGCCACTTATTCTCCCACAAATGATTCCTCCAAAACGGCACCGTCAGCACCCGCACCGAAAAAACATAGGCCAAAGAGTTTAACCCCAAAGTCAAGAACGCCATTGATCTGGCCAGAATTATATCCCCGGTCACCTTATACACCACCCCAAAGGCCGCCAAAGCCACCATCCCCGCCGCCACACTCACCAAGGCAATCAACCCCAGCATCCACCGGCTGACCAGTAATTCCCCGGCCAGGCGAGGTTTCTCCCGCATTATCCCGGCCCGTTTGGGATCCACGGTCAAAGCCAAACTAGGAAACCCGTCAGACACCAAATTTATCCATAGTATCTGGCCAGCCGTCAGAGGTAACGGCCATCCCGCCACCAAGCTCCCGATCACCACCAAAATCTCTCCAAAAGCGTCACTGAGCAAGTACACCACAATTTTTCGGATGTTTTCAAATATCACTCTTCCCTCCTCCACCGCAGCCACAATAGTAGAAAAGTTCGAGTCCAAAAGCACCAAATCCGCCGACTCCCGCGCCACATCCGTAGCTTCCCCCACCACTATCCCCACATCTGCCCGATGCAGCGCCGGCGCGTCATTCACTCCATCTCCCATCATGGCCACCACTTCGCCATTCTTCTTCAACGCCTCTACAATTGACAACTTTTGGGCCGGGGTAGTCCTGGCAAACAGTCGCGTCGTTTTTACTCTTCTAGCCAGATCCTCCACTCCCAACCGTTCCAGCTCTTGCCCAGTCATCACTTCTTCTTTCCTCACTCTCATACCCAATTCCGCCAGCACAAACTCCGACGTCTTGGAGTAATCGCCCGTGATTACCATCACTTTTATCCCCGCCGTCATAGCCTGCTCCAACGCTTCCTTCACCCCCACCCGTATCGGATCAGAAAAGGCCAGCAGTCCCACCCACTCTAGCTCCACCGCATCCCCTTCCTCCACGCGCTTTTTTGTCGACTCTGCTTCCTTGCGCGCCATCCCTATCAGCCTCCGCCCTTGCGCCGTCAGACTCTCTATTTCTTCCCTCACTCTCGACTTTTCCTTAGAATCCAAAGTCGACCGTTCCACCAATACCTCCGGCGCCCCGTTGACAAAAATCATATTCTTTCCCCCCCGCCACCGGTTCAAACTCATAAACCACCTCTCTTTGGGAGAAAAAGGAATACTGTCCAGCCGCGGATGGTCCGCCACAAAATCGGAAACCGTTTTCCGCCCCCACTCAAAAGCCGCCACCACTATCGGATCATCCAAATCGTTGGCCAAAATAGCCTGCTGAGCCAATTTTTCCCTGTCCCCCACCGCCTCCACCACCTTCATCTTTCCCTGGGTCAACGTCCCTGTTTTGTCCACGCAAATTACCGTCACTCCGCCCAAAGTCTCTGCTGCCGCCAGCCTCTTCACCAACCCCCGCCTCCGCAGTATCCTCTGCATGCCAATTACCAGCACCACCGTTAGCGCCACAATCAACCCCTCAGGAATACTCGACACCGCCAAAGCCACTGCCGTCACAAATATCTCCGTCAAGCTCTGTCCATACACCACCCCCAACCCAAAGACTCCAACCACCAGTATCCCTACCACTACCACCAACTGCCGGCCAAATATCTTCAGTTGGCGCTGAAAAGGGGTCTCCTCCTCCGGCTCCTGCACTTGGACAGCAATTGCCCCCATTTTAGTATCTTCCCCAATCGCCCCCACCCGCATCCGCCCCTGGCCCGCCGCCACTGCCGTCCCCATATAGACTTCGTTCCCCTCAATCTTATTTACCGCCTGACTTTCCCCTGTCAAGGCTGCCTCTTCAACAAACAATCTGTTAGCAAAAATCAATGCCCCGTCCGCCGGTATTCGGGACCCTGCCGCCAGTATCACCTCGTCCCCCACTTTGATGTCTTCTGCGTTTATTTCTCTCCTCTTTCCCCCTCGGACCACTATTGCCCGGCTGGTCACATACCGCCTTAATGCCGCCAGAGCCTTAGTCGCTCGACTCTCCTGAATGTATCCCAAAACGGTATTCACTCCTACCGCTGCCAAGATTATCGCCGCATCCGACCAATGCCCGATAACCACCGTCACCCCCGCCGCCAGTATCAAGACATAAATCAGAGGGTTTTTCAACTGCCTCAAAACCAAAACCAGCTCTCCTGGCGGCGGTTTCTCCGGCAAAATATTTCTTTTCTCCACTATTCCATGTTACCATGGCTAAATGCCCCTGCCGCTCGTTTTTTATCCCCTCATTCTGATT
Source organism: Candidatus Amesbacteria bacterium GW2011_GWA1_47_20 (assembly GCA_001002405.1). GTDB lineage: Bacteria > Patescibacteriota > Microgenomatia > CAZETR01 > Amesbacteraceae > GWC2-45-19. Next base: position 4,770 of record LCOA01000010.1, read on the forward strand.
GCCGCCATCTTTCTTCTGGCTTACTGCGCCAACTTCCTAGTCACTATCACCACCCGCCTCGGCCATTACCTCAAACTTTCCCAGTTCATCACTGGCTTCATTATCTTAGGCGTAGCCACCTCCATTCCGGAAGCCTCAATCGCCATTAATTCCGTCCTGGCCGGCACCCCCCAGCTGTCTTTAGGCAACCTTTTCGGCGCCACCATCGTCCTTCTCACTCTCATTGCCGGTCTGGCCGCCATTTTCAGCCAAGGCATAGACGTCAAAACCGAACTCAAATCCTCCACCCGCCTGCTACAAATCTCGGCCCTCATTCTGTCTCCAGTCATTCTCCTGCTCGATCTCTCTCTTACCCGCCTGGACGCTCTCTTCCTCCTTCTTCTTTATTTAGGCTACTTAATCTACATCTACCGCCTTCAACCCCATAGCCTGCCCCTCGAATCCCAGCTTATGAACCACCACTTTTTAAACTCTATTTTTCTTATGGCCGCCGGTGTTATTGGCGTCGCTCTTTCCTCTAAAGCTATCGTTTTTGCCTCTCTCCAACTCTCTTCTCTTCTGTCAATTCCCCCACTAGCCGTCGGCACTCTCATTCTTTCCATCGGCACCAACCTCCCGGAAATTTCCGTGGCCGTCGCCGCCATCAGACACCACCATCCAAATTTGATTATCGGCGATATTTTGGGCAGCGCCGCTACCAACACCGCCATTATTGCTCTCGTAGGCCTATCTTCCCCCTTCAAAATTCCCCACCCTATCCTTCTTCAAACCACCGGAATATTCCTAGTCATATCTCTAGCGGCCTTCTTCGTCATGACCCGCAGCAAAAGACATCTCTCTCCGCTTGAAGGCGCTATGGCCATTGGCCTCTACACCGCTTTTTTGGTCTCCGAAATCTCCTCTCTCCTTCTCAAATAAGATAATTCCATATGGTAAAGATCGTAAACCCTCCGTATATCAGCCCCGCCAATCCCACTATAGCCACCCGCCACCAACTTGGCTGCAGAGCTTTAGGTAATGAAAGGTTCAACCCCAAAATCAGCCACGAATATACACACATGGCCACCGCGTTTAGCACTGCCCCTGTCACCACCAGCGCCAACGGCTCAATAAATCCTGCTCCAAAAACCACTATCCCAGCCAATATCTGCAACCACAGAAAACCGTAAAAAAATCTGGAAATATGGTGCACTTTCGACCCAGGAATCAGCAGAGCCAAATTCTCGGTGGCCATCCGGGCATTACTCCCATACACCGCAAACTGGGTTCCAAACAGCATCAAGGCCACCGCCACTAAAAATGCCACTCCCAAGCCCCCCATAGCTTTTGCTTCCAAAAGTACAAACTTAATACTTGAGCCTATCTCTGGATGACCATGTACTGTGGCATACGCCAAAAGCATCAAAAGCAGCATCGTCACCACTCCCGTGGCCCAAAATACCAGCCCGTGTTCCAAGTTAATTCTCCGCCACCACGTCTTAAACCGGGAAATATTTCCCTCCGTTTGGGCAAACACTTCTCCCGTAAGTTGCACTTCTTCCTCCCGACCTGCCAAAATATTAATAATATGTCCGGAGTATTTACCCATCCCATACCCCTTCTCCTTCACATACAAACTCTGGGCCAAATTTAAATTTCCCCCCGCCCCCGAATACACCAATGCCGCCAAAAAAGTAGCTAGCGGTATTCCTTCTGGCAAAAAGCCTACCCTGGCCACCCCGGCCGCCAGGGCCAGCCAATCTGCCCGCCCTGCCAGCCAGATGGTCAAACCCACAACCAATGGCACTCCTACCAAAATTATAGCTTTCTGGACCGTCTCTTGAGTTCTATATACTACCCGACCCAAACTATAAATCCCCCCCAAAGCCACCAACATGCCAATCCCCCACCATTTAGAATAAGCAACCCCGGCTGCAGTCGCCGCCGCCGTAGCCGCAGCAGCCATAATACCTGGCCACATCCAGGGAATAATGGTTGACGCGATAAACCACCCCGCAGCTGCGGGGCCCCACTTTTTCCTCCACCCCGCAAACACCGATTCCCCTGTCACTAAACTATATCTTTCAATCTCCATATTCAGAAAAAATTGCAGAGTGATTCCCACCACTGCCGCCCAGACAATTCCCAGACCGAAATTACTGGCCAAATACGGCCACAAAATCAGCTCCCCGCTACCCAAGCCCACTCCCAGAATAATAAAGCTCGGCCCAATCAGTTTCGCCAAGCGTGGCGCCTCCGGCATCTCCCGCATAATTTCATCTTATCATGGCAAGATGGTATAATTAGGCATGATTAATTGGTCTACTGATGAAAAAGAGTTTAAGAAGAAAAATCCCCAAGAATACAAACTTTGGCGGCTCACCCAATTAATCAATTATGGCCTGGATGGTGAGAAATTAGACAGAAAAGAGGTCAAAGATGCTTGGGTTAGAATCAAGGACCGCGTAGACCCACACAAAGCGGTATACTTGGAATATCTGCTATGGGACAAAAAACCATCCTCACACCAATTCAACGAAAATTTCTGGACCTTTTCCAGGCTGAAAACTACTTAACTAAGCGGTATTATTGGACCGGCGGTACCGTACTCTCCGAGGTTTATTTACACCACCGAAATTCCGAAGACATAGACCTGTTTACAGAAAAGGGAGAAGTGCATCTGCCCAGTATAAAGGATTTTGTGAGCATATCAGGAGCCAAACTGGGGGCAAAAGGCATTAGCTATACTAGGTTTCTGGGACTCCACACTTTTGTCTTTAATTTCAACGACGGTAGCCAACTAAAAATAGACTTCAATTATTATCCTTTTCCCCGTATAAACACTGGTAGGAAATGGAATAAAATTGACATCGACAGCATTGAAGACATTGCCACCAACAAAGTACACACCATCTCAGTCAAACCCAGATCCCGCGATTTTATTGATTTATATTTCCTGCTTAAAGACAAAAAGTGGGGGTTATCTCTCCCCCGGTTAATTGGTCTTGCTAAAGCCAAGTTTGACTGGAATATAAACCCGCTCCAGATGGGTGAGAATTTGGCCAAAGTTGTAACAGTCAAAGACCCACCTCGAATGTTGGTCCCATTTGATCAAAATGAAATGGAAAGTTTCTTGCTAAAACTAGCTAAATCCCTAAACAATGATATCTTCAAGAACTAAAACCAGCCGCTCATTTCTCCAATTTATCCTTATCAATCAAATTCCGGACATACTCTGACTTACTAATTCCCTTTTCCCGGCTGGCATGCTCCAAATACTCTTCCTGAACCGCCGACAAAAACAGATTAAACCGTTCCCCCAACGTCTTTTTTCCCACCCGCTCCACAAACTCCGCCACCACTTCCTCCACATCCAATTCGGTATATTTAGCTCCAAAAAAATATTGGTTATCAATCTTCTGACTAAAATCCTCGTAAATCGACAGGCACAACACTGGCTTTTTGGCCGCTATCGCCAGTGCCGTCTCATAGCCAATTTGCAAATCCTGAAAACTCACCTCAATTATCACTGCATCTGCCTGTAGAATATTTTTTCGGATAGCTTCGTAATGCGCTAATTTAGGGTCCCTCATCCTGGCTTTTGCTGTCAATATCCGCTTATAGTTCCCTTTCTCTGGAGATATTACCGTAGCACCAGTTTTTTCAATAGTCTCTAAAACCAAATCGTAATATTTCTGATACTTGTTCTTCCCATAAAAAGACGCCGTATAAAAAATCCTCATACATACATACGTACGTATATCAAAAGATTGACTAAATAGCAATATTTCGTAGAATTAGAAATAATATGAGTACAAATATTCTCGGACTCGGCATTCATATCAAGGTCAAAAATTTTGCCAAATCTCTGGCTTTCTACAAAACTCTGGGGTTCAAGCAGGTTTTTGCCTACGGCCCCCAGCAAAAAGTCAAAGAGGATTACGACGGCGTGGTTTTTGCACATGGCGGAACCAAATTAGAAATCGCCTCCGGCCACCGGGCAGTCAAACCGAAAGTCTTTCAGCAACTACTCTCTTCTTCCAAAATATCTCTCATGATTCAGGTTCCCAGCCTCAAACCCCTGCTTACCCACTGCCGCAAGGCCAATATTCCCCTAGCCGTCGGTCCCCGACACTACTACTGGGGAACTCTCGAGGCTGTCATTAAAGACCCGGACGGTGTAGTTCTAGTTTTTATCGCCCCCTACTCCGCTTCCCAAGCCAAAATCCTCCACGCCGACGAAACCTGGTCCACCAAATAATTGTGATAAAATGGGGCCGTTATGATTACTGTCATCAGGAAGCTGTATGTACAAGCTACGTCAGCCTCATCTTTCACAGAACTTTCTCACCAATCGGGAGCTGGTATCTAAGCTCATCCGAGGTTCTTCCATTTCTCCTTCTGATACCGTCCTAGAAATCGGCCCCGGCCGCGGCATTATCACCCAGGAACTGCTCAAAATTACCCCCCACGTCATCGCCATCGAAAAGGATCCTAAGCTTACCTCCCACCCCAGGGATTTCCTCACCTACCCCCTTCCCCGAACTCCTTACAAAGTTTTCGCCAATATCCCCTTTAGCATCACCGGCGCCATAGTCCGTAAGCTCCTCCAAGCCCCTAATCCGCCAGCGGACTGTTATCTAATAATGCAATCCGAAGCCGCTGCCAAGTTCGTCATCCACCCCCAGGCCAATACTATGGCAGCTATTTTGTATTATCCTTTCTTGGATATCAAAATCATCCACCGCCTCGCCCGCACCGATTTCTCCCCTACCCCCGCCGTGGACAGTGTTCTCGTGCGCTTCACTCACAAATCCTCAACTCTTATCAAATCAGTTTATCAAGATTTCATCGCCTACCATTTCACCCATAACCGCTTTGCCAAATTCGTCCCCGCCAGCAAATGGCTCACCTTATTCGCTAGCCACAACCCCGCCCTCTCCCGCGGCTCCTTCACTCATCTCCAGCGTCTCCAATCCCTCCTCCCTCCCCACCCCAGAATAAGTGGTGTATCATTCAAACCATGAAAAAGAAGGAGTTTGCTGAACAGTTTCCCATATACCTGCCCACAGAGCGATTCATACCCAACTCTCCACACTTCCGCAGGGCTGTCCTAGCCAAGCCCGATTTTCCTCATCAAAAATTCCATGATAGGCAAGTTAAAGAAAACGCCTTTGCCCTGGCCTTAGTTATGGGTATAACCCAAGAAAGGGGCTACGGTTTTGCCAACACCGGTCAACTTGAACCATCAGACCACCACCTGGGTAGCTGGCTATTTGCCTTGAAGATGTACGAGGGATTTGAATGGAACAAAGTCGTTGCCAAGACGGTTCTCCTCCACTCCAAAGACGTTCTGCCCCGCTCCGCCCCAGTCTATGCGTGGATCTTGCAGGCAGCGGACCGTGCGGCAGGAATGGGCTGGACAGGTATTCTGCGCGACGCCTACTATTTGGGATTTCGTCATCCCAATTTGCAAGTAGTAGAAAAACTCAGGTCTCCACGGGAAGGAGAATATCAAGATTCGATAGCTACCGTCCAAAAGGTCTGCTACGAAGACGCATTTCCCTTTCTCATAAGTCACGGCCTGGCCAGTAAGATGGTGAGGAAATATTGGGATCACAGACATCAGTTTTTCGGACTCCCTGATGGCCGCGGTGGCTGGAAAGTTGGCCCACTCCTACCTATAGCTCAAGAAATTTTCTATGATTTATTTGCCCAAACCGAAGTCTTCACCCTACTGCTCGCCGAGAAAGATCTAGTCCGAGTTTTTGGCCCCACAATATTAAGTACTCTCAAAAACCCTTCTGCTCTGGCTAAACTAGACAGAATTCTTGATCGAAACCCCAATCACTAATCCACTACCACATATCTAAATCTCTCAAACCGCTTTCCATCTCGTTGCAAAGTAAAGAAATCAGCACTGGCTTGAGCGGCCTCTTGTGAATACTGAGATGAATGGCAGGCATGAGCCTTAACTCTAATCCCGACAAAATCGGTCATTTCGATTGCCACTTGATCCGGATGGTCGTAATAATCGACCAATAAATATTCCGTCACAGTATGCGATTTGGCTAGCGGATTTTTGAAATGTTCCGGAAAAAATAAAGTGTCGCGAGCGTACGGATATGTCCCATCAATGACCGCCAGGCCGATTTTCCGATGATCGCGATGATTGATCCAGCTGTTCTTGTTGTCAAATTTAACTATCACATTTTCGGGGTTGTGAGTGATCACTAAATCTGGCTGAAACAGCCTAATTTGCAAGGCTAACTTTCCGATCGTCGGCAAATCGTCTTCCACTTCTCCATCTCCTAAGCCTAAATACACGTTATCTTCCGGCAGAATTCCCAACACTTTCATCGCCGCTTCGTCCTCTTTTTGGCGCAAACCTCCTAATTCTTTACTGGTAGTTCTCTCTTGCCGGTTCCCCATATCCCCTAAGGTCATCTTCACCACCCTCACCCGAATCCCCGACCCGACCAGCCTGGCAATTGTGCCTCCAGCATACAGCTCCGCGTCATCTGGATGCGCCATTACCACCAGTACCTTCTTCTTCCCTCCAAACACCTTTTTAAACGAGTCTTTATACATGCTTATAGCTTTAGTTCAAACTTAGTATTAGGTATTCGATAAAAGCTGCCTCGACTTATCATACTAAATCCGTGCTTATGTGCCAACTTAGTCATTCTCTCATTTCCATCTACAATAATCATCAACACTCTTTTAAACTTCGTATTCTTCCTAATCCACTCCAACCGAAAGGCCAACAACTTTTCGCCCCATCCCTGCCCCTGATACTTCTTCAAAACTCCCATGCTGCTCAAATACCCGGTGCGCAGATCCTTCTTATCATACCGGCCCACCTTGGCCATTCCCACGATTTGACCATTGATTTCCAAAAAAAATATGGCCGAATCCGATCCTGAGAACTTTTTGATATCATCCTCAAAATACTTCAGTGGCTTTCTTCTTTCAGTTTCATACAAAATACCAAACGTTCTTGGGTTCTCTTTCACTAAGGCTAACCTGATTGATCGAAGTAACCCAGCTTCACCTGGCTTCACTTGTCTAATTTTTCCTAACATATTCTTCCAATCTCGCCTTTAATCGATCAGTAAAACCTTCCTCCGCAAACCAGCTTGCAATCGCCCTAACAATTACATCGCCGACTTGCCCGTTCAGAACCCCTATCGCCAAAGCCTCTTCCAACGCGCTCCCCAAAAACACACCCTCTTGCCTTATTTGCGGATAGACATTCTGTAAGTATATTTTCAACATCCCTGGGGCCATGCCTGCCCACCAATCCGCACCTTGAAAACTATCCAGAAATTCCCATTCGTTCGCCAAATCAAATGCCCGAACCCCCTTGCGCAACGATCCAAAATCAGGCCTTGCCATTACCTGTGAAGCTGTTGGTAAGGTCACTTTTTCCTGACTCAAAACTCTTGCCGCATCGGCAGAATACTTAACCAGCGCCTCATCCACCTTAAACTCCATTTCTTCCCCCCGCGCTAATCTGTTCAGAAATTCTACAGCCCAATCCAACTCCGCTACTATAGGCGCAAGTTCTTCCGGGTGGTCCTTTGCCACTGCTTCAGCACTTTCAAAACCTCTTCTGCGACCATTTCTTCTCCGAGAAATTCTAAGAATCGCATTTACATACTCCTGGCCCATAAGCAAACTATACCTCCATCTTAATCAATTTGTTAACATATTTCTCCCAAATCTTTCTAGTCCAACTCACTTCCCACGCTTTATTTATCTCCACTCTCTTATTCCTCTCCTCAATACTTTTCACTCGCTCTTCTAAACTCGCCATACACTCATTTTACCAACTTTGGCATTTGGGAGTATAGAGTCGGGGCAAACCCCAAATCTCTAGCTGCTTCTCCCGCAGCCCGCAAATTCTCCCGCCCGTCCTCCACAATCGCCTCAACTCCCGGTAATTGTTCAAATACTTTTTGCCAAGCACCAGGATCTTTCTTGCCCCCATAGTCAGACATGTCAAAAATCCGAAAGGGATCTATTTTCACTCCAATCTTTTTCAAAATCCAATCCGACGTTTTAACCCTTGATGTAGAAACAATCACCAACTTCCACTCCTGCAAATTCCGTAGCAAATTTTCTACCCCTTCCCGAGGGGGATAAACCTTTAACAGCCCTGAATTTACAGCCCTCCACTCTCCTTCTAACTGATCTTTAAGAGGCGCGTCTGTCAGTCCCAACTCCTTCATAGCCTCGTCAAACTTCTCTTCATGCCTCATTGGATCTTGCGCCGAATCAAAACTATACAATATCCCGCCCATATCCGATACCAACAGCTTCATTGTTCTATAATACCTCACCAATGGATAAAAGGGAGCTTGCACAAAAATTAAAAGAGCTGGTATATAGTACCCCGCCGTGCCAAGACTGTATCGGTTACGGCCAATGTACCTTCATGTCTGCGGTCTTGGCTGCTCTGGATTTACATAACCCCAGACGCCTCATAGCGCTGGGTTGGCAAAGCAAATTTAGTGATGTTTGCCCATCTACCCCAGAAGTCAGACGTCTCCTCACAGCCTATCTCCAGTCTCAAAATCATTAATCCATTATACCCGAGTGTATAATTCGGCTCTATCCATGATAAACCCATTAGAATTAGACAAGTTTCGATACCCGGCTTTTCCCACACCGCTGCGCCAACCACCTCGCAATTCTAGCTCTCACCGACCACTTCTATCCTCACCTGTCCCCCACTTCGACCGGACCAAATCCCGGAATTGACCACTTTTGATATAATCCCCACATGGCAATAGAAAGATTAGGCGTTGTTTACGCCAGTCGCCAGCTGGTAGGCGATAACGGTGATAAAAGAGGTAGTTATTTTCGCCTGAAAAATGAAGAACAAAAAGCTCTCTGGCAAGCTTGGTCAGAAGGATGTCCAATCGCAGTTAGACTCATTGTTGAACGCGGAGCCAAAGTCATGAAGTTGAGATATGGAGAAGTCAATTTTTGGTCCGGCTACATATTCGGCCTTCTGCTACAAAGAGGGTACGCTCCAGAACAATTAAATAATTTCATGGGACCAATCGACCGGCTCCCTTCTGAACCTCTAGGGGATCACAATCCAACCTGGATCCCCAAAGAATTAGAAACCCGAGTCTATAACACTGCAGTCGGATACGCATTCCCCCGTCTAATAACTAAATTTATCGAAGAGGACTGGTTCATCGTTAACGGAAACATTAACACACAACGTCAAAAACGTCTCTGCTCCGCTCTCGATATACTTGATGAAGTAATAAAGAAAGATCCCCAGCGTCAGCTCTCACCCGAGCAAATACTGGCTAAAGTAGCAGAGGAGTTAGCTACCATTTCCCCTGCCGATAAATTCCCCTACCTTATTCGTTGCATGCTTAGCGCAGCTAAATTAGCGGAAGACAACTGTAAATGCGCATACGCACAGATAGTCAAAGCCATAAAATCCAACGCCCCGATTCTTTGGGCTGCTTACGACAACCTGACCACTGACCAGAAGAAAAAATGTGGCATCGCATTACTACAGGCCTAAAAAATCACCTCTAGTCCCCTAAATCTTGGCTAAAATCACATCCACCGTCTTTTTATCCCCTTCCCTTCCGACAGTCCCCTCCGTTCCAACTCAAAAACCAAAGCGTATGCCAAAAAGGGATGTCCAAATCCCACACCCGGCTCCCCAATCAAAATTTCCCTCCCTGCCATAATTCTCGGTATTTTACCACCTTGCTAAAACAAACTGGAAGTTATACAATGCTTGACAAGAAGTCGCTAGACTTCTTTTTTGTATGAACCCTGTCAAATACCTGTCCGAAACCATTGACGAATTAAGGCACGTCTCCTGGCCCAGCCGCCAGGATACGATAAAGCTGACCGTCATCGTCATTGCCATTTCCTTAATTGTTGCTCTCTATGTGGGCGGCCTGGACTTCACTTTTACTAACTTATTAACACTCATCATCAAATAACATGGACGAACCCACATCTATTACTGAAAAGGGCCTGGGGGGCAAAGCCATCCCCGGCCACATAATCATTAATGACAAAGGCAGCGATGCCGGACATTGGTACGTTGTTCACACTTACTCTGGCCATGAAGCCCGGGTGGCCGAAACCCTGCGCCAGAGAGCCACCACTTTGGGCCAGACAGACAAAATTTTTGAGCTGCTCATCCCCACCCAGGACAAAATCCAAATCAAGCACGGCACCAAATCCACCATCAAAGAAAAAATCTTCCCCGGGTATCTGCTCGTCAAAATGGTGGTCGACGACGATTCTTGGTTAGTGGTGCGCACCACTCAAGGCATCACCGGATTTGTGGGCACCGGCAACAAACCCACGCCCCTGTCCCCGGCCGAAGTAGAAGCCATCATGCAATTTGCCCAGATGGGTGCTCCCAAGTACAAAGCCAACTTCTCAGTAAGTGAAGCCGTCAAAATCACCGACGGACCCTTCGCCGACTTTTTGGGCTCCATCGAATCCATCGACGAAGATCATGGCAAATTGCGCGTGTTAGTTAGCATCTTCGGCCGCGAAACCCCAGTAGAATTAGACTTTTTACAAGTCAAGAAAATCTAAAGTATGGCTCCTAAAAAAGTAAAGGTCATCTTAAAATTAAACCTCCCGGCAGGCGAAGCGACGCCCGCTCCTCCCGTGGGTCCGGCTCTGGGTCAGCACGGCGTGCCCATCATGGATTTTGTCAAACAATACAACGACAAAACCAAAGACCAAAAAGGCAACATCATCCCCGCCGTCATTACCGTCTACGAGGACCGCTCTTTCACTTTCATTACCAAACTCCCCCCAGTCTCCGCCATGATTAAAAAAGAATTGGGCCTGGCTATAGCTGCCAAGACTCCCGGTAAAGAAGTGGCCGGTACATTAACCGCCGATCAAGTCAGGCAAATCGCCGCAGCCAAAATGCCAGACCTAAACACCGATTCTCTGGACGCCGCCATCAACATTGTCACCGGCACCGCCCGCTCCATGGGAATCAAAGTTAAGTAACATTGGCATAATGTTTCACTGAAACCGGTCGATTTTCTTCATTCAAAACCACCGCTACCATATCAATTCTACAGGCTACCTGCCTGCCCTTTAAATATACGTTGGCCATGCGTTTCACCCGCTCATATTTCCGTTGGGTAAACATTTCCTCCGGACTACCCCAAGAGTAGCCCTTTTTGGTCTTCACCTCCACAAACACCACCGTCTCTTTATCACGCATTATCAAATCAATTTCCCCAAACCGGGTAGAATAGTTCGTCGTTATTAGTTCATAGTTTTTGGACAACAAATAATCCAGCGCAATTTTTTCCCCAATTCGTCCCGTCTCTTTATTCCAAACTTTCATACTATCTGCCGGTATTGCAAGGCTTCGGCCATATGAGAGACAGCAATATCAGCTGCATCAGCTAGGTCAGCGA
>LCOA01000011.1 GCA_001002405.1 Candidatus Amesbacteria bacterium GW2011_GWA1_47_20
GCTAACGGTCGTCGGAGACGATCTTTTGGTTACCAACCCAGAGCGGGTTAAGAAAGGAATTGCCGAAAAGGCCTGTAATTCCATTCTCATTAAACCTAACCAAATAGGCACTATCACTGAAACCATCGCCGTTACTAATCAGGCCCGGGCCGCTGGGTGGAAGATTGTAGTCTCCCATCGCTCCGGCGATACTAATGATCCTTTCATTGCCGATTTTGCCGTGGGCGTCGGAGCCGAATACGCCAAATTCGGCGCCCCCGATCGCGGCGAACGCGTAGCCAAATACAACCGTCTCCTGTCCATCGAAACCGAACTGAAAACGACATGACTTCTACCCCTAAGCCAATTGTCCTGGCGATTCTTGACGGTTGGGGACTGGCACCACCCGGTCCGGGCAATGCCATCGCTTCTGCCAAAACTCCCAACATGACCTCTCTGTGGAACGCATACACCCACACCCAGCTTATAGCCCACGGCGAATCAGTCGGTCTACCCAAATCCGAGCCGGGTAATACCGAAACCGGACACCTAAATTTAGGCGCCGGCCGCATCGTATACCAGGATTTACCCCGTATCAATATGAGTATTGCCGACGGCACTTTCTTTCAAAATCCCCAGCTGTTAGGAGTAGTTAAATCCCCTCGAGTTCACCTCCTCGGATTAGTTGGCGGTGGCGGAGTTCATTCCGATCTAGCTCATCTTTTTGCCCTATTGCGCTTTTGTCACGAACAACATGTGGCCCAAGTATATTTACATCTCTTTACCGACGGCCGCGATTCTCCTCCTTCTGCTGGCATGACGTATATCAATCAAGTCCAGGAAGTCATTGCACGGGAAGCCGTCGGTAAAATAGCCTCGGTCATGGGCCGGTATTTCGCCATGGACCGGGATTTTCGCTGGGACCGCACCGCTAAGGCCTACTTCTGTCTCACTAAAGGTGAAGGAAGAAAGGCTGAATCCATCGACCAAGCCATTAGCCAATCATATTCAGCCAACAAAACCGACGAATTTATTGAGCCCACCATTATTGATCCCGAAGGAATAATCAAATCAGGGGATGCTGTCATTTTTTATAATTTCCGTATCGACCGCCCCCGGCAATTAACCAAAGCCTTTGTGCTTCCCAACTTTGAAGAAACAGCCAACCATGTCGGTTTTGACCCTTACGCCGTCAAATACACAGCCAAACACATCGAGGATGTCTCCGGCAAACCTGCGCCCTTTACTCGCGGAGTACAAATTCCCAACCTGTATTTTGTGACCATGACCGAATACGAACAGAATCTGCCGGTTCAAATAGCGTTTCCCCCCCAGGTTGTGGAGTACCCCCTAAGCCGGGTATTGTCGGACGCCAATCTGCGTCAACTCCGCTTGTGCGAATCCGAAAAAGAGCGCTTTGTCACTTACTATTTTAACGGTCAGCGAGAGCAGGCGTTTCCCGGAGAAGATCGCCAAATAGTCCCGTCTCCCAAGGTTCCCACTTACGACAAAAAACCGGAAATGTCAGCTGTTGAAGTTACCCAAAAAGCTATTTCCAAAATCCAATCCGGAACCTATGACGTGATCATTATTAACTTCGCTAATCCGGACATGGTCGGTCACACCGGAAATCTCAAAGCTACTATCAAAGCCTGCGAGACAGCAGATACGTGCATCGGAGACATCTCCCGTGCCGTTTTGGCTGTCGGAGGCGTCTTAGTCATCACTGCAGATCACGGTAATGCCGAAGAGATGATCAACCCCAGTACCCACGGTACCGACACCGAACACAACGCCAATCCGGTACCTTTTATTCTGGTCGGCAACGATTTTCGCACAGCCACTCAAATTTCCCAAGGTATTCTGGCCGACGTCGCCCCCACTATTCTCTCGCTTCTTAAAATTCCCGCTCCTTCGTCAATGACGGGTCGTAATTTACTACGATAGTTATCTCTCCTCGATATACCCCGTCATCCGGCCCGATATATTCGTAGATTTTGGTCAGCTCCCGGGCAAGCGTTATTTGAATTCCGGAATATCTCTCCCTAAGAGTCTTAAGTGTCCTATCTGTCCTGGCGGGTGATTCGTAAATAACGGTGGTTACGTGTGGGAGTATTTCATATTTATCATTCCAAAATCCCAAAAACGTAAACTTGTCGGTGGGCAATCCCGCCGCACACAATGCCGCCGTCAGGGCTGATGGCCCTGGAATAGGAACCACTTTAAATCCCGCCGCCCTCACCACGCTGACGATCTTGTATCCCGGATCTGAGATGAGCGGCGTCCCCGCATCACTCACCAACGCTACATCACCATGAACTAAGTAACTAAGTAACAAACTAACAGTTTTAGCCTCATTCCAGTCTCTAACCGACAAATATTTTTTGTCACTTCCTCCTAAAATTTTAATTAGCTGACCAGTTCGCCGAGTGTCTTCGCATGCAATCACTTTAGTGGTTAAAAGTGTTTTGACCGCTCGTTCAGTAATATCTTCCAGATTGCCAATTGGTGTCGCGACCACATATAATGTCCCCATTGTGCCTGATTATATCTTAACTCTTCTAAAACCCGAAGTTTTCATAGTCTCACTTGGCCCTTGGGCCCTGGCCGGCATCACTGCCATTGTATTTGCCGAATCTGGCTTATTTTTCGGTTTCTTTCTTCCCGGCGACAGCCTACTTTTTACAGCTGGATTACTTGCATCCCAAGGATACCTCAATTTCGCCACTCTGTTACTTGTCACTTTTCCCGCAGCTGTTTTGGGAGACAACGTAGGCTACTGGTTTGGGCACAAAGTCGGCCCCAAAATTTTTGCTCGTGAAGATTCTCTGCTTTTCAAAAAACATCATCTCCTGGCCGCACAAAAGTTTTACGAAAAGCACGGCACTAAAACTATAGTTCTGGCTCGCTTCGTTCCCTTCGTACGCACCTTTGCCCCCATCGTAGCCGGAGCAGCTCAAATGCATTATTCCACTTTCATGACTTACAATCTGATTGGCGGTTTACTCTGGACTGTTGGCATCTCCTCCCTGGGTTACTTTTTGGGGAATATTCCCTGGATTCACTCTCACTACGAAGCCGTCATTCTCCTCATCATCTTCGGTTCCATCATCCCCATCGTTCTCCACTTCCTCAAAGACCGCAAAAAAATTTCTTTTTGACGTGTGATATACTCCCATACATGAGTCTCGTACACGAGATGGAACAAATGTGCAAACCCTGCACGTTATTTCGAGAGGGAAAGTGCATCATAAGGCAAAACCGAGGATTAAATTCGATAAAAGGGTTGTGTGATGAAGCAAAAATAACAAGCAACGATAAAAGAAAGTTATTGGCTTCCAAAAGAGTACGCAATAACAAAATTTGGACATGGGATTGGCAAACGAGAGACAAATAGGTCAAGTCTAATTCACCGCTCCGTTGTATTTGCGGATTACGCCCACGCATCGGCCTTGAATGCGGACTTTAGTGGTGAAGATGGGGGACATGGAGGAGTTGGCGGGCTCCAGGCGGATTCTGGTAGATTCTTTGAAATATCTCTTCAGAGTGGCAAATCCGTTGTCTAAAAGTGCCACCACTACCTCACCGTCTTTGGCTTCTTCAGTTTGTTCGATGACCACAAAGTCTCGGTCCAGAATGCCCGCCTCAATCATCGAATCGCCCTTCACTTGCAGCACAAAAGCTCTCTTTTTAGGCGATACCATGGTGGGAGGAATTCCCAGGACCGCGCTGGGATCTGTATACGGCTCAATGGGAGCTCCGGCGGCAATAAAACCCAATACTGGTAGCTCTACTGAAGCTGGAGTTTGTGATCTCTGAGCCATATCTTTTTCCGTAATTTCAATCGATCTAACTGTGCCTTCACGGCGTTTGATCACGCCCTTTTTCTCCATCGTTTCCAAATGCTCGTGAACAGTTGCCAGGCTGGAGACTCCCAGAGCCTGGGCAATTTCAGCTAAAGTCGGGGAGTAACCATTCCTCTGAATATATTGAGAGATGAAGTCTAAAATCTGTCTTTGCCTCTTGTATAGCGTCACTGGCATAGTTATACTATAATCCGAATATTTCCCAAATGTCAAGAGGCATGTTTAAACTCAAAGCTCCCTATAAGCCAACAGGAGATCAACCGGAAGCTATTCAGCATCTAGCGTCTAGCGTTCAACAGCATCAGGTATTGCTGGGCGTAACCGGCAGCGGCAAAACATTTACCATCGCCAACGTCATTCAGAAATTGCAAAAACCTACCTTAATTATTTCTCACAACAAAACCCTGGCCGCCCAGCTATATCAGGAGTTTAGAGATTACTTTCCGGACAATGCCGTATCTTATTTTGTCTCTTATTACGATTATTACCAGCCCGAAGCTTATATTCCTCAGTCCGATACCTATATTGAAAAAGAGACCGACATTAACGATCAGATAGACAAGCTTCGCCTGGCTGCCACAACTAATTTGCTCACGCGCAAGGACGTCATCGTAGTCGCATCGGTTTCCTGCATTTATAACTTAGGTTCACCTGCTGAATACGGCAAAACCATTCTGGAGCTGACTACCGGTCTCCGGGTCACCCGGGATCAGATACTGATGCGCCTCAATGATCTGCAATACTCCCGCTCTGATTACGGGTTTCACCGCGGCACCTATCGCGTTCACGGCGAGACAATTGATATCTACCTGGCTTACGAGGACACTGCCGTCCGCCTCACCCACGACGGTCAAAAAATCACCAAGCTGGAAAAACTTGACCCTCTCACCGGAGACCTCAAAAAGGTTAGTCCTTTTGAAGCTATCTACCCCGCCAAACATTATTTGGCTGCCAAGGATAATCAAGCCGAGGCATTCAAACAGATCCGCCATGATCTGGAATTACAAGTCGAGAAATTTAAATCAGAGGGCAAAATGCTAGAGGCCCATCGTATAAATCAGAGGGTCAATTACGATCTGGAAATGATCCAAGAATTGGGTTACGTCAACGGTATCGAAAACTATTCCCGCTACTTCGATGGAAGGAAAGTAGGCGACCCGCCCTATTCTCTCATGGACTATTTTCCCAAAGATTATTTATTAGTCGTCGACGAATCCCACATGACCATTCCCCAAATTCGTGGCATGTACAACGGTGACCACTCCAGAAAGCAAACTCTCATTGACTACGGTTTCCGCTTGCCGGCCGCTCTGGATAATCGGCCGCTCAAATTCGATGAATTCCTGCGCCGCGCCGGCCGCACCATTTATGCTTCAGCCACCCCTGACGAGTGGGAAATCTCCCAGTCAGCAGGTCAGGTGGTCGAGCAGCTCGTCCGCCCCACCGGCCTGGTCGATCCGGCTATCTCCGTCCGTCCAACTTCAAATCAAATTCAAGATCTAATTTCTACTCTCCAGTCTCTAATTTCCAAGGGCCAGCGGGCCCTTATTACCACCCTCACCAAACGCATGGCCGAAGATCTATCGGCCTACCTGGCAGAGCAGGGCTACAAAGTGCACTATCTGCACTCCGACGTCGACACCTTAGAACGTCTGGACATCTTGGATGATTTAAGGAAAGGCGTGTATGACGTGGTGGTAGGTATTAATCTACTGCGGGAAGGTCTGGATCTGCCGGAAGTCTCGTTGGTAGCAATTCTGGACGCGGATAAAGAAGGATTTTTACGATCCAAAACCTCGCTTATTCAGACCATGGGCCGGGCGGCCAGACACAAAGAAGGCCAGGTAGTCATGTATGCCGACCACGTCACTGTCTCCATGCAATCGGCCATCGATGAAGTCACCCGCCGGCGCCAGATTCAGCTGGATTACAACGCCAAGCACGGCATCACTCCCCGGTCCATCACCAAAGCCATCCGGGAACGCATCGTTGAAAAACAGGTTGAAACTTCCATAACTCTGGACCCTCAAGAAATTCTCAAAGGCCACGCCCTCGACGCCGCAGACATCGATATGTCTAAGGTCAATCAATTAGTCCCATCCGACCTATCTCGACTTATTAATCTTATGACAAAGCAGATGAACGCCGCCGCCAGAGCCTTGGAATTCGAAGAAGCCGCCCGCCTCCGCGACCGCATCCGCGAAATCCAAAGTTCCACCTCTTAGGTGGAACAATCTGCCACTAACCAACCTGCAATTCTCCCTCTACCAACTTCAAAAATCTCTGATCACCCTTTCTTTCTGCTTTACCTTCTTCATCTGACTGGTTACCACCCACGCGAGCTAACAACCCACAAGCAAAGCACACAACATACCTCAAACCGGGCTGAATGCTCAACGCCATCGGCTCATAATAGCACACTCAGAAGCAGTGATATAATCGCGAAAGTGAGAAAAGAAGACGAATTTAAAAATCCCAGTTGCCTGTCCCGTTTTTTGACATTTATATTCTCCCTTTTCGTGGGCGCGATAGGTGGAGCCATGCTTCTTAAAGAACTTCCCATCTTCCTCGATCACGACGCCGCCAGGCTGATCACCGGCTTTGCGTTGTTGGGTATAGCCTTCATCATGATGTCCAACTCCACAATTAAGCATTGAACAAAACCCGAAAAGACTTTACAATAGTACGTCATGGATTTTATTAAAATCACGGGCGCCCGCGAGCACAACCTCAAAAACGTCAATCTGGAGATTCCCAAAAATAAATTAGTGGTTTTTACAGGATTGTCCGGGTCCGGCAAAAGCTCCATGGCTTTTGACACTATTTATGCCGAAGGCCAACGCCGATACGTCGAGAGTTTGTCTAGCTACGCTAGACAATTCCTAGGAATCATGGACAAGCCTGATGTAGATCAGATCGAAGGCTTGTCTCCGGCCATATCTATTGACCAGAAGTCGACGTCACATAATCCTAGGTCAACAGTCGGCACAGTAACAGAGATTTATGACTATTTAAGATTATTATTTGCCCGTATCGGCCATCCGCATTGCCCAGTCTGCGGCCGGGAAATTTCCCAAATGTCCGCCCAAGCCATTGTGGATCAGATATCCGCCTTCCCCCGCCACACCAAACTGCTTCTGCTGTCACCGATCGTCCGCGGCCGGAAAGGGGAATACACCGAACTGTTTTCATCGCTGCGTCAGAAAGGCTATTCCAAAGTCAGAGTCGACGGCAAAGTCATCAGTCTATCCGCAGATATCCTGCTTCTCAAAAACAACAAACACGATATTGACGTGGTCGTCGACCGTACAACCATCGACGCCAAGATCCAGGATCGCACCCGTCTTTTTGAATCCGTAGAAGCCGCGCTCAAACTTTCCGAAGGATTGTGTATCGCGGCTGTTGTCAAAGATAAATCGTTCGATATTCCGGACGAGCCTAAAATCATGGAAGACCATCTGTTCTCGGAACGTTTTTCGTGCCCCGTGGATAACATCTCACTGCCTGAAATTGAGCCACGCATTTTTTCCTTCAACTCGCCGCACGGAGCCTGTCCCAGTTGCACCGGCTTGGGTTTTCAGCAAAAAATTGATGCCACGTTGGTTCTAAATGGCAAGCTCACTATTTCCGAAGGTGGTATTTTGCCCTATGCCAGAACTTTTCTCTACGACTCCTGGTTTTCCAGAAAGGTGGCGTCATTAGGATTTCCCATGCGCACTCCGCTATCAGAATACTCCACCAATCAAAAACGGGAGTTGCTTCATGGTCGAGACGGGTTCGAAGGCATTATTCCCAACCTCGAGCGCCGATACAAAGAAACTCAATCGGATTTCATAAGGATGGAAATCGAGCGTTATATGCGCCGGGAGACCTGTCCGGCGTGCCGGGGCCAGCGTCTCAAGCCCGAATCCTTGAATATCACAGTCGGGGGGCATCCTATAGTTCACTACACCCAACTCTCCATCAGCAAATCCCTAAGTGTCTTATGTAACTTAAGCGACCTAACCTCTCGCGAAAAAACCATTTCGTCTCCTATTCTCAAGGAAATCAAAGAGCGGCTGGGTTTTCTGGTCTCGGTCGGATTGGATTACTTGACGTTAGACAGATCAGCCACCACTCTAGCCGGCGGTGAAGCCCAACGCATTCGTCTGGCCTCACAAATCGGCTCCGGGCTCTCCGGCGTCTTATACGTTCTCGACGAGCCGTCTATCGGTTTACACCAACGCGATAATCAACGCCTTATCGACACCCTCAAACGCCTGCGGGATCTAGGCAACTCGGTAGTGGTTGTGGAGCACGACGCGGACATGATGAATCAATCAGATTGGATAGTAGACTTTGGCCCAGGCGCCGGCGAGCACGGAGGCAAAATCGTTTCTGCTGGCACCCCAACCCACATCAAATCCGACCCTAAATCATTGACTGGCCAATATCTCTCTGGCCGCAAACGCATAGGGTCTGACCCTATGCAACTAAGTAACCAACTAACCAATAGCAAACTAACAATCATGGGGGCCCAAGAGCACAATCTTAAACATATCAATGTAGAGTTTCCCTTGGGAAAGTTCATCGTCGTCACTGGAGTTTCCGGATCCGGCAAGTCCACTCTGGTTACCGACACTCTGTATCACGCTTTAGCCCGTCAATTTAACCCCGATCACAAAGAAAAACCGGGGAGCCATACAGCCATTGTCGGCGTTGAAGGCATTAATAAAGTAATTTTAGTAGATCAATCCCCCATCGGCCGCACTCCCCGTAGTAACCCCGCCACCTATACCGGTCTATTCACAGTCGTTCGCGACATATTTGCCCTCACCCCCGAGGCTCGGGTTCGCGGGTATCAACCCGGCCGCTTTTCCTTCAACGTCAAGGGTGGCCGGTGCGAGGCCTGCGAAGGCGACGGCCAAATCAAAATCGAGATGCAGTTTTTGCCCGATATATACGTCAATTGTGAAGTATGCCACGGTTTAAGGTACAATTCCGAAACTCTGGAAGTGCACTACAAAGGCAAAAACATTGCCGAAGTATTGGACATGACCGTGGAAGTTGCCCTGCAATTTTTTGCCGCCATTCCCGCAGCTTTCGAAAAACTTCAAACGCTCACAGATGTAGGTTTAAACTACGTTCATCTAGGCCAACCGGCCCCCACACTCTCCGGCGGCGAAGCCCAGCGTGTCAAACTCGCCAGCGAACTATCCAAGCGGGCCACTGGACGCACTTTTTACATCCTTGACGAACCCACCAGCGGACTGCATTTTGCCGACTTGGAAAAACTTCTGCATGTTCTCAAGAGATTGGTGTCTGCCGGTAATACTGTGGTTGTCATCGAACACAATCTCGACGTTATCAAAAACGCCGATTGGATTATTGATCTGGGGCCAGAAGGTGGAGATAGTGGGGGAAAAATAGTCGCCTCTGGAACTCCCACTCAAGTCTCTCACATCAAGTCGTCATACACCGGACGATTTCTCCATGAAGTTCTTTAAGGGTTCAAAAAAGTAGTCCTTCCATCCCTTATTTATTTTATCCCTGTCCCGATCCGGCACATCTTCATGCAGCAAATCGATATATGTTCTTTGGTTTTCGTATGTCAAAGATATTTGCACCCGGGAAGGTTTATTTTGTTTACCGCTCCAACAATGCGCTACCAATGATTTTTTCGGTTTCATTTCCAAATTCCTGAAACGCAGCATTTCTCTAAGCATTTTTGTCGGACCGTTCGGATCCACCATTGCTTCCCAGACTCTCGTCGCCATCGCATGGACTATATAGCTCTGTCGAATTACGCTCACTCCCGATATAATATCACAAAATGGCCAAAAGAATGTTACTATTGCTGCTGGCTTTTCCCGCTTCAGTATCCGCATCACAAGATTTTTATGTCAGGCACGTGGTGGACTACAAATTCGATACAGCCGGCCGGTCCACTGTGGTGAACCACATCTCCCTGACCAACAAAATTGCCAATTATTATGCCGACCGTTACGAGATGGAGCTGGTAGGCGAGAACCCGCAACACATCTCCGGCCGCGACGCCGCCGGTCCGCTCAAAATTACCGCAACCACCCCGGCTCCCAATACTACCCGCTTGGTCACCAGATTCAACACACCCGTCACCGGACTGGACAAAACTTTAAACTTCACTATTCAGTATCAGGGCAGGACGGCCGTACGCAAAGGCCAGGTCTGGGAAGTCACCCTCCCTAAATTCTCAAATTCCTCCGCTCTCGACGACTACTCTCTAAACCTCATTGTTCCTCCCACCTTCGGTCAGCCTGCTTATCTCTCGCCTCCACCGGCATCTTCCGCCGGCCATTCCTACGTCTTCACTAAGGATCAGCTTACTCAAGGCATCGGAGTTTCCGGAGCTTTCGGCAATTTTCAGACCCTATCCTTTCGTCTCAAATACCGTTTAGAAAATTCCTCCGTTATTCCCTTACCGGCAGACTCTGCTTACCAGAAAATATTTTTCGATTCCATCACCCCACCTCCCGATTCTGTAACCATTGACCCAGACGGCAACTGGCTGGCTAGTTTTACTGCCGGAGACATTACCGTCACCGGCCAAGCCCATATACTCATCGACCCCCTCACCACATTTGCCGACGCTCCACCCGAAAAATATTTATCACCAACAGCCTATTGGCCCAGCACAGACCCGCAAATTATCAACCTGGCAAAATCTTTAAAGACTCCTCGAAAAATTTATGATTACGTTGTTCAAAATGTCAACTACGAGTATTCAGCAGAGCGCAAAGGCGCTCTCACAGCTCTCTCGTCCGGCAAGGGGGTGTGTACTGAATTTACGGACCTGTTTATAGCCATCGCGAGGGCTGCCGGTATTCCCGCCCGCGAAGTCAACGGCTATGGCTACACTACTGATCCCGGGATGCAGACACCCATTCATTCCTGGCCCCAATACTGGGACTCGGCTAGACGCATCTGGGTTAGTGTCGATCCGACCTGGGGCAAGACATCCGGAGGTGTAGATTATTTTTCCAAGCTGGATTTCAATCACTTGGCTTTTATCACCCGCGGCCTATCCGATTCACAGCCATCTGTAACCACCACGGATATTCAAGTATCTTATACCTCGTACCGCGATTTCCCGGCTCTGCCAGTCACAGCCAAATGGCAACCCCCCCTAATTCTTATTCCTTATATTCCTGTATTCTTCAAACTGCATCTTACCAATCCCAACTCCCAGGCGCTCTACAACAACCCCGTAACTCTACCGCCCTACGGATCGACCACACTCACCACGCAATTTACCCTCACCCAACCTTTTGATTTCACTCCCAGGTCCGTCAGCCTTCTCAACATGCCGTATAATATCCCCGCCACGTTATTTCTTCCCTGGCAACTCGGCTTTGCTATCCTTATCTCACTTACCATTATCTCCGGGGGTATATATTTTCAAAAACTCCTCCGGAACCGTCATCTACGTCGGTAAAGCCAACCGCCTAAGACAGCGCGTGCGGTCATACTTTCAACCTCCCATTCGGTTGGGATCCAAGACCACCCAATTAGTTTCCCACATTGCCTCTGTCGACTACATCGAAGTCGCATCAGAAATTGAGGCTTTGCTTTTAGAATCCCGGCTGATCAAAAAATTCCGGCCTTTTTACAACATCGCTTCCAAAGACGACACATCACCTTTTTATGTTCACCTCACGTCCAGTAAATTTCCCAAACCCGTCGTCAACCATTTACCCAACCAGGCTATTGCGGGACCTTTCTTAAGCGGTTGGACCGTTCGACATATTCTCAAATCTCTTCGTCGCGTGGCCCCGTATCACACCGAATCTCCGTGTTTCTACCGGCATTTGGGCCTGTGCCGGCCCTGTCCGGACGATCCCCAAACTACCATAGCCGACTACTTGAAAAACATCTCCCGATTGAAGCGTATGCTGCGTGGCCAATTCAAGTCTGTCCTACACCTAGCGGTCAAAGCTCAAGATTTTGAAACCGCCACTGCCCTACGGGATCTCCTGCTCCGTCCAGTTTCTCCCGAAGAATATGTAGTCAATCCCAACCTGCTTTGCGATCGTCGCCAAGAGGCCTTGGAATCATTACACTTAGCCCTTAACACTTGGCCCCTAGTTCGAATTGAAATGTACGACATCTCCCAACTTGCAGGTAGCGCAGTCACAGGTGCCATGACAGTGGCAGTAAACGGTCAGCTTTCACCAACAAATTACCGGCACTTCACAATTCATTCCGGCCGAGATGACGTTGCCCGGCTCAAAGAAATGCTCTCCAGGCGTCTCAAGACAGACTGGCCCACTCCCGATCTTATCGTCGTAGACGGGGGCAAGCCCCAATTATCCATAGTTAATTGGGATATTCCCACCATCGCTCTGGCAAAAAAAGAAGAAATAATTTACACCCCGTCTTCTGCAATCAAACTTCCACGATCCCATCCTGGTCTGCAATTATTGCAGCGCCTACGCGATGAAGCTCACCGCTTTGCGCGTCGCTTGCATCACCGTCACAGAAGTTTAATAATTAAGTAATGTTGAGACTTCTTTTGCGCTCCATTGCCATTAACCTGGCCAGCATCTATCTGGCATCCCAGATCCTCTCCGGAGTCATCACATATATCGGAGGCTATCAAACTCTGCTTCTGGCCTCACTAGCTATCGCTTTGGTCAATCTCTTCGTCAGGCCCGTCATCAATTTGCTACTTCTTCCCATCCACTTAGTCACCTTGGGTGTCTTCCGCTGGGTTGCCAATCTGGTAACTTTGTATTTGGTCACCCTCCTGGTACCCAATCTGCAAATTCACGCCTTTACTTTTCCCGGTTTAGACCTCAAATATGTTATTATTCCCTCCATGCAATTCACCGCTTTCGGAGCGTTCGTAGTGGCCACCTTCACTCTCACTCTCACTTTTCACTTTATTTACTGGCTGCTTCAAGATTAATGAAAACCTGGATTATGATCGGTCAAATTGTCACCGGTATCGTGCTTTCCGGCCTAATACTCTTGCAAGCCAAAGGCACGGGTTTAGGCCGGGCGTTTGGTTCGGTTGCGTATCACTCCAAAAGAGGAGTAGAAAAAATGGTTTTCCGTTCAACCATAATTATTGCCATCATATTCGTAGTTTTATCCCTACTCAATGTCCTCACCTTTTAAACAGCTGCGTTTCGGGTCACGCCTGCTGGTAGCATTTCTCACCAAATACTACCTGGCGGTCATCCTGGGTGCCGTCTTGGGCTCGCTGGTCTTTGTCTTTTCTCCCAAACTCCTGCCCTATTTACCTCGTTACCGCCCCACACAAACCATAGCCGTCGTTGGCCGCTACACGCTCTCCGAAATCCCCTTATCCATCCAACAAAAAATCAGCTTGGGCTTGACCACTGTTTCGCCTTCGGGTCAGCCGGTCGCCGGCTTGGCCAAGTCCTGGGAAGTGGATTCCACCGGCAAGAGCTACACTTTCACTTTAGACAGCGGGTTGCACTGGCAAAACGGTTCGCCCATCAAAGCGCAAGATATCAATTATCACTTTAAGGACACTGATTTCGTCTATCCCGCTGATGACCAAATCGTCGTCAATCTCAAGGAACCCTATTCTCCGCTTCCGGTTGTTCTCTCCCGGCCGGCCTTCAAAACAGGCCTTTTGGGGGCCGGATCGTACAAAGTGGCTACCCTTAAAAAAACTGGCCAAACTGTAAACACTCTCACACTTACCCCCGCAGACTCCACATCGCGCTTACCCCGTCTGCGCTACTACTTCTATCCCACCGAAGCTCAAGCTCGTTTGGCATTCAAATCCGGTACGGTGAATTTTCTGGAAGACATTCAAGATCCAGCCGATCTGGCTGAATGGCCATCCCTCCGCATTTCTCCGTTTGGGCAAAAAGACCGTTATATAGGGATTTTCCTCAATACCACCCAACTGGAAAAAAGTTTACGTCAATCCCTAGCCTACGCCATCGACAAATCCCACTGGCAAAACCGGGCATACGGACCACTCTCCCCCACCTCCTGGGCCTATAATCCCGATGTCAAACCCTATGATCTGGATCTGGTCCGGGCCAAACAACTGTTAGCCAAAGTGGGCAAAAAGCCGGACAAATTACTCCTCACCACCCTGCCTATTTACCTGTCAGTCGCGGAGGCTGTCAAATCTGACTGGCAGGCACTAGGCATCCCAACAGAGGTTCAAGTTGTTCCCGAAATTCCTGCGGAATTCACCGCTCTTATAATCGGTCAGAAAATACCCACCGACCCGGATCAATATTCTCTGTGGCATTCCACCCAAGAGACCAACATCTCTCATTTCAATCATCCCCGGGCGGACAAACTCCTTGAAGACGGCCGCAAAACGCTCGACACCGCCGCCCGCAAAACCATCTACTTTGACTTCCAAAAGTTTCTTTCTGAAGAGCTCCCCGTCATCTTCCTCTACCACCCCACCACCTACTTCATCTCCCGAATGTAGTAAAATTGCTCTTGAGGATCGCCCTCGTAGCTCAATGGATAGAGCAAATCCCTTCTAAGGATAAGATGGAGGTTCGATTCCCCCCGAGGGCACTTTTACATGGGTTCGTAGCTCAACGGTAGAGCAGCTCCCTCTTAAGGAGACGGTTGTGGGTTCGATTCCCACCGAGCCCACTGCGAATATTTCGAACCTTGATGTATACTTGTATTTAATGGTAAATAGACGTACTGTTAGGAGTTTTAATAGACAGAATTTTGAAAGATCGGTAGCCTTACGAAAACAAGGGTTGAGTTACAGTGAGATTCTTAAAATCGTCCCAATTGCCAAATCTACTCTTCAGAATTGGTTAACACTGTCTGGACTGACCTTAACTAAAGAACATTTAGAGATTCAGTTGAAGAAAAGAATTGAAAATAAAAGAGTCGCGACAGAGTCAGCAAAAATTACTCGTGACATTAGAATAAATAGAGAGATAAATTCCTTTGTGAAAAGTTGTCGTGGTTTTTTATCAGAACCTTTATTTGTGGCAGGAATCGTTGCTTATGAGGCTGAAGGTGCTAAAACGGGAAGTAAATTCTCTAACTCGGATTATCGATTAATTAAAGTGTTCATAAATTTCTTAAATAAATATGTTTCTCCCGTGCAAGAACTTGCTTTAGGATATAGAGTTTACATTCACGAAACTCGCGCGACTGATTTGGGTCGAATTAAAAAATATTGGGCAGAGAAACTTTTTGTTAGTGAATCTGAAATCAAACAATCCTGGAAAAAGAATATCGTAAAAAAACGGCGAATGAACCCTGACTACTTTGGTCAATTGGAAATCACAATAAGGTCAAAACTTATAGGAAGGAAATTATTGAGACTTTCGGATATAATTATGGAGTCATATTGCGGAGTCGTCTAATGGTAGGACACCACTCTTTGGAAGTGGGTATTCTAGGTTCGAATCCTAGCTCCGCAGCCAG